>NVSM01000007.1 GCA_002401225.1 bacterium
GGCATGGAATATGGCAATGCTTATGTCTGCCAGCACCAACGGTCGGGCAGTCGGTGTTGTTCTTAGTCTCACAAAAGGGCTCTGGGGGCTGGCCGCCCGAGCATTGCCCGCTGTCATAGTTGGTACAAGAGCCCTTGGTGTGGCGCTGATGGCCAATCCGATTGGTTTACTTATCGGTGCCATAGCCATTGGTGCGAGAACTGCGATGGTTGCTGCTGCGAGAACGATATTCTTGGTGAGTTTCATGATTGAAATTCCTTTCAGAGGCCGATTCTGTGTTGATCGACCTGAACCTTGGAAATGCGGGAAGAATCCACTGTCGATCCAACTCCGGATCGCAATGGCCTTGGGTGCCCCTCCCGCGGTGCCCCAGGCCCAACTATTGTTAAAACTGATCACGCGTGGGCGGGTGCCCCTTCGTGATCTTGATCGTGCTCACCATGATGCGCCAGAAGCGAGATGAACACGGTCGTGAGGAACATAAATACAAACGCCTGCAAGAAGGCGACAAACAACTCGAGGAAGTAAATCGCGATCACCGCGACACTTGAAACGATACCAACAGGCAATCCGATGATGCCAAGGTTGCCAAAGCCGTCGGCTGCAAAGCCGAGAAGCACAGCGACCAGGATATGACCCGCGGTCATGTTGGCGAACAAACGAATCGACAAGGCGATTGGCTTAATAAAGGTGCCCAGGATTTCGATCGGGATAATGATCGGCCAAACGAAGATCGGTGCTTCAGCGGTCAGATGCTTGATGTAGCCAACAATACCGAGTTCTTTGATCCCGGCAARGTTGATCATCAAACCAGCCATCAGCGAGAGTGCTGCGGTGACATAGATGCTTTGGGTCGCGGTGCCACCGATGAATGCACGATGCTCGGCGGCCATTTCTGGGTTGAGCAAGTTCTGTGCGTCAAGCAATGGGATCAAACCCAAGAGGTTGTTGATCAAGATAAAGAAGAAGACCGTCCACAAGAACGGCATATACATATTGGTGCGTTCATGAAGCAGCGGGCGAACCGTGTTCTCACGAAGATACCCACAGATCACTTCAACAGTGTGTGCGAAGCGTGATTTGGTGACCCATCGATGGTGTCCGTCGCCTTCGGCTCCGGTTGAGACCGCTTTGGCAACGATGAATCCACCAAAGATCATGATGAGTCCAGTGAGGACCATGTTGGTCTGCGCCGATGACCAGAGCCACCAGCCGTCAGCGTTGACGATGAACGGGTGATTGATGACATGAGCTACCGGATCGGCAGCAGCGAGTGTGAAAGTCGACATCAGGAAATACCCTCCGCATCAACCGCTGGCGTCATGCCCGGCGTGTGCTTCTGGATCAGAGATAAAACGGATGCAACATCAATGATCAGCGTGACCATTAATGCAGTGAGCATAGTCAGAAAGAAAACAACCCGATCAGGTGAGGCAATCATATAGACCGCCATGCCAATCGTCAGCACGGTCAATGCACGGATCATGGTGCCGGCAAGCACAGGAACGCTCCACTCGGGTGCGTTCTTGGCAGGCATCGCCATCATGATTCCCATCGGGATCAAGACCCCAGGGATGGTTGCCAGCATCGACCAGAGTCCATCACTCATCATGCCGCCGCGTTGTTGGGCGATCATGCCGCCAACAAATGCGATAACGACACAAACCACCAGAGCGATTGATCCGGTTCGGATCAAAGGCAGCTTTACCTCATCTTGTGTGATCAGATTTGGCATGGTTTCGTTGGTCATGTGCGGTGCGTGTGTGAATTAGACTCTATATAAACGGCGAGAGAACATACGAGAACTCCAATCCTGCCGGGCGAGAAGGATAGGGGGCATGAACCCAATCGGCGAGTCAAAAAGAGACCATTTTGCACCCTTTCTTGACAAGTTTTCAAGTAGTTTTTCGCGTGGCAGGAATCTGGATCAAATGAGTCCTCAATTGACCCAGATTTCATCAGGTTTCTGGGTCGCCATCGGTTCTTGGCGAGGATTGAGTCTGTTCCTTATTGAGGTCCATCGCCTCGCGAACGAACCGGTAAAACCCGACCACAAGCCCTGTAATCGCCAAGATAATCGTCCAGAGCATCCCTGTATTGGCGAAATAGTCGATGGCATAGCCAATCAACCCCAGCCCGATCATGCCATAGACAGGATCGAGCGCGATGCTCCATGCTTTGGCCTGGCGGGCACGATCGCCTCGGGATGTGTTGTCATCTGGGCTCATTGGTTTGATCCTATCAGAAATAGCTCGGTGGTGTCCAGATTATTCATCTCAGAGAATCTTACCGAAGGCGAATGTTCTCGCGTGGACGGTTGCTTCTTTGAGTTTCGAGATATCCGAGCCCGAGCCTTGGGCGTTGTCTGGTCGCCCGCCGCCCTTGCCGCCCATAATCCCCGCGACTTCACGAATCCAATCGCCCGCCTTGAGCCCTTTGCCGATCTGGCCCGCAGGAACAACCGCCATGAGTGCAACACGACCAGCGCCTTCATCAAGACTCATCAGCATCACCGCCTTGTTTGGGCACGCGCTGGTGATGGTCTTGAGCGCAGCTTCGAGGGCTTTGCGATCGGAACCGAGTTCGAGCGATGCGATGATCACTTCTTCGGGCGATCCCGCAGCCGACTCGGCAATGCCAGCAGCCAATGCCTGCGCCTTCTTTGCGTTTTCAGCAGCTGCCGCCTTGCCCGCGTTCTTGAGCTTCTTCTGGATCTGTGCAAGCTTGACACGAATCGCGTTCTTGCCAGCCGCCGGCAAGGTTTCTTGTTCGAGAACCAAAACAAGCTCTTGGTGTTTGGCTGCCAACTCGCCGGGCGCCGTTGTATCGAGTGCATCAGCCATGGTCAGCAGCTCTGCCGAACGGGCTTGCGCATCAATCGCGTCTTGCCCGGTAATCGCAGTGATTCGGCGGATGCCTTTGGCGATGCCTTCTTCGCTCAAGAGCGCGAAGCGTTTGGCAACGCCGGTCGATTCGATATGTGTGCCGCCACAGAACTCGATCGACGCTGTTTTCCAAGCGTTATTCTCAGGATTCGACATGAGTTGCTCGACTTCGATCCCGATCGAAACCACCCGGACAGGATCTGGATAGGCTTCGCCAAAGACCGCACGCAGCCCGCTTATTTTTTGCGAATCATCAAGGGCCGAAAGCTCGGCATACACCGTAAGGTTCTGATCGATCTCGTGATTGACGATCGATTCCACCTTGGCAACTTCTTCCGCAGTCACCGGCTGATTGTGCGTAAAGTCAAACCGAAGTTTTTCATCGTTGACCAACGATCCGCGCTGATCGATCCCATCGCCAAGCACTTCACGCAGCGCAAAGTTCAAGAGATGCGTCGTGGTATGGTTCGATGAGACCTTCGCCCGGTATGCCTTTTTCTGATGGCACATGACATCGTCGCCGGTCGTGATCTTTCCTTTGGTGATTCGCCCGATGTGCAAGACATAGCCGCCGAAGGATTGGGTGTCTTCTACACGGAAGTGTGCGCCAGCCTTGATGCACTGAAGCTCGCCAAGGTCTGCGACCTGCCCGCCCATCTCGCTATAGAAATTGGTTTTATTGAGTACGATCCCGACGCGCCGGGTTCCAGCGGTGGTCGAGTCGGCGTGGTTGTCAAAGTTGTGCCCGTTCCAGATCGCCTTGACTGTTGCGTTGATATCGCGCACCGCAAACTTAGCCGAGTCATCGGTTGGTTTGATGTTCAGATGCGAGAGCTTGGCGATCTGTTCTGCGCGAAGCTCGACCTTCTGTTCGCCGCCTTCTTTGCGTCCACCTTGGCGCGAGCGATTTTTTGCTTGCTCCATTGCCTTTGCAAAGCCATCAAGATCAACGGTGAGTCCGCGTTCTTGGGCCATCAGATCGGTGAGATCGACGGGGAAGCCGTAGGTGTCGTAGAGCTTGAAGGCGTCTTCGCCTGAGATCGTTCCAGAGTCTGTCGCAAGCCCATCGAACATCTTGATCCCACGATCAAGCGTCTTGCCGAAGCTTGTTTCTTCGTCTTCGATAATCCCGATCACCCGCTTGGGATCAATGCGAAKTTCTGGGAAGGCATCGCCCATCATCTCGATGACAGTGGGGGCGAGATCGGCCAAGAAGCCTTGGGGTGCGCCAAGTTTCTGACGGCCGTACCGTACAGCACGACGCAAAATCCGCCGAAGCACATACCCACGCCCTTCGTTCGAAGGCATCCCGCCGTCGGTAATCGCAAAGACCAGCGTGCGGATGTGATCGCCGATCACGCGATACGCCTCATCCACGCCATCAGTGTCTTCTGGGCCGAGTTTGCCGGTGTATACGCGACAACCCGTGAGCTTGACGAGCGCATCAAAGATCGGCATAAACACATCGGTGTCGTAGTTCGAGTTCTTATCTTGAAGCACCGAGACAATTCGTTCGAGTCCAAGCCCGGTATCAACATGCTGCGAAGGGAGTGTGCTCAGCTTGCCGCCTTCGAGTCGATCGTATTGGATGAACACGAGGTTCCATAGCTCGATCACTTCTGGATCGTCGGCGTTGACCAAGTGCGATGCATCACGGTTTCCCACGCGATCGTAATGAAGTTCCGAGCAAGGTCCGCATGGCCCGGTGTCGCCCATCTCCCAGAAGTTATCCTTCATGTCAAAGGGCATCACGCGTTCTGGGGGGAGGAACTTCTCCCAGATTTGTTTGGCTTCAAGGTCTGGCTCGAGCCCGGCCCTTTCGTCGCCACCAAAGTATGACGCGTAGAAGCGGGTTGGATCGAGCCCGAAGCATCCGTTCTCGCGTGGCCCGGTCATCAGTTCCCAAGCCCACGCAATCGTCTCGGCTTTGAAGTAGTCACCAAACGACCAGTTGCCGAGCATCTCGAAGAAGGTATGGTGATAAGTATCCTTGCCCACATCATCAAGGTCATTGTGCTTGCCGCCAGCGCGGATGCACTTCTGTGTATTGGTCGCGCGCGTGAGCCCTTGCAATGGCGAGTTGGGATCGAGCGTGCCCTGAAAAATGGGTTTGTACTGATTCATCCCCGCGTTGGCGAAGGTATCGCGCAGCGACGGATCGTTCGTCGGGCAGGTGGTTGACGAGGGCACAAAGGTGTGTGCTTTATCGGTGAAGAACTTGATAAACGCGCTGCGGACAGCAGCGGCGGAGTTGATATCGGTCATGGCATTGGCACTCGTGGACATACGGGCGTTCCGTTTCTGTTCGGTGGTCGGACCGGTCTTCAATGATCGGCAGAAATGTGTCGGCATAGATGTATCGGCGATGATAGGGGCATGGCATTCGTGTTGTACTGCTCGAAGAGGTCCCAAAATGATACAAATTCACTCGGTTTGCTGGCGAGAGGCTCGTTTTGGGAGTCTGTTTATACAGCAGCCCAGATATCGATCGGTGGGGGCGTTGCAGGATCGCTGAAGATTCGGTCTCCGAACCATCAGTTACCCTGTGATATGACATGTAAAAACCAGAGGAGCAGCAATGCGTTATCCGTTTACAATCAAAGCCATTATGCTCACTTCAGCACTCGTTGCGACCGCAAACGCAGGTGTTATCCGCCATGATGTCGACGATGCGCTCTACCAACAGCTTGGGCAGCAATCACAGTTTGGCGCTGTTGGGCAGTTGAGTGTTACCTTCGGGAACGGAAGTTCGGCAACTTGTTCGGGCACGCTGATTAGTGAGGAATGGATTCTTACCGCAGCGCATTGTGTCGATCGTATCGTTTCCTCTGCGGCATTCTTGAATGGGTCATCCTTTGGCTTTGTCGATGAAGTTGTGATCCACCCAGATTGGGCACGCGGTCAGTTTCTCGCTGGGGGCGATCTCGCACTTCTCCATATCTCAAGCCCGATCACAGGCATACAAGTTGCACAGTTAAATACAGAGCGAAACGAACTCGGAGCCGTCGGCACAATGGTTGGCTATGGGCGTACAGGCACCGGCGAAACCGGGGAGATGCCAGGCACCGGCGGCACGCTTCGCGCAGGGCAAAATATAATCGATGTCCTCGGCTCCGCACGCGGATGGGACAGCCGAATCATGCTGACCGACTTCGATAACCCAAATGATCCAAGCGAATCGCTCTACGGCAGCGATGCGCCGATCGGGCTTGAATACTCGATCGCACCCGGAGATTCCGGCGGCGGCCTCTTCGTCGAAACCCCCCTGGGCTGGAGACTCGCAGGCGTGAGTTCATTCATCAACTCCACCGACGGCACCCCCAACGGCGACTACGGCGACTCCAACGGCTTCACCCGCATCTCCGACTACACCGGCTGGATCAACTCCATCATCCCAACCCCAAGCACACTCCCAATATTAGCTGGCGGCTTGCTCATCGGTGCCCGCCGACGACGCAACGGCTAATCCATGAGCCTGATTCACATCAGGGTGCCACGCCTTGACCGTCTTCGGCAAGCAGTGGCACCGGGTGTGATCTTTCTGGACAGATCGGCTATCCTTAATAGCACATGGCCAAACGCACGACCAAAAAGAAGACGACCAAGAAAATCACTCGCAAGCGTGTGGTGACGGATGCTGGGCCAGGGATTCGGGTGTATGACTCGCCGATTGGGCTGGGCAATGTGCTTGGGCAATCGCGGGCGATCGAGATCTTGCAGCAGTCGATGCAATCTGAGCGTGTGCATCATGCCTGGATCTTTCATGGCCCTGAAGGTGTTGGCAAGTTCACCGCAGCCGTCGCATGGGCAGCGACGATCCTCGATCCAAGCTCGGCTCCCGATCTGGGCGGGCAGATCACGCCCGATCCAGATAGCCATGTCCAGCAGCTGCTCAAAGCCGGCACGCATCCAGATTTGCATGTCGTCAAGAAAGAACTCGCACGCTATCACGAAGATAAAAAGGTCCGCGATGCCAAACTCGCGACCATCCCCAAAGCCATCGTCGAAGAACACCTGATCGCACCAGCAGCACTCGCGCCGTCGATGAAGAGTGATTCAATCGCGGGTAAGGTGTTTATTGTGGATGAAGCCGAGCTGCTTGATCGCTCGCCGACCAATGCTCCGGTGCAGAATGCGATTCTCAAGACCCTCGAAGAGCCGCCGCCGGGCACGGTGATTATCTTGGTGACATCAAGCGAAGATCGGTTGTTGCCCACCATCCGTTCACGGTGTCAGCGGGTCGCGTTTACGCCTTTGGATGACGACGCGATGCGTGCATGGATCAATACCCAGAAGTTCGAACTCGATCCCAACGAGCATCACTGGCTGATGCAGTTCGCAGCCGGATCGCCGGGGCGGTTTGTCCGGGCGATCGAAGGCGGGCTGTTCCATTGGCACACACGCATCGAGCCGATGTGCGTCCAAACAGACCGAGGCATCCATTCAATTTCACTGGGCACCACGATGGGCGAGTTGGTCGATGAATGGGCAACCAAATGGGTCAAGCAAGGCGATAAGCTCGGCGAAAACCGCTCGAAAGAAGCAGCCAACCGAAAAGGCGCGGATCAGATGTTCGCATTAATCGCCCAACGCGCTCGCAAAGGCTTGCGCGAACCAGCGACGACCCATCGCGCACTCCACACCATCGATTGTGTTGAACGAGCTAAGTCCGAACTCAACACCAATGTGCAGGTGAAGTTCGTAATGGAACACCTCGCAGCAGGGCTAAGCGAACCGATTTGAGTTTGAAGGGGTGTGCCTTGATAGGCGAATCAAGCCTGAAAGCTGATCGGCTGGCGCGATTGCATTGGCGTCTGTGTTTGAGTTTGAACAGACATTGTTGAAGCAACTTCTGCTTCGCGTTCTTTGACAAGTTGTTCCATTGTCAATACCCAGGTTTCGCGATCATATTCGAGCAATCCAATGATCTCATTGAGCTTGGTAAGATCCGAATCCATGCTCGCCTTGATGAGTTCACCATACATAAAGGTGTACAACTCACGCATCGATTGAGCGATCGCCGGCGCTGGCTGGGTCACGATCGTGTTGAGCAACTCAAGAATGATATCTCTGCACTGATTGAACCCAAGATAGGCCATCTCAGGGTGAGATTGTTGGATTCCTGCACGGGCTTGGTGTGCAAATCGGACAGCCCCATCGAGAAGCAATAGCCTCAACTCCTCTGGTGAGGCAGTCATGACCTTGGTTCTGAGATACGCATTGGCAGTATTGGAGTCGTTCATTGCGAAGAGTATCGGTCCTTCATCGGGGCAACTTCAGCGAGTTTGTCGTGTATTAGCCCAAWGCYGAMAWYTGTGCCAGCGAMGAGCCYTGTGTCTGGAASKYWCCGATCGCYTTTTCCATCGCRAGGAACTGKCGTYSRAGRATYRWSCGTTTRTTATCRAGCGAKWKCTGGATYGATTCRATCCGMYYYTCTTGRAGCTTRATYTGYGARTCAAKCGCGTCSGAWCGGKTYTGMAGSAYGCCKCCGATRTTGGWSACATAYMRRTCYGCGAACTCTTCGAGCTGCCCAAGCACACTCAGCTCAGAAAAAATCTGCTCGTCGATCGTGTTTGGGTCTTCATCATCGATCGTTTCAATGTTCTGTCGCCCAAACAGATCTTCCACAGCCTGTGGGTCATCGGCATACGCATCTCGGAACTTGGTCGCATCAAACTCGAGCTTGCCGCCCGAACCGATCGTGATTCCGACTTGGGTCAACGAATCCACAGAACTCGAGAACCCATCGTTCTTGCGGTTGAGTGTTGAATACAACGAGTTACGCAAGTTGAGCAGCGTGCCGTCGCCAAGAAGAATCCCGCGTGTTTCGGTTTCTTCGTCATAACGGGTTCGGAAGTCGATCCCGTCGATCACATTATTAAACGCATCAACGAAGGTGCTGATTTTGGTTTCTATCTCGTTTGCGTTGGTGGTCACCGAGATCTCAACGACTTCGCTCGAACTCGAAAGCAGGTCGATGGTCACGCCCTGAATCACGCCGTCGAGTTGGTTGGTCGAACTTGTCATCAACACAGCAGATGCAGGGTCATCTGAACCAAAGAACACACGAGCATCATCGCCCGCGTTGAGTATATCAGTGCCTAGGTCAAAGCTACCCGAGTCGACCAAGAATCGACCATCACGCCCGGTGCGTTCGCTGGTGAGATTGAGCCGGAATGGCGATGTGCCTGATCCGGTATTGATCACCGATGCGCTCACGCCAACATTGGCCGCATTAATCGCATCACGAATATCTTTGAGGGTTGCGTCTGGCTCAAACTCAATGACTTTTTYAAACGAGCCATCGAGGAAGTTGTTGGTGGTGCCGTTACTTGCGGTGCCTTCGATCCCGAGCTTCGAGGCAACAGTGCCTGTCGTATCGGTAATCTTGATCGGAAGCGTGCCGGTGTCGCCAGCACTCTGTTCGATAATGATGCCGTCGCCATTGTCGTTGATCCGTGCGGAGATGCCCTCAAGAGAACCATCAATGCTGTCAATGATATCGCCGAGCGTCTTGTCGTTGCTTGTGATATTGATTTGGGTAATGTTTCCGTGTGCATCAACAATCTCAAACTTGCCTGTGCCGATGCCTTGGCCGTTGTTGAGTTCGCTGAGCAACGACGCACGCCCAAGGTAGGCGAGTTGAAGATTTGAACCGGTGGTCGTTCCAGAATCAAACACGCCATCGATCCCCAACGCTGCCGCGGTATCTGCGCCACCCGTACCAGAAATGGTCAACGAGGAAGAGCCATCCGAGGCCGTATTGTCGACGATCTTGATTCCGGTGCCGTTGGAGTTGATTGATGCGGTGACATCGCCGTTGCCATCTGCATTGATCTTGTTGATGATGTCGTTGATGTCGGCTAGCCCGCTGACATTGCTAAAAAAGCTTCCGCCGTTTTGTGTCTTGAAGGTCAGATCCCCATCGGTCGCGCCAAGCCCGGTTCCGCCGTTGAGGCTCGAAACAAGCTTGGTGTTGAGCCCGGCGAAGATCCGCTCGCCAGAGAATGAACCGCCCGAAAGCGAACCAACAATCCCCAGATCCGATGCGGCGGTGTAGGTTGTCGAACCAACAGTCAGTTCTTCGATATCGACCGTACGCCCGCCAAGTGAATCATTGATATCGATCCCGCCTGTTGTGGTGTTGATCGACGCAGTGATTTCAGAATAGCCCTCAGCACTGAGCGCATCATTGATCCGATCGATCACGCCATTCAATGAAGAGACCGCACCGCTTGTGACACCGATGACCTGGTTTCCTTCATCGTCCAAGATGTCGTCMMYMKMRTYRWYYKKYWWTRKCYCWWCSWTMWMSMMGMYRYGAAYMYCGWMWRGWWSSMMWWYWWYKSTRAWKRKAAAGTCAAAGACATTTTGTCCTGAAGTATTACGGGTCGAAACGCCTCGCCCGTCATTGAGCGATTGGAGCGTGGTATTGCCATTGATGCTATAGATCGAGGTCCCGGTGTGGGTCGTGCTGCTCGGGCCGGTAGGATTCAACCCAAGCGATGCAAGCACGCCTTCGCCAGCATTCTCAGAGACCGAGAATGCACTCGTGCCTTCAATCACTATATGATCATTCTCAACGCGAGCGGTGACATCTGGCACCGCCGAGATCGCATCAAGCACTTCTTGCACCGTACCCACAGCCGAAAGATCAACCTCGGTCCCATTGACCGTGATCACCCCACGCGTAATGCCGTTACCATCGTTGAGATCCGCAAGAGCGGTATCAGTATCGAGCCGAGCAGCTTCGGATTCAAAGGTCAATGAACTAAGCCCGATCACTGAGTTGTCAAGATCCGGGAACCCGCGTGTCAGAATTTGCTGGGTCGAGACGAGCCGATCGACAATGAAGTTGTAACTCCCAGGCACCGCCGACGACGATGCCGTCGTGGTCAAGATCGATTCATTGCTCGAACTGATAGTTTTGGAATCAAAAATATTGTTCACTCGGAACGAAGCCGCAGCGGTTTTGAACGCGCTAAGCCGAGAGTTGATATCGAGGAACGCAGCCTGCTGAGATTTGAGTTGGATCACACGCTGTTGCGCGAGGATCTTCGGGCGAGATTGCGATGCAATAAGCTGATCGATCAGCGATGCCGTGTCGATGCCCGAGAACAAACCAATACCTGTGGTAATACCACCCATAGCCAACTCCTTTGTGCCGTCCAATACCGTTCGTCGGGCGTCCCTGCCCGACTGCAAATCCAGATCATTCCTCAAGCAATGCCCAAGGCGAGCCCGATTCGCATACTTCTCTTATCGGGTACCACAGGTATGACTCTGGATCGAGACCGGTCCTAATCCTCGATAAACACGCCAGTTATCGCTCTGGCAGATAACTTGTGCGCTTCAAACAACTGATCTACCTTCTAATGCGCAATATCGGCGCGTCTATCATCAAGAATCGACTCTCTTGTTCGCCTCCTCATCCACGCCTCGATCCGCATAGGATTCAAACAAATCATCAGATAGCCTAAAATCACATGAGAGAGAATCTCACATTGTGCCGATCTCACCATAGGGCATTCGTCGTATATATATCTCATTCCATAATCAAAGAACCCATCGCTACAGGTCGTCAACCATGCCATCATCTACAAAACGAAACAACCCTTCACCATCAGCGATCCGCATGGGTGTCTTGGCGCTTTGCATACTGACCGCGTTGTCGACCCTGCCCTGGATCATCATGTCCATCAGCAAGTTCGGAGGCTTCGCCTGGGGGCTCTTTGGATTCGAACTCATTGTCCTGCTCGGATGCCTCATGACCATGCTTGTCGCGCTCGGCAAAGTGAGAGTCGGCACAAGCATGCCGATGGCCATCGCATGCTTGGTGGGCACAATCCTCGTCGCTGCCGTCTTTGGGATTCATGTCGATGCCCGCGCGGTGGTGGGGGACAACCCGCAAGTTCAGCCTTGGATCACCAAGACCCTCATGCTCAGACTCGGGGTCATTGGGATTTTGTCATTGCTGGCAACGCTCGATGTCTATCGTCGAGATGGACGATCTTGGGGCTTGTTCATCCGCTCTGCTCTTTTCTTTCTACCAGTCTTGGCAGTCCTTGCATGGATCAAACTCAAAGGCGTCGGCTCAATCGAAGATAGCTCAGGTGAACTGAGCCCAGTCAAGATGGTCATCTTCCTGCTCGCCGGGCTTGGCTTAGGAATCTTGTTTTCCATCGGTGGCCACTTCCTGATCCGCTCGTTCGAGATCGCATTGCCAGAAACAAATGGTGATCCAGAGCCCGAAAAAACAGCCAAAACGACGGCTTAATCAACGATTTTGATTCAGAATCAGCACTTTGTGAAACGCACACCAACACCCTGCCAATGATTGAGTGTGAGTGATTTTCTACTACTAACCATCGCATTGTTCTTCGCAGCCATCATCGGCGCGGGGATTGTCTTCTTCATTATCACCTCGCTTAAGCGTGGACGCAAAGGCGGAGGCATCGATAAGATTTCGCTGCGCATGCTTACCGAGCGTGTCCGAGCCGTTGGCAAACTCGTCGGGCTCGAAGTCCATGCCAAAGAGATCGCCACCGCAACGACCGGATGGAACTGGTTGCCTCCGATTTTATTGAGCCAAGCCAAGATCGCGATGATCTTTCAGTTCGAAAAACAATACGCCGTCGAACTCGGTTCGATGAACGAATCCGATGTCCAAGACCTGGGCGAAGGCTCATTCCGCGTCACCCTCCCCCCAATCGTCGGCTCGCTCCGTCTGATGGATGTCGAACCCTACGACATCCAACAAGGACGCGTCTTGGGTCTAATCGATGTCATCAACATGAACGCCGAGCGTCAAAGTCAACTGATGCGCACGGCCCAAACACAAGCAGCCGAGTTATTCGAAAAGAACGATGCTCGCTATGAAGCCCAAGCCCGCGATGCGATCGAGCGACAGCTCCATTCCATCGCCAAACTCTTCGACGGCACACTCGAAATCTGCTGGCGCGAACAAGCAACCAGAGAACAGCCTCGGATCATCATGGACGAGGCCCTCAAGACCGGCCCAGCAGTGGGTGTTTGATAATCATCACGGTGCCATGGTTAAAATCTCGAAGAGATTTCTAACCATGACGAATCACCCTTGGCTGTTTGAAGATCGTGGTTAGAAATCTCTTCGAGATTTTAACCACGGCACCAAATGTATAAACCAGATTAGACCGCGCTCGGATGCCAGATCGTCTTGAACTCGATAAACGGGTCCATCCAATCTGGGCCTTCGCATGAAGCATCATCGAAGAAATCAACATCATCACGAACCGTCACGCGTTTGAGATTGTCCGCTGCACCTAACCGTAACAGCGTCCGATGCTCATCACTCACGCCCGCAGCATGAATCGCGATCAACTCGCGATGCGAGCTGAAATGCTCCATCAGTTCATCGCGGTAGCCGGAGAGCATGTTGATGATCCCGCCGGGCAGATCACTCGTTGCGATCGCTTCACTCAAAATCATCGCAGGCACCGGGTTCTTCTCGCTCGCGAGCACAACACACGCATTGCCCGCAGCGATCACAGGCATCACCAACGAAACCAACCCGAGCAATGAAGGCTCATCGGGCGCAATCACGCCCACGGTGCCCATCGCAAACGGGATCGTAAAGTTGTGATAAGGCCCAGCGACCGGGTTTGTGCCGCCCATGACCTGGGCATATTTATCTGTCCACCCAGCGTAATACACCACACGATCAATCGCCGCGTTGACTTCATCTTCGCCACCTTCGCCTATAGCGTGGGCGAGTTCAAGCCGTTTGCCTTCCATCATTTCCGCAAGCCGATACAACACCTGCCCGCGAAGGTAGGCCGTCGCGTTGGCCCATCCGCCTTGCGCCTTGCTCGCTACTTCGACCGCGTTGCGCAGATCTTTGCGTGAGCCATGGCACAGATGGGCGACCAAGTTCTGTGCGTTGTCGTGGATCTCGATCGTGCGTCCAGATTCGGTCCGCGGAAACTTGCCGCCGATGGCGAGCTTGTAGGTCTTGATGATGGGGAGTCGTTCACTCATTGGGTATTCTCGTTCCAAATATATTCAACGGATCAGAGCATGTATTCAAGTTCAAACTCGTGGCGGATCGGGATGCCATCAAAGCCAACATTGGGGATCTCAGGCTTAAATTTTCGTGCTTCGGTCACCGCTTCACGATGCAACGACACCAGATCAAACCCTCGGCGTTGATAAAACCGAAGCGCAGGCGTGTTGTCATTCGTCGTAATCAGCCACAAGCGTTTGCATCCAAGCTCGCGTGCCTTGTTSCGMACYSCMKYMAGCARACAMGASCCRATYCCSCCRTGCCCMGCCATCGAGTTATGCGTSAYRATCTCGCACKCATCRCCMTCRATGTTGTAGGTCAACAGCCCAACCTCTGCACCATCGCGCACCGCAACAACGCCGGGCAGCTCGTCCGCCTGGAACTTGTGCCCACGCGTGATCTGAATCGTCGAGCCCCAATACTGCACAAGCACTCGGCTCACCCAAACCTTGTCCTCAGGTATGAGATCTCGAATATCAAATGAATGAATCCCCGGTTGTGTCAACATGATTCGCTCCTTGTTACAGTGATCAGAATTATTTGCAATACGCCATCAACCCGTGCCGACCGCCCTCGCGCCCGAACCCGGATTCTTTATACCCGCCGAACGGGCTCGTTGGATCAAACTTGTTGTAGGTATTGAGCCAGACAATCCCCGCGTCAAGCTTCTTGGCGACATCAAAGATCTTCGATCCCTTGTCCGTCCACACGCCCGCAGCCAATCCATAGGGCGAGTTGTTCGCTCGGCTAATGGCTTCGTCTGGTGTGCGGAAACTCATCACCGCCAAGACCGGCCCAAAGATTTCTTCACGCGCGATCGTATGGCTCGGCTGCACCCCGGTATAGAAGCAAGGCTTGCACCAAAACCCCTTGTCGGGAAGCGTCGATTGGCACACATCATGCTTGACCGCGCCCTCGTTCTCGCCGGTCGAAAGATACTTCTCGATCGAGCCAAGCTGCTCCTTCGAGTTGATCGCACCGACATCAGTGTTCTTATCCATCGGATTGCCAACACGCAAGGTCTTCATCCGATCGGTGAGTTTTTCAACCACCCGATCAAGGATTGATTCTTGAACGAACAATCTCGAACCAGCACAGCACACATGCCCTTGGTTGAAATAGATCCCCTCGATAATCCCCTCGATCGCCTGATCAAGTGAGGCGTCTTCGAAGATAATGTTCGCGCTCTTGCCGCCGAGTTCGAGGGTGAGTTTCTTCTTGGTCGATGCAACCGTCTTGGCAATCGCTTTACCAACCGCGGTCGATCCGGTGAACGCGATCTTGTCGATGCCATCATGCTCGACCATCGCCTTACCAGTCTCGCCCGCGCCGGTGATGATGTTCACCACGCCCTTAGGCAATCCGATCTCTTGACAAATCTGCGCAAAACGCAACGCCGTCAGTGATGTAGTCTCGGCGGGTTTAAGCACTACCGTATTGCCACACGCCAACGCCGGGGCGATCTTCCACGCCATCATCATCAGCGGGAAGTTCCATGGGATAATCTGCCCGCACACACCGATCGGCTGGGGATCGCGTCCGGGCAGTGCATACTTGAGTTTGTCGGCCCAACCCGCATGATAGAAAAAGTGAGCCGCAGCGAGCGGGATATCTACATCGCGTGATTCCTTGATCGGCTTGCCACCATCGAGTGTTTCAAGCACCGCAAACTCACGGGCGCGTTCTTGCATCCGCCGCGCGATACGGAAGAGATACTTCCCGCGATCCTTCCCGCTCAACCCTGCCCACGCCGGGAGCGCATCGCGTGCAGCTTGCACCGCACGATCGACATCACCCGCCGAGGCATCCGCCACCATCGAGAGCGTGTCTTCAGTCGCTGGATTGATCGTGGCGAATCGTTTGCCTGAACTGGGCTCGACAAACTCACCTCCGATAAACAATCCATACTGATCAGCGATCTCTGGGCGGACAGATTCTGGCGCGGGGGCGTATTCGAAGATCCCGCCTCCGATCGCAGCCCGTAGATCAAGTCGTTTCGGTGCTTCGATCCCCGAAGCCTGTGGTTTGCTCACAATACTCATGCCTCCATTCTAACAGCTTTGCACGCCCCAGTCGTCCCAAACCGATGCCAGAAGGGGTATCTTGCTCGGTTGGGGCAAAGTTGGACACCGATTTGGCCGTTATTGGCACTATGAGCGATGACCTGACCAACAAATCAAACCCTTCAATTGACTCAGAAACAGCCTCCGATTCCTACGCCATGCGTACAGAATCTAGGCTCGACACAAATGGTCTCCATTGCTCGCTCGGACGCGTCGCCGACATCACCGGCTCAGGTATGCGCATGATTGTCGCCCCCAACGATCTGCCAGAAGTCGGCGATATCCAGTCCTATATCTTCTCGGATATCAAAGACGAAATCACCATCACTGGCACAGTCAAATGGGTCCGCAAGGGCACCGCATTCACACGCCGATGCGAAGTCGGGATCGAGTTCTTCAAGCTCGACCCACAAACCCGCGATTCGATCATCCGCCTCGCAGTCCACGGCAAGCTCGGCCAAACCTCCGACACCGACATCCATGTCATCTTCCCCAACCTCTACAAAATCCTAGGCCTCTCCCAATACGCCTCCCAAGACGAAATTCAAGCCGCCTACCGCAAAAACGCTAAACTCTGGCACCCCGATGTCAGCCAAGCAATGAATGCATTGCAGCGGTTTGAAGAAATCCAAAAAGCCTACGCCGTCCTGAGTGACACAACCAAGCGTTCAAACTACGACGCCAGATTCTTCAACCAAGATCAACAAGCCGCCTGATCTGATCCGCACTCCGGACACACATCAAAATCCTCAACCGCATACCCACAGGCAACGCATAACCCCCGGCGCTTTCGGCGATAGGTACGAACCGCTCGCCAGAGTATTCCTGGGATGAGCCAGCAGATAAACCAAAACAACAGGTTAAAGAATAAACCCGTCCACAATGGCATTGCCGGGAGCCTTCTTCCATCATCGCATGGGAGCCCTGCCGGATATTGAATACCCATCTGCCGGCCCGCGCGTTGTTTCACCTGATCAAAGTATGCTCGAATCGATTCGCTGGTTCCGCCCGAAGGCATGCCATAGTCATCCCAGTATGCAGCTCGCATCGGAAATCCAAAGCGGTATCGTGAAAGGAAGAACGCGGGTGGGTGGATTCCGTTTCGTTCGAGATCCCAGTTGAGATCGGTGTCGCCATAGATGTATTCGATGACATCRATKCCAAARTCTGGMGTCGGCATRAACATACCATCGCATTTKYCAAACGGTGTGYGRGYCCATGCGGMTGAAAACTCAGGWATRAGATCGCCCAAATAAGTGGGGGCATTTGTATTCGAGTTTTCTAGTTCGCCATTATTTTTATATAGGTCTTGGACAGCTGCCGGCCAGTACACAGTAAACGCAGTTGCGATCAGCCCAAATACAAAGGCACGCAAAAACCGCCATCTTCGTTTTCGTTTGTACTCACGCATCCGAGAAGTCATACCCGGCGGCGTATTCCCCGGTCTTCAACTTCTGCATGCTCCGCAACACATCATTGAGCAGCGAACTCGCCCCAAACCGGAACCACTCCGGGCTCAGCCAGCCGTCGCCGAGCGTTTCGTTGACCATGCACAGGTAGTGCCAGGATTGCTTGGCCGTACGGATCCCGCCAGCGGGTTTCATGCCGATCTTCTTGCCGGTGTCTTTGTATGCATCGCGGATCGCTTCGAGCATCACCAATGTCACCGGCATCGTCGCGGCGGGCGAGACCTTGCCGGTCGAGGTCTTGATGAAATCACCTTCACGGATACACGAAATCGCGATATCGCTTGCTTTGCGCACATTGTCGTAGGTGACGAGTTCCCCGGTTTCGAGGATGACTTTGAGGTGCGCATCGCCGCAGGCTTGGACGACGGCTCGGATTTCCTCCGCGACCACATCATACTTGCCCGAAAGGAACGCCCCGCGATTGATCACCATATCAATTTCGTCCGCCCCATCCTTCACCGCTTGTTCTACATCACGAACACGGATATCAAGCGGGTATTGCCCTGACGGGAACCCGGTCGCGACCGAAGCCACCTTGACCCCGGTGCCGTTGAGCAGCTCTTTGGCATAAGGCACCATCGCCGGATACACACACACCGCAGCTACATGCCCGAGCCGATGCCCGAGCATTTCTTCGTCGCGTTCCCAAGGGCGGATCGCTTTCATGCACAAGCTCCGCACCTTTTCAGGCGAGTCGCTGCCTTCGAGTGTCGTCAGGTCGATCATCGACGCAGCCAGTTCGAGCGCACCGAGTTTCGAGTCCTTCTTGATCGAGCGCGTCGTAAACGATGCCGCCCGCCGATCGGTCATGATCGCGTCGATGGTGGGGGAAGTTGGAAGTGGGGGATTGGTCATAGATGTTTACTCGTCTGTTGTACTTACTTCGATATCAAGCCCGGTGATTTCCCACTCACGCCACCCGCCGAGGAACACCTTGACGCGTCGCTTGGCGAACCCGTTGTATCCGGCTTCGATCATCCGCTTGGCCATCGCGTGCGTGTTGGCCTGCCCAGCGTTCTCGCCATAGATGATCAGGTTCTTAAATTCTTCGAGTGCAGGATCGGTCCCATAGCGAAGATCGATATCCGGTGTCCGCATGTTCTTCGCGCCCGGGATATGTCCTTCTGCGAACCGTTCGGGCTTGCGTGTATCGATAAAGAGTGCGATGTCGCCTTTGGCTTGTTGTTTTTCATACAACTCGACCGCCCGGGTCAGGTCGATATAGTCGATCTTGCGATCCGAGATATTCGATTTCGTACATCCACCGAGCATGGTGGAAAGCAGAAGAAGCCCGATCACACCCAGAAAAAGTGCGATTTGATCGTTTCGTCCAGTCAGTTGCATCTTTTTTACCATGTATACACAATAAGCAGGTAGATTGGTGCGTTCTGCTTTGTACGCCGATGAAGAGGGCAGAAACTCGATCATCATGATTCAACCATTCCAATCTGGAGTCTCCACAGTGCCAATCAGTCTCAAACAACTCTGTTTTTCGACCACCCTCGCGGGCGGGCTCCTTCTCGCGCCTGCCATCGCAGCCGACGAGTATGTCGGCTTGTCTGCCACGACCGAGTTCAACGAGATCCACCCTGGCGATACCGSWRKWYKSSCGSWYSRSMWMMRTATCGRASMKGKYYGRCRYMSCYRWTGSYSCSGCMKMYMCSRTYYTGGCTTCGGCGTCAAGTTTACGCTCCGCTCCACAGGCCCAGTCACCCTCGATGATCCAATCTGGCCCACCCCAAAACGCTACCTTCAGCCCGGCGACATCCTCGATCATGTCTACGAAGAAACCGCACTCGTCCTGATCCCATTCACGGTCGCAGATGATGCGCCGACCGACGAGCCTGTGATCTTCGATATCGATGCCGAGTTCTTGGTGTGTTCAGATATCTGCCTGCCCGGGCAAGCCAATACGACCGCAACAATCACCATCGTCGAAAATTCAATCGAGAAAACCCCGACCGAATCAAGCCAGCAGATCCGCACCGCCTACGAACACCGCCCAAAGGAGTTCAACCCCAAGGCTCAAGATGTTCGTGTGCAATGGATCGCCGACGCGGCTGCGATCATGTTCCGCGATGCGACCAAGATCGAGTTCTTCCCATCGAAGGAATGCACAGAACTCGCCGAGCCTATCGCGGGTGGCTCAACCGATTCCAACCGACTCATAATCAAGTTCACGCAGCGCGAAAATAAAGTCCTTTCCGGGCGCATCCGTTCCCACGAACCCGCCGGCCCGGTCGATTACGACATCAACATCACAGCACCATAATCTCTACCACAAGAAAGAACCTCACCATGATCAACACATCGATCAACACATCACTTACAAGAGCATTCCTAACCACCATCGCTCTCATCGGCTTGGGCGTCTCGATGCTCGGAGCAGGTGTGACAGATTCTGCTTGGGCTCCAAAGGTCCAAGTCGGACAGGCGGCTCCAGAGTTCACACTCACTGATATCGATGGCAAAGAACACACGCTTTCAGAATACACATCCAAAGGCCAAATCGTCGTCCTCGAATGGTTCTCCCCGGTCTGCCCATTCGTCAAAAAGCACTACCGCGATGACACAATGACCATGATCAATATCGAGAAAGATTTCAAAGATCAATCCGTTGTCTGGCTCCGTATGAACTCGGCAAGAGCAGGGCATCCGGCGTCCAATATCGAGACAAACAAGAAGGCCATCGAAAAATGGGGCATCACAACTCCGATTTTGATGGATCCAAAAGGCACAGTCGGGCGTATATATGGGGCAAAGCGAACCCCCGAGATGTACATCATCGATGCGACGGGCACGCTCGTCTATCACGGTGCGATCGATGATCGCAACGATGGACAAAGCCCCGGCGGGGTCAACTTCGTCCGAACAGGACTCACCGAACTCATCGCCGGCGAAGAAATCACAGCTGCAACCACCAAAGCCTACGGCTGTACAATCAAATATTGATCCCGGTCACATATTTTAGCTCCAATCCATGCTCCTCTTTTCAGGCACGCCCACAACATCCACGGGCGTGCCTGTTCTTTCTGAATCTCAATGAATCAGGCGAGGGCTCGTGGCTGTTGAGCCGATACACTCATGAGCATATTTGAACACCATCTTTGAACACCATCTTTGAACACCACGCTATGAGCATTCTCCCCGGAGCATCGCATGTTTGACATCCCAGGGCCCCTCGGTACCTTTGTGAACTTCCTCACCATCGCACTGGGTTTCGGGTCCATTATCTTTATCCACGAACTGGGTCACTTTGTTGTTGCCAAATGGGCCGGCATCCGCGTGCTCGCCTTCTCGATCGGGTTTGGCAATGTCCTGTGTTCCTATCGCAAAGGGATGGGGTTCACCAAAGGCTCGTCCGAATCTCAATACCGCAAACTGATGTATGGCCAAAGCGAAGATGCCCATCCAGAAATCAGCCCGACCGAGTACCGCCTATCAATGCTCCCACTCGGTGGCTATGTCAAAATGCTCGGGCAAGAAGATCTCAATGTCGACGCAACCTCCGATGCTCCAGATTCCTACCAGAACTGTG
This sequence comes from bacterium, assembly GCA_002401225.1. GTDB lineage: Bacteria > Planctomycetota > Phycisphaerae > Phycisphaerales > UBA1924 > UBA1924. Next base: position 20,997 of record NVSM01000007.1, read on the forward strand.
CCGTGGGCAAACGCATGGTCGTGATCTGTGCCGGCGTGGTCATGAACATGATCATGGCGGCTGTGCTTTTCATCATCGTGTTTATGGTCGGGCTTAAATCCCTCCCCGCCCAGATCGGTTTCGTCCCCGAAGATTCCCCCGCAGCCAACGCGATTGCCAGTAATGACCAGATCACCGGGGGGCTTCTCCGCGGCGATCGCATCCGCTCGATTAACTCCAAAGCCGTCTACTCCTTCGAAGATATCCTCCCAGAAGTGGCAATGGCGCCCAAAAACACCCCCGTCTCGATCATGATCGAACGCGAAGGCGTGGATGGCACCATCGAGTTCCTCGCAACACCAATCAAGAACGAACAATCGGGTTTGCTCGGAATCGGGATCTCGCCTGCGATTAATACAACACTCAAAGCTGCTCCCGAAGGCACCCGCCCGATCTGGGATATGGGCAGCGCACAGTTCGGGCTCGATGGGCTCGAACCCGGCGATCGAATAGTCAGTGTCAACGGCCAACCAATCAGCTCGCCCTTCGACATGATCGATATCGCCAAACAAACCAACGGCAACACAATCACAATCCAAGTCGAGCGCCTGGGCACGAAGATATTAAWCGAACACACCATCGAACAAGTGCCCGCCTTGCAGGTTGATCTCGTTCAAGTCGGCGAACAAGTCCAAGGCACCCGCCACCTGCTCGGGCTTACTGGCGTATTGATGGTCAATCCATACGCGACCCAAGAAGACACCAAGCAAGGGCTCGAACCCGGCGATATTTTCGCAAAGATCGCCAATGTTCAATACCCATCAATGAGCGAAGGCATCGTCGCCATTCGTGCGCACAAAGGTCAATCTCTCGATCTCGTCGTTCTTCGCAAAGACGACATCGGACAATACCAACGCGTTAAGCTCACGGTCGAGGTTACACCCAAAGGCACTGTTGGGTTCTACCAAGCAACCACCGCAACACACACCAACCTGATCTCCAAGCCCGGCGTTTTTCAACGAGTGAACGAGAAGGAAGATGGGAAAACAGAGTCGGTCGAACTCGCGGCGTCATCCCTCATTGAATACCCCGGCTCGCGCATCACCAAGGTCGGAGACTATCCAACGCGAACACTCCGCGATGTGCATATCGGGCTGTTAATCGCAGCCGATATGGCGTATCAAGAGGGTAACGAAGCCTTCGAGATCCCCGTTACGATGCAACTCCCCCTCCCCGTCCAACCCGACGGCTCGATCCCAACAACCACCGCCGATTGGTCGCTCACCCGCGCCGATATCGACGCGGTACGCGAACTGGGATGGACATTGCCCGGCTCCACCGGGTTGGTGACGATGTTCGAGTATGCCCAGATTATTGATAAGGCGGATGGCCCGATCGATGCGGTTAGCCGAGGGATGAACAAATCTCGGCGTGTGATGATGCAGACCTACATTACATTCCTGCGCCTCTTCCAAGGCTCGGTCAAGGTGAAACATCTCAAAGGCCCGGTTGGCATCGCCCACCTGGGCACCCAGATCGCATCGCAGGGTTGGGTCTGGGTATTGTTCTTTATGGCGTTGATCTCGATCAACCTCGCGGTGATCAACTTCCTGCCTTTGCCCATTGTTGATGGCGGGCAGTTCCTCATGCTTGTCTATGAATGGATCCGAGGCAAACCTGTGCCGATCGTGTTCCAAAATGTCGTGACAATGGGCGGACTCGTCATGATCGTCATGATGTTCTTGTATGTGACCTTCAACGATGTCAAAGCACTCTTTGGACTCTAAAATGAGCAAGTTTGAGAAAGAAAGGCAGACCCTATGCATCCGATGATCGGGCTTGCTCAGCTGTTGTTGATTGGATTTGGGCTCTACATTGTCTCGCTGATTGTCTATACCGTCTGGGGGCTTACGCACCCGCATCGCCAGACCTACGCGTCAGCATTGCATCGCAACCTGCCCGGCGATCCTTCCGAACTCGATGTGCCGATTTCGTTTGAAGAGCAAACAAYCAAAGGCACAAAGGGTGATCTCTCGCTTTGGATTATCAAGGGTGAGAACCCTGCTGGCCCACGCGTAATTATGTCGCACGGGTGGGGTTCAGGAAAACTTGGTTCGCTCAAACGCCTCGCCCCAACCCTTAAAAACGCATCGCAGGTCATCGTTTGGGATATGCCCGGGCATGGAGACTCGGCGGGCACTACGCATCTTGGATCTACCGAACRCCAAGACCTTGCCTGTGTGCTCGAATCACTCGAACCCGATCAATCAACCGTTCTCTTCGGCTGGTCGATGGGCAGCGGCGTATCGCTCGCGTGTGCCCAAGCGTTTGGCAAAGAACACTCGATTATCGCTGTTATTTGCGAATCATCCTATATCACCGCCCTCACGCCCGCCCGCAATGTCATCCGATTGCGTGGCGTGCCCTATCGGCTCAAKCWYWWSMYYGMSRTSKTGAYSCTSSSMRSMCNKMWYKGGMRYTGGCCCATCATGGCGAGGCTTTGCCAGAGACCAGATCGCCAAAGGCATTGATCTACCAATTTTGATTGTACATGGCGATGCTGATCCCGTTTCGCCAGTTGCCGACGCAAAGCAAATCGCATCCGCTGCGCCAGATGCACAACTCGTCATCATCGAAGGCGGCGGGCACAACAACCTCTGGACAGATGAGATCTATCGTCAACAGATGTGCGACGCAATGGATTCATTCTTTGAGAAGCTCAGTCAGCCATCGCAAACCGGATCGCCTGCTCGGCCATAATGTCGCTGGCGTTGTAGAGTGGCAGGTCGCAGTTGTCCGCCGTGATCATCAACGGTGCTTCCGAGCATCCCAAGATCACGCCTTCGCACCCTTTATCGCCAAATCGAGAAATCACATCGAGCATTTTCAATTGTGATTCCTTGCGCACGATCCCGAACACAAGCTCGTCGAAGATAATCCGATTGAGCATCTCGGTGTCTTCTTCGCTCGGGCGCACCAGCTTGATGCCCTTCATGCCCAGATCGGTCTGGTAGGCCGACCCGGAGGTGACATATTTGGTGCCAATGACGCCGATGGTTTTTCGGTTGTCTTCTTCGATTTTGGCTGCGACCGCACTGGTCATTTTGAGCCAGGGGATCGGGCACGATGCCTCGGCGAGCTGCACCGCGTGCTGGACCGCGTTGTCTGGAGTAAAGCAGAACTCGGCGCCGATCGAGGCGAGCTTCTCTGCGGAGTTGCGCATCAGGGCTGCGACCTGCATCCAATCATCTCGTCGGACGGCTTCGACATATTGAGCGAGCGGGATGTTGTGGACACAGACCACGGGGTGCATGTGCGGCTCGAGCATCACGGCTGCGTGGCGGAAGAGTTGTTGATAGCACAGCGATGCCCCCTCTGGACTCACACCGACAATTCCGATCTGCTTGGTCATACTCGTCGCCCTTTCTGCTGTCCCACGAGCKTTGGCAATGAACTATCATCGCCGATTGTGACCCGTTCGTCAAATCAGAACCCGAAAATGGCACCGATCCCGACTACACTCATCATTCTATGTCCCAAACCAACAAGACCAACCCGTTTTCCACACTCAACCTTCCAGCGCGGTTTGATCTCGATGCAACCGCGATCGAACGGGCGTATCTTACCGGGTTGACCTCGGCACACCCTGATGCGGGTGGTGGGGGGAGTGGGGATGGTTTGAGCGAGGACAGCGATGGTCCAGACGCAGCGACACTCAATCAGGCAAGGATGACGCTGCTCGATAGCGAACAACGCGCTGTTGCATTGCTCGATGTATTGGGCGGGGCGAGCGCATCGCAATGCAAAGACCTCCCCGATGGGTTCTTGATGGAGATGATGACCCGGCGTGAAGAGATTGAAGAACAGATCGCCGACGGCGGCAACGAGTCCCGATCGAACTGGGAAGCATGGGCACGCGAAGAACGAGCTTCCTATACCAACGAGGCCAAAGCCTTGTTCGATGCGATCGCGGAAGAATCAACGCTCGAAAAACTGGTCGATATCCGTGTTCTGCTCAATGCCTGGCGGTATATCGAACGACTGATCGAACAACTCGATCCAGAATATGATCCTGCCCGCGCAGATTTCCGATAAAGGAGTTGGAGACAGCCAAGGTTCATGGACGCATCACAAACACCATTTCTAATCGTGCTCGCACTCTTGCTGGTGTGTTCTGCACTGGCTTCTGCATCAGAGACCGCGCTCTTTGGCATCACCCACGGTCAGCGGGCGATGCTCAAACGCACGAACCCCAGGCTCTCACGCATTGTCGAATCCCTCTTGGCTCGCCCGCGTGAGCTGTTGATGCAGGTGTTGCTGCTCAATATGGTGGTCAATGTCTCGTACTTTATCGTCACGAGCATCCTGACGATCAACGCCGATGGTGCGTTGGCGCGGGTGATGATCTCGCTGGGATCATTGACCGCGATCATCCTCATCGGCGAGGTCTTCGCCAAGTTGTTTGCATCATCCGCGACCATCTTATTCTTGCGTTTTGCTGGGCCTATGCATGTGCTGATTCGCAAACCGATCGAGCCTTTGCTTGGGTTTATGGATGTCTGGATCGTTTCCCCATTATCACGATTGCTCGCACCAAGCCGATCGCAACAACAAGCCCACGGCGTATCAGCCGAGCAAATGGGGACGCTGATCAATCTGAGCGCAAACGATGGCGTGATCGACGAAGGGGAGCAAGAACTGCTGACATCAATTGTGTCGATGGGGCAGATGCGCGTCGAGCAGGTGATGACGCCTCGTGTTGATATGTCGTGGATTGATCTTGAAACAACGAACGACGAGATCATCGAGATATGCAAAGCAACCGGACGAACCCGGCTTTTGGTCTGCGTTGATGGCATCGATGGCGGGGTTTCAGGAATCGTCAGCGCACGCGAAATTCTCGAGGGCGACGCAATCGAATCGGTGATGGCGGATGTGCTTTTCGTGCCCGAACAAGCCCGGCTCGACTCGCTGATCGAACAGTTCCGTACCACCGGGCAGAGCGTCGCGGTCTGTGTCGATGAGCACGGCGGGGTCTCCGGGATCGTCACGATCGCGGATGTCGCAGCCGAACTCATTGAAGGCGTGGTCGATCCCCAGCATGAACTCGCCAACAAAGTAGAAATGATCGGCGTGGGTAAATGGATCGTGCCCGGACGATTGTCGATCCGCGATTGGGCGGTGATGTTCGCAGATCAGAGCGTGATCGAGCATGCCAAACGGGTCAACACGCTCGGCGGGTTGGTCATGGTGCTGCTCGATCGTGTGCCTGAAACCGGTGATCAAGCCCAGATCGGCGATATCCAACTCACAGTATTGGAGATGGATAAGCGATCTATCGAACGCATCGAAGTCGAGATTCTGGCGCACGATCAAGATGGAGGTGCTTCATGAGTACCTTTGAACTGATTTTTTGGTGGGCGGTGGTGCTTCTGGGAATCGGAGGCTCGGCGATCTGTTCTGGTCTTGAGGTCGGGCTGTACACGGTGAATCGTGTGCTTGTTCGTGTCCATGCAGCTGGCGGCGATCGCGGACAACGCGCTCGGATGCTCGAAACCCAAATCGAACACGCCACCCCAACACTCACCGCGTTATTGGTTTGGAACAATGTCTTCAACTACGCGGGCACGCTGGCGATCACGACCCTGATCGCGACACTGGGTTTAGCTGACATCGAGATGATCCTGATCCAGATCGTGGTATTGACCCCGGTGCTTTTGATCTTTGCTGAATCCACCCCCAAAGAGGTCTTCCGGTCGAATGCGGATACTTTGATGGAGCGGTTTGCGTATGTGATCTGGTTCTTGCGGGTTTCGCTGACATGGATACCGATTGTGCCTGCGATTTTATGGATTGCCAATGGTGCATCGAAGCTGGTCGGGGTTGATGCGTTTGGATCGCTGACGAGTTCTCGTCAGCGGGTGGCTGAGCTGATCAAGTTTGGCTCGACCCAGATGAGCGATACGCAGGCGTCGCTGATTGATCGTGCCCTCGAACTCGAACACGCGACGGTTCGATCTGAGATGATCCCGCTCCGCAACGCGGTGGTGGTGCGGGCGAACTGGTCGATCGACAAGGCTCGTGCGTTTGTGCGTGCCCATCCGCATTCTCGATACCCGGTGCTTTCGCCTAAAGGCCAGGTCGTCGGGATTCTGAGCAGCATTGATCTCTACATCGCCGATTTTGAATCGGTCAACACAGTCCAAGATTTGACCCACAAGCCCACACGAATCGAAGGTAAACGCACGGTGAGTCAGGCGTTAGGCGAGTTGAGCCGAGCGGGCGGTCGATTGGGGATCGTGGTGGTCGGCGATCGCGATGTGGGGATTGTGACGCGCAAAGACCTGATCGAGCCTTTGGTTGGGGAGCTTGAGGACTGGTAAATCATCTCTATTGTCGATTGAGGTGCTAATCTGTCCGATATTGAGAAAGCCCGGTTTGAGACCGAAAACGGGAATAAACTCCCCACCCAACCGAGTTGTTCCGGTGTTCACGCACGCCTGATGAGGATTCCTGATGTTGAAAGTAAAGTCTGTCACGCCATTTCTGTTCGTYRTCGTTGCTGCGGTKTTGGTTTTTCCTACMGTGATCAATTGGATCAAAGGGCCCGCCCAAACCCCGGGCGTATTCGACGAGCACTACACGCTGACACAGGCTGCCCAACTCTCCGAAGAATCAGGCAAACCTATGCTGGTCTTGGCGACCGCCGACTGGTGCCCGCCCTGCCAGAAGCTCAAGCGATCGACCCTGACCGATCCAGCCGTGATGGAATGGATCAAAGAGAACACGATTCCGGTCTATCTCGAAGACGGCGCCAACGGCGACGAGATCGGTTCGCTGGGCGTTCGCTCATATCCAACGACCATGCTGATTCAAGACGGCCAGATCCTCGCATCGCTTCAGGGTGCGGTGGGGGCGGACAGTTATGTCAGCCAACTGAGCGCGATCATCGCCTCGGCTCCCTGAATCTGATTGATATCTCGGCTACGAATCCCTGTTTTTGAGAACCAAACGGGCATCGGGGCGGTATAGACTCATAGCACGAACCAATCGCGTCCACGCTGCTCTGCGCAGCGGACGCTTSTATTGATATGGAGAYYGGTCATGGCGAACAAGAACTCATTRCCTCTTATGGGAATCCTCGGCGTCGCCGTCATTGGCTCGACCATCGCGGTCGCAACCAATGCGATCAAGACGACCAACGATGAATACGGATTCTTCGATCCGATCGTTGATGTCCGGACATTGATCGATGGGCTGTATGTCGAAGAGACCGAGACCGACAAGCTCCAACTCGGCGCGATCAACGGCATGATCGACGAACTCAACGATCCATACACTACCTTCGTCCCCAAACGCGATACCGAGAAGTTCTCACGCGATCTGACCGGCGAGTATGTCGGGATCGGCGCGGAGGTGCAGATTCGTGATGGTTGGCTGACGATCTCGTCGCCTCTCGATGGGTCGCCGTCGTGGAAGGCTGGCGTGATGGCTGACGATCGRGYGATCAAAATCGACGGCGAGTCCACCGAAGGCCAAAGCATTGACGACGCGATCGATCGGCTTATTGGCGAGCCTGATACCAAGGTGGTCATTACCGTCGAGCGCGGTGCCGAGACGCTCGATATCGAGATTATCCGCGGGCACATCAAGGTGCAAGCGGTCAAGGGGTTCATGCGCCTCGAAGGCGACGGCGCATGGGAACATGTGATCGATGTTGAACGCAACATCGGGTATATCCGCTTGACCCAGTTCACACCCAAGGCTGCCCTTGAAATCGCGGTCGCGATCAACAACGCAGAAAAAAACCAGATGCTCAATGGGCTGATTCTCGATCTCCGGTTTAATCCGGGCGGGTTGCTCGACGAAGCGATCAAAATCGCGGACATGTTCCTCGAAGAGGGCACGATTGTSTCRACCAAGGGGCGYGTSTTTGATGARCGRATYRTSWMRGCACRYAAGAAGAACACRATCACSGATATGCCTTTGGTTGTGCTGGTCAATGGGCAGAGCGCGTCGGCTTCCGAAGTCTTGTCCGGTGCGTTGTACGATCATGATCGCGCGATCGTTATTGGTACGCGATCGTTTGGCAAGGGTTCAGTGCAGACCGTACGGAACCTCGAAAGCGGCGCGGGCGTGCTCAAGATCACCGAGCAGTATTACTATCTGCCTTCGGGTCGGTTGCTCCATCGAAGAGATGATTCGACGACCTGGGGTGTTGATCCGACGCCGGGGTATTATGTGCCTGTGAGCAACGAAGAACTCGGCGACATGCTCACGGCTCGAAGAGCACAGGAAGTGATCTCGCATACCGAAGCGAACGAAACGGTGGATATATCGAATGCCGATGCGGTACTCGAAGCCTTGCAAGACCCGCAGCTTACTGCAGCGGTACGCGTGATGCAGCACCGGATCGACACCGGCGAGTTTGAGCCTGTTGGCATCGATGCGAACTCGCCCGATGATGTCGCCCTCGCCGAGCTCAACTCGCTGCGAAATTCCGAAGAACGCCTGTACCGCGAGCTGACCCGCATCGCCAAACGCGTCGAAGCGATCGAAGGCGGCATCGATGACGAGTTGGCCAAAGAAAATCCAAAGGATTTTTGGGACGATGAGATCGAACTCGATGGTGGGCAGATCGTCATCCGTGATAAGGACGGCAACATCATCACAACACTGAATATCATCGGCGACAACCTCGAACGCTGGTTGATTGATGCCGATGTCGAGAAGGCCGAGAAGATCGAAGCGACAGAAGCGGAATCTGATTCGTGATCATTCTGGGGGTCGAATCTTCGTGCGATGAAACGGCAGCCTCGGTGGTCGAGGACGGGTGCATTGTGCGCTCGTCGATTGTCGCCAGCCAATACGAACTCCACGAAGAGTTCGGCGGCGTTGTTCCCGAAATCGCATCACGCGCCCACGAACAACACATCATCCCGGTTTTGCGTGACGCGGTCGAACAAGCCGGGATCAAGCTAAGCGATATCGACGCGATCGCGGTGGGGCATCGACCGGGATTGATCGGTTCGTTGTTGGTTGGATTGAGCGCAGCCAAGGCGTTGGCGTGGTCGCTTGGGGTGCCGATGGTTGGGGTGGATCATGTGCATGCGCATTTGTATGCCGGGATGCTCGGACGAGAGATTCCCAAGTTTCCCGCACTCGGTGTTGTGATCTCCGGCGGTCACACCTCGCTCTATCGCATGGATTCAGAGATGAAACTCACTCGGCTCGGCGCAACGATCGACGACGCGATCGGCGAAGCGTTCGACAAGGTCGCCGCGATCTTGGGGCTTGGACATCCCGGCGGACCAAAGCTCGACAAACTCGCAGCGACAGAAGGTGCAAACGATCGAGCGTTTGATTTTCCGGTTTCCCGTTTGGGAAAAGAATCGCTTGATTTTAGCTATTCAGGACTCAAAACATCAGTGCTGTATACCGCCAAGGGCAAGCCGCCGCCACCTAAGATGCGCAACAAGCCGCCGCTACCGATGCCCGAGGTTCCAGAGTTGACCGATGATCGCAAGCGCGATATCGCTGCGAGTTTTCAGCGGGCTGCGGTCAGGGCGTTGACGCTCAAGATCGAACGCGCACTCGGGCATATCAAAGGGTGCCAAACCCTGATCGTCGGCGGCGGCGTGAGCGCGAACACACTTGTCCGATCCGAGATGACCCGCATGGCCGACGAGCATGGGCTCGAGTTGTTGATCCCCGAAATGGAACACTGCGTCGATAACGCGGCGATGATCGCAGGGCTMGGAWYSRMSTKGNKWGMAGMYSRANWCYGCNNGAYGATKYSTYTSTCWSCNKCTGNTMCSCMCNGCRRYCTGSTGRWGKSSAAMGRKYTSSTSKWCAWMMYMRRKSAGCSSGTSRARSGCYMMATGCATCCGGCTGCCCTCGATAAAGAAACGCTTATGAAGGTATGCAAAGTCACGCGCGGCAGGGCATCTGGCCCGGGCGGTCAGCATCGCAACAAGGTCGAGACGCATATCACGGTCGAGCATCTCCCCAGCGGGATTGATGCACAGGCCGGCGAACGACGATTGGCCAAGGAAAWCCWSRSYGWCRCSATCCGCAGACTTCGGCTCAAACTTGCGATGGGTGTGCGTGTCGATGTGCCCGCKGGCGATATCCGATCCGAGCTTTGGCGCGGGCGATGCMGAAAGAAAAARATCGTGTGCAGCGTSAAGCATACMGATTTTCCGACRMTGCTYGCCGAGGCGTTGGATGTGATCGAGGCGAGCGGGTTTGATGTCAAGAAGGCKGCCGCTCGGCTCGAATGTTCGACRACRCAACTGACYCGWTTCATCGCYGATCATCGCCCAGCGTTCGAACAACTCAATCAATCACGCGAAGATCACGGATTACACCGGCTCAAGGCGTGATTTGCGTGTCTTGATGGGTACACTAAGGGCGTATGCCACCATCAAAAGATCGCGATTCCATCAAAGTCCAAGCCGAGAAAACGGTGCTTGCTGCACTGCGCCTCCCTGATTCAACCTACGACCAGCGAGATTCGTTCGGCGAACTCCGCGAACTCGCGGTCCAAGCCGGCGCGGTGATCGTCGGCGAGATCGAACAACGCAAAGATCGCCCAGAACCCGCGACCTACATGGGAAAGGGCAAGGTCGAGGAGCTGCGGGATCTATGCGATGCGACCAACGCGAGCTCGATTATTTTCGATCATGATCTTTCGCCCAAGCAAATAAGCAATATCCAAGAGATCACCAACTGCAAGGTGCTCGATCGTTCAGAGTTGATTCTCGATATCTTCGCCTCACGCGCTTCGACGCATGAAGCCAAGCTGCAAGTTGAGATCGCCCAGCTCGAATACACATTCCCAAGATTGCGTGCGATGTGGACTCACCTTGAGCGGCTCGGCGGCACAAGCGGCGCCGGCGGCATGGGTGGCATGGGCACACGCGGGCCGGGCGAGCAACAACTCGAAGTTGACCGGCGATTGGTCCAACGCCGAAAGCTGGTGTTACAACGCGAACTCGATGAGATCCAGGTGCGCAAACGCCGAGCGGTTGAGAAAAGAAACACCGATCACTTTACGATCGGGCTTGTTGGTTATACCAACGCTGGCAAGAGCACGCTGTTTAATACGCTCACCGAAGGTGGGGCGTACGCCGACAATCGGGTGTTTGCGACTTTGATGACCCGCACCCGTGAGTGGGATATGGGTGGCGGGCACAGCGCGATGTTGTCGGACACCGTCGGGTTTGTGCGCGATCTGCCTCACCATTTGGTCGCGTCGTTCCGCGCAACACTTGAAGAAGCAACCCACGCGGATTTGTTGTTGGTGATGCTCGATGTGTCTGATCCGAGCGCAGAGATGCAGTTTGAAACCGTGATGAAAACGCTCGATGAGTTATTCGAAGAAGTCGAAGATCGCCAGAAAAAAGATGCGCTCCGTGCCAAGCGAGACGGGACGGCAGACTTCATCGCCTACAAACGACCAGAGCTGCTGATCCTTCTCAACAAGGCTGATATCGACACGGTTGACGAGCAGGATATTCTGTATTGGCAGTCGCGGTCGGTCGGGGCGATTCCGATCTGTTCGATCGAAGTTGAGGAAGGCGAAGAGCTGCCGATGGGGCAAGAAGAGTTGATCAAGCAGGTGCAAGCGATCTCGCTGGGTACCATCGAAGAGCTCGATATTACGGTGCCATTGTCGGATTCAAAGACAATCCACATCATCGAGAATCGAGCCGAGGTGCTTGATCGAACCTATGAAGGACAGGTTGTGATCTTGCGAGCCAAGATCGGCCGCAACCAACTCGCCAAGCTCCGCTCAACGGGCGCGAAGATGACTGTGAAGACAATGGATGGTGAGCCATACTTTGCCAACGATGAAAAAATCGGCTGGGTGCATGACCCAGCCGAAGGAAATACGGATTTTTAACAGCGTCGATTAGCTCAACGGATTAAACCATAATCCGGTCGCCAACTTCGGATAGAAGAAGGTCGACTTCTGAGGCATCAACTCGCCTGCCCGTGAAATATCACGCACAGCATCCAAAGGCGTCGGACGCACAATCACTGCCAGCTGAGGCTTGCCGCCACCAGCAATCGATGATCCGGTTTCTTCACCCTTGCCAATGGCAATCACTTCTTCGATCGAGTGCGGGAATGCCCAGTTGATTGGGTCGCCGTTGTTGAGTTCTGGCTGGCAGATTTCTTCGACGATTAAGTGTTGGATAATCGCGACATCGAGGTTGCGCCACGCCTGCGATTGATTCGGGAACTGTGGTTCGAGTGTGTCCTTGACCGCCGGCCATGCGCCGTAGCACAATCCAGTTGCGTAGTCGAAGATCCCGAACACATTGGTATGCTCGCGTTCGGCCATCGTGTCCATTTGCGAGAGGAACTCGTTTGGGTCGTTGGCGATGGGTTCGATGTTGAGCAATCCCTGCGAGACCTCGATGAACTTCTCGATSGWGTAGTSTTCCATSCCCCCGAGSACGCGRTGGGTYGGRCCGATCGCSARSCCCKSGTCRGMCATCGAGACAAGCACGAACATGGTTCGGCGTGCTGGATGGTCGGCAGCGACTTCGCCCTTAGATTCAAGGTCTTCAAGGTAGTTGAGTGCGGTGTTGTACCGATGATGTCCGTCGGCGACGAATACATCATCGCCAGCGAGTGATGCCTGGTATTTGGCGATGGTTTCATCATCGTCGATGGTCCAGATTTCGTGCTTGATGCCGTCGCCCATGTCGGCGTGCATGTCGGCATCGCGTGATTCCATCACMCCRTGAAGGATSGCRACGGCTGAGCCRTCYTCGTCTGGATGRAGCCCGAAGATCGGTGAGAACTGACATTGCGATGCGTTCATCAGTGCTTTGCGATCTTCCTTTGGGCCGCCAAAGGTTTGTTCGTGTGCGAGGATGCCGCCGCCATCCCGATTGCCGAAGGCGACCGTGTCGAGCGTGACTGCCATGCCGCAGCGTTGGAATGATTGTCCTTCAAACTCGAAGGTCTGGCGGTAGGCGAAGATCGCGGGTGTCTCTCGCTGGGAGAGCACGCCCGATTCGAGCATCGAACGGTATGAATCGCCCGCGCCCTGATAGGCGGCATCTGGGCCGAGTTCTTTTGCAGGGACATGAGGCAGATCGATCCCTACAGCGTTATGGGCGTTGCGATCGAGCATGGCTTTTTTGGCAGCCAGATCAAGCACATCGTAAGGCGGGGCGATCAGCTCAGAGACATCGCCTCGGCCTAGGTTATATTGAACAGCTTTGAACGGGTGTACTACAGGCATCGGTGCCCTTTCATTGACACGATCTGGTGATCGTGAATATCTATTTCTCTTGCGTGGGCACCTGCCCGATCGTCTCACCAATTATATACACCAACTCGCCAAATCTCAGCCAGATTCATCGAGAGTTGGGAGCTACGATCGTTCATGCCCATGCCCAAAGCACTCGTGATCAGAACGGCTGGAACCAACTGCGATGTCGAGTTGTGTCGGGCGTTTACGCTCGCTGGCAGTTCGGTCGATCTGGTTCATCTTGATCGATTACTCGCCGATCCCACCCAAATCGCCAATTATGATCTCATCGGGTTCCCCGGCGGGTTCTCCTATGGCGACGACATCGCTTCGGGGCGTATCAAGGCGATGCACACCCGTGAGAAGCTGAGGCCCGAGCTGCTCAAGGCTGTCGATCGAGGCGTGCCGATGATCGGGATCTGCAACGGCTTCCAAGTCATGGTGCAAATCGGCCTCTTGCCGGGTACCCAGGATCATGATTCATGCGTGGCCTTGACCGACAACGATCACGGGCGATTCATCGACCAGTGGGTGGGTATGAAGCCCAACGCGAGTTCRAACTGCATCTGGACGCAAGGGCTGGGCGATATTGATGGCGAGATCCTCTATCCGGTCGCCCATGGCGAAGGGCGATTTGTGACCAAAGATCAGGCAACACTCGATCTGCTCAAAGCCGGCAATCAGATCGCGCTGAGCTACAAAACCGATATCAATGGTTCGATCGAACAGATCGCGGGCATCTGCGATCCGACAGGTCGGATTTTCGGGTTGATGCCTCACCCAGAGCGGGCACTCGAATGGAACCGTCATCCATACTGGACACGCCTCGATGATACAACCAAGGCGTCGCAAACCCCAGGATTAAAAATCTTCACCAATGCGGTCCAAGCGGTCAGCAAGCAAACTGTCTAACAGAAGGATTACACCAATGGGCGAAACAGCAGTCTATGCCGGGAGCTTTGATCCACCGACCAACGGGCATGTGTGGATGATCGAGCAGGGCGCTCGGTTGTTCGACAAGTTAATCGTGGCTGCCGCTCGCAACCCTGAGAAGGGCTATACCTACGAGCTTGATCAACGCGTTGGTTGGCTTGAAGAGATTGTGTCTAAGCATGATAATGTCGAGATCGCATCTTTGGAGAACGAGTTTCTGGCGCATTATGCCAGCCGAGCCAATGCACGATATGTGATTCGTGGCATCCGCAACGAGATGGATTATCAGTATGAACGCGGTATGCGGTATGTGAACTCTGATCTGAACAGCCATCTTTCGACAGTGTTTTTGATGCCTCCGCGTGAGTTGTGCGAGGTTTCATCGAGCTTTGTCAAAGGCATGATCGGCCCAGACGGCTGGGAGCCCGTCGTCGAGCGATATGTCCCCTCGTGTGTATTCGCAGATCTGCTCAAGGAGCATGAAGATGAGTGAGCAAGGTCATACAACGGGCAATACCCCGATTGATGAGAAGGTGATGGCGATGCGCATTGTTACCATGCCTCGCGATACGAACCCCTATGGCACCATCTTTGGCGGGATCATCCTGAGCTATATCGACCAGGCCGGGTTCGTCGAAGCCCGCCGACACGGGAATCTTGATTGGGTCACCGTGGCGATGGACAAAGTTGAGTTTCATGAGCCGGTGCATGTTGGTGATATTGTGACTTTTATTACGCACACAACCCGGCTCGGGCGCACAAGCATTGATGTTCAGATCGAGGTTGAGGCTGAACGGTTTGATTCGCACGAAGTTGTTCATGTAACAAGCGCGAACATGACACTCGTGGGCATGTGCGATGGCAAGCCATTCCCGTTTCGAGAAAGTCCATGCCAGAGCAGGCACTACCCCGGCGAGCGGTGTACATGAGCTTCGATCGTTTGCCCAAGTTTCATACGCCCATTCGGCTCGCGGTGATGCTTTCGGGCTCGGGCTTTACGCTTGACAATCTCAACAAACACATCGCACAAGGCGATCTCGAAGCGGWGATCCCAGTGGTGATCGCATCGAAGGAGTGTCTGGGCGCACAAAAAGCCCGTGACGCCGGGATCGAAACGCATGTGCATGGCAAGACGCTTGATCCTGCGTTGCTCGATGAACTCTGTGAAAAGCATGCCATTGATCTGGTGGTGTTGGCAGGGTATTTGAAGCTGTTGCCGATTTCGGATCGGACGCGGTTTCGGGTGATCAATATTCATCCTTCGTTGTTGCCAAGCTTTGGCGGCAAGGGCATGCACGGGGCGCATGTACATCAAGCGGTGGTTGAAGCGGCCAAGCGTGGCGAGGTGCATGAATCTGGCTGTACGGTTCACTGTGCCGATGATCATTACGATACTGGCTCAACAATTGTCCAACTCCGATGCCCGGTCAAGGACACCGATTGTGCGCAAGATCTTGGCGATCGGGTGTTTCAACTCGAATGCCTTGCCTATCCGCAAGCGATCAATTTGCTAATTGAACGCAACGCCCAAGCCAACTCGCACGAATAACACACTATGAATCTACTCCGCATACTTTTACTTTCGGTGCTTTGTCTATGTCTGGCTGTCTCTGGTGCAACTGCCCAGCCTCGCCCTTCGCAGCTCGAAGCGTCGGGGATCGAAGCGATGGGGGACGGGGAGTATGAACAGGCTGAAACTATTTTTCGTGAGTTAATCGAGTTGCGTCCGGGTTCGTTCGTTGGGCATTACAATCTTGGAGCAGCACTGTCGATGCAGGGCGACGGGCAGGGCGCAGTCGATGCGATCTCGGTAGCGATTACCATCGGGTTTATGGATCTCGCACAAATCAAACGCGATCCAGATCTCGATGCCATGCGGGCGATGCCGTTTTATACCGAGTTGGTCGCCGGCTGGCAAGGCGTGATTCAGGTTCGGCGTGAGCATGATGTAGAACTTGCCAAGAAGATGATTCGAAAAAATATGCAGGCGCGCACCGACGATGGGCTCAAGATCGAGCTGGTGTCAGCCCACGATCAGATCGCGACGGATCAAGCGCACGAAGAGTTGCAGATGCTCTCGGGTTGGGCGATCGAACATCTGTTTTCAGAGATTGGTCAGCCCGGTGCGATCGACGATTCGCCTTGGGTGATGGTGGTGCTGCCCGATCGGGTGGGGTTCTCTCGGTGGGCGATTTCGGTGTTTGGTCCTGGTATTCGTGGGAATACGAGTTCTGTAGGCGGGGCGTACGAGCATCAAMAACGCCGAYTSGTTGCSCAAGAYCTSGGCGCAACGCTYCGYCATGAGTTYATCCATGTSYTGCAYTGGCGCGATATGAATCGGCTCGGGCAGGCACATGCCCCTTGGATTCAAGAGGGTTTGGCATCGCTCGTCGAGGACTATGACATGCGTGGGCGTAAGCCGATGCCGGTTGCGTCGTGGCGGACGAATATTGTCAAGCGGATGCACGATCGTCATCGGATGCCTTCGATCGAAAAGTTGGCATCGACTCCGATGCAATCGTTTACCTCAAATCGGCCGTTGGCGAAATATGCACAGGCCCGTACGATCATGCTGTACTTGCTCGATCAGCATAAGCTCGATTCGTTCTATTTGATCTACACCACCGAGTACAAAAATGATTCGACCGGGATTCGAGCTCTTGAGTTGGCGTTAGGCAAAGAGATCGATCAGATCGAAAAGGATTTTCGAGCATGGGTGGCTGAACTCGAAACGGTTGCAGAAACCGGATCAGATTTGAGTGCCACGCTGGGGATTGATATCGAAACCGGATCAGGCGATGGCGTGTTGGTGGTGGCGTTGCCTCCAGGATCTCGTAAGCGGACTGGGCTCAGTGTTGGATCGGTGATCACGGGGATTAACGATCATCCGACGCGTGATTNGTTTGAAATGATCCGTATTTTGGGCAAATATCGCCCTGGTCAGACGGTGACGCTTCATCACCGCCGAGGCACGGTTCATAAGACCACGCAGGCGAAGCTGATCGCACGAAAATAAAAGCGGTACAGAAAAGAAGAATTTTTCCGTTGTGTACGCAACTGTTCTCCATGCTATGTGGTACATAGTATGGGTGGCGTAGGTTGCCCAATGGAGAATACCAATGAAACTCGAACGCGAACTCATGCGTGGTGCCGGSCCGACRGCYGTCTTGAAACTRCTCTCAAAGCAYGAAATGTACGGSTACGAACTCGTMGAAGMACTYKCMAAGCAGACCGATGGCGTRYTGGCGATGGGGCAATCGACGCTCTATCCGATGCTSTATAAYCTCGAAGCCAAGGATYTGGTYGAGGCSAACTGGCGATCGGCGGACAATGGGCGYGATCGGAARTAYTACAGCCTSACTGGYAAGGGKAAGAARAAGCTYAAGGCCGACATGGAAGCATGGGCSAAGCTTGTCGATGCGATGTCATCGATCGGCGTGCTGAAGGGAGCTCCGGCATGAGCAACTCATCACTTACAAAGGCGTGGCAATGGTCGGTGATCCACTCGCCAATACTCAATACCTGGAGATGGTTGAAGCACATGGGGTATCCAAATTATCTTGCGTTTCCACTACTCAAAGCTGCACAGTTGCCCAAGCCTGTGGGGGATGTGATCAGCATGACGATTGTGAAATCCAAGCTCTGGGCAACCGAACGGGCAGAGATTGCCCGCGAGTTGATTGCCCATGCCCATGACGCGATCGATGCTGGGCGGAGTGCTGAGGAGATCGTGGAATCCTTCGGCGATCCAAAGCGAGTCGCCAAACTCATGCGTCGGTCCATGAAGCGCAAGCGGCCACTCTATTGGCGTGCCTATCGCAATATGAAACGGGCGAGTGCAGCGATGGTCTTGATTCTCATCGTCGGCTATGGCGGGTTGGCGGTGCGGTTTTATATGGGTACGCCAAATATTAAGCAGAACTACATCGCAAAGATGAATGCACAAAACGAAGGCTATTCAGAGGATGAAAAGGCGTGGGGGGTGTATCGAGATGTCGAAGCCCAGTGGCAACGGAATGCTCTGGAAGTCGCTCTTCTCCGAGAGGGGAATGAGCATAAGCCAATCAAGTTGGCGAATAACCGTTCAAGTTTCCAGAGCACTAGCGAGGATTATGCTGAAATGATGGGGTTGGTCCAGGCGTTTGAGGCGGAGATCGCCCTGGTCCGCGAGGCGGCATCGCGCCCGATTATGGGGATGGTGTATTCATCAGAACTCGAGACGGTTGAAGTTGATGGCGTGTATGTGTCCGATTCGATCGAGCCGGCAGCCAACCCAGAGGACCAAGGGCTCTTGATCTCGGTGTTGCTTCCAGAAATTGGAATTGGCCGAGGGTTGGTGAATGTTTTGATGCTCGATGCGAACCTCGCGGCACAAGAGCGGGATACAGATCGAGTAATCAAGGATATTGAGGCTTCGCTCCGGATCGGTGTTCAGGTAGRAAACACAGGACCCATGATCAGCAGCAGGGTTGCGATTTCGATTGTACAAATAACAAATAACACAATCGAGTTTCTGCTCAAAGAGCATCCGGGTTTATTCTCGAGCGAGGAGTTGGAACAGATCGCGGGGTTGCTTGATCAAGCATCCAAGAACATCACGATGCAGTATGACATGGAGATCTGGATGTTCGAAGATTTTCTCCAGCGTGCATACACCGACGATGGGCACGGCAACGGCAGAATCACCGCTCGTGGAATAAAGATGCTCATGGAGGAAGATTCTGCTTGGATGTACTATGAGGCGGATGATCCGATGACGGTTGAGGGATATTTCAAAGTAGCTGCAAGCCCGGCAGCTCTGTTGGCGGTGGAAGATCGAAAAACACAGAGTTTGCGATTTGCTGAGCATATCAAGCAGACGAAGCAGGTGATTCTCGATGGTCCAGAGTCGATCGGGTGGTTAGATTTTCATCACGACCGGATACAAGAAGCGAGCAGGGGGCATGTGATCGAATCGCCTATGGATGTTCTCGCGGTCTCGATGAGGCAGTCGGTAAACAAGGTGTTTTGGTCGCAGATGAAGAATGAAGCGATGCAAACAACGATTGCGATCGAGCGGTACCGTATAGAAACGGGGCATTATCCCGATTCAATCGATTTGTTGGTGCCAGGGTATATCGATGAGATCCCTGAGGATCTATTCAGACTCGGGAATCCGATCCAATATGTGTTGGACGGCGAGGGCTATCGGCTCTACTCTGGCGGATCAGATGGTGATCTCGATGGTGGCAGAGGGCCTATTGAAAGTATGGGTGAGCACAATGTCTATTCGTTTATCTATAGATATCGATTCTTAACGAGCGAAGAGTTTGATGCTGACGAGGTTGAGGTGTTGTTTGATCGATCTGGCAAGCCTCGATTGGATAATCGTGATTGTCCTGATGGCGATTGGGTCCTCATCGACATGCGTTCTTCAGCTGATTCGCAACCCGAGGGATGATCGGTATATCCTTCTTTCATGCCTGACACTCAAGAGTTTGATTTCCGTGCTTTTCATGCTTCTCACAAGATCGCCATGATTGTGGCGTGTTCGGAGAATGGGGTGATTGGGGTTGACGGGGATCTGCCTTGGAGGCTGCCTACAGATCTGCGGCACTTCATGCGATCGACCAAGGGGTGCAGCGTGATTATGGGGCGTAAGACCTTTGAATCACTCGATAAGCCGCTCCCGAATCGGCTCAATATCGTGCTTTCTCGMTCGATGAGCGATGATCGGGATGACGGTGTGCGGGTCGCGTCCTCTATAGAGGAGGGGATTGCCATCGCCGAGGCTTCTGAGATGGCTCTGCCCATCTGGATCGCTGGTGGGGGGCATATATATAGGCAGGCGATGGGGCAGGCGGGTTTGGTTGATCTGATCGTCCGAACCAGAGTGCATACTCTGATTAAGGGGGATGCGGTCTTTCCTGAGATCGATCCAAGCCGATGGAAGTTGGCGCARTCTGAAGAGTTTGCATCTGATGATCGCCATGTGTTTGGTATGACAATGGAGTGGTGGGTGCGTAATTGTGTGCAGATCGACCTATAACGATTGGCTATTTTGAGAATTGCCAGCCAATGCGTGAATTTGCAAGTTAAATTTCGCAGATTCTCGGACTAGGAAATTGCCGTTATACGCCGAAATTCGATGATTGTTCCCGATTTTGGCGCGTATGTTCGGTCTCGCAGTATTCAGATCGCAAAAAAGGCCCATTTCATGGAGAGATTGGGCTTGCAAGCGCGTGGGTGTTTGGTTACCATCGCTGTGGGTCAGGAACGATTTTCGTTCTTAAAATATGGACCCTAGTACAACTAAGTATTAGGGCCGCACAATTTCTGAGGAGATAGAGATRTGAAGAGTACACTTACTCTCGTTGCAGTTGCAGGTCTGGCATCAGCCGCAGCAGCACAGTCCGGTTCATTGAGCATCGTTGCTTCGGCATCGACAGTATTCACAACTGGTGCAGCAGCAACAGTTACCCTCGCAGTCTACGGCGACGCAGACTTCGGTACCGCAATCTCAGGTGGTGGTTTCGGCCTCTCAGCTGCAGGCGGTGCTGGCATCGTTGACGGCATGACAGGTGCTGCGGCAACTTGGGGCCTTCTTGGTGAGCAAGACCTCGGCCACAACGCTGACGGCAACTACAACGGTTTGATCTTCGGCCAGTTGATCTTCCCTCCGTTCATTCCTGCAGCAGCAGAATCAATGCTCGGTAACGGCGCTGTCCTCTTGGGCAACATCACCGTTTCGATCGGTGCTGACACAAACGGCGTGATCGACTGGTCAACAGTTGGCGGCATCGGCGATTTCGACCTCGAAATCTTCGACGAAGTTACCGGCGGATTCACAGCTTTGTCTGGCGCAGGCGTATCACACGGTGCAGTATCAGTAAACGTTGTTTCAGTACCTGCTCCATCAGCTATGGCCCTTCTCGGCCTTGGTGGTCTCGTTGCTGGTCGTCGTCGCCGCTAATCGCTGCGATACGACATCTCGGATGATCTCGCTGGCGATATGACCAGATGGTATGACCTGGTGAGAACAACTGAATGCAAATACAAAGTCCCCCGATCGGTTCGCCGATCGGGGGTTCTTTCGTTTTGCCCACAGAAGGGCATTTATGAGAATACTCGGTTAAACTCATTATCGGTCGAAAGTTTGTAAATAGCCCTTACGGGGCGAAAAAGAGGTTTTTGAGCAAGTTGGCTCAGAAAAACTCCCAGATATCGACGAATTGTGGAATTGAATTTGGTAATCGACTGGCACCAACCCCAAAATGGGATTACTTTTCGAGCGGGTCACGAACAAGTTGTTCGTTTCAACAGGTCAACGGTTTACAAACACGATTAAAAAAACAATCGAGGAGAATTTTAAGATGAAGAACACAGTTACACTTATCGCATTCGCAGGCATCGCTTCAATCGCAACCGCTCAGTCCGGTTCATTCAGCATCGTGCCTTCAGCATTGACAGTTGACAGCTCAGGTGGCGCTTCGACCATCACCCTCGCTGTATACGGCGATGCTGATTTCGGTACCGCTATCTCAGGTGGTGGTTTCTCACTCACAGCTAACGGCGGTGCTGGCATCGTTTCAGGCATGACCGCAGCAGTGGCACCTTGGGGTGCACTCGGATTCATGGACCTCGGCGACGCTGGCGACGGCAACTACAACGGAATGATCTTCGGTCAGTTGATCTTCCCTCCATTCATCCCAGCAGCAGCAGACTCAATGCTCGCTAACGGTGCTGTCCTCCTCGGCAACTTCACAGTGACCATCGCTGCTGACTCAGCTGGTGTGATCGACTGGTCAACCGCTGGCGGCGTTGGCGACTTCGATATGGAAATCTTCACCGATGACGGAGCTGCCGGTGCTTTCACCCAGCTCTCAGGTGTTTCAGCTGGTTCAGCTTCAGTAACAGTTGTTCCTGCACCATCAGCTCTTGCTCTTCTCGGGCTCGGCGGTATCGCAGCAGGTCGTCGTCGTCGCTAATCGCAACGATACGACATACAGCACCTCTTCATTATGAAGATACGCTGAATGTGTAAAAACAAAAAGTCCCCCGATCAGTTCGCTGATCGGGGGTTCTTTCGTTTTGGGAAGCAGATTAAAATCGACAAGTTATTGGCGAGCGTTCCAAAGCTGGTGTACCTTTGGGATAGTCCCAAATGAGTTATTGTGTGCAATGCTTATTTGGTTTGTGTGTAGAGATGAAGACAAAGAACTTTGGAGGAATTAGAAATGAAGAATGCAGTGACACTTCTCGCAATCGCTGGTATCGCAACCGTTGCCGGCGCTCAGACTGCGACGCTTTCAATCGTGCTATCAACATCGACGACTTTTACAACAGGCGCAGCCGTGACCATGACACTTGCAGTTTATGGCGACGCTGATTTCGGTACCGCTCTCGGCGGGGGCGGGTTTGGGCTTGTTGCAACCGGTGGCGAGGGGCTGATCACAGGAATGACTGTTTCGGTTGCCGACTGGGGCGCGTTGGGCTTTGAAGACCAGGGAGATGGAGGCGATGGGAATTACAATGGAGTTGTCTTTGGCCAGCTTATCTTTCCGCCGTTTATTCCGGCATCGGATGATTCATTGCTGGGCAATGGTCCTGTGTTGATCGCAACTTTTACAGTCACGCTTGCAGCAGATGCTCTCGGCGTGATCGATTGGTCGACGGTTGGTGGTCTTGGTGATTTTGATCTTGAGATCTTTGATGATGCAACTGGGCTCTTCACGCAGATTACAGATGCCCAGCAAGGTTCGGCGAGAGTGAGTGTTGTTCCCGCGCCGTCTGCGTTGGCGATGCTCGGACTTGGCGGGTTGGCAGCTAGTCGGCGTCGGCGATAACTCGATTTTATGAATAGAACATGGATTGAGAGATCCGCAAGCCCCTGGTTAGGGGCTTTTTTCGTGAATACGCCAATGGTAGGTACCTGGTATTGGAATGAATATTGAGTTGGGTATTGACATGGACATAGGATTTCGATTAGGATAAAGATGTTGGATTCGCGGGTTGTGTGCCGGGCGGATCTTGGCAGAGAGAATCGTACAAATGAAAGAGGAGATGAGAGATGAAAAAGACTATTACACTTATCGCATTTGCAGGAATCGCAGCTGCTGCCCAGGCGCAGTCGGGATCGCTCTCGATTGTGCCTTCGGTGAACACCCTTGGAACGACCGGGGCATCGGGAACGATGACCCTTTCGATCTATGGCGATGCTGATTTTGGAACTGCGATTTCGGGTGGTGGCTTTGGGATTTCGGCGGTTGGCGGCAGTTCGATTACGGATATGACCGCTTCGACACCATTATGGGGTGAGCTTGGTTTTCAAGATCTAGGACATGCAGGAGACGGGAATCACAATGGATTGATCTTTGGTCAACTGATCTTCCCTCCGTTTATTACCCCTTTCCCAGCATCATTGCTCGGCAATGGGCCTGTGTTGTTGGGTTGGTTCCAGATCACCTTTGAAGCGAATACATGGCAGACCATCGATTTCACAACTACCGGCGGCATTGGAGATTTCACGCTTGAGATCTTTGATGAGGCAACCGGTGGTTTTACTCAACTTACGGGTGATATATCACACGGATCAGCATCCGTAGTGGTTACTCCAGCACCATCTGCGCTTGCATTGCTCGKGCTTGGTGGGTTGGCAGCGGGGCGTCGCCGCCGATAAGTGGGAGAGTGTTTGAAAATAGAGTTTGAATCCCCCGATTGAGTATCAATCGGGGGATTTTTCTGGTCTTACTACGGTTTATTCATGAGGAACCCACCAAAGAGTGGGTTGGGTTGGGGGCGTAATGTGGTACGATGATCTATGAAGACGGGTTTTGGTTGAGGAGACCACTGACTATGGCACATATACACACTGTTCGCGCATTGGGCGTTCTTGCTGGTCTTGGGTTTGGGATGCAGGCGATGGCGGAGCATACCTATATCCTTCGGATTGAAGGCGGGCCGACCCAAGTTGATACTTCGACAGGGGCGGTGACGCTCACGCTTGATGTGATTGGTGATATGGTGTTGGGGACTGAAGCTGAGTTTATGATGTGGGGGGCGTTCGGGCTTGAGACCACCGGCTCGGCGGTTGTTGAGAATATCACATGGAACCATGCCGACTGGTCAGAGTTTAATCACGATGGCGGGTATACCAATGATGGGAATTATGCCCAGATTGAATATGGTCAATGGCGAGGGCTCGATTGGACGCCTCGGGATGGTTCGGGGATCGGAAAWCGGATTGGGAGTTTTCAGATTACGCTGGCGCAGAATGCAGATTTGAGTGGCGATTTCAGCGTGAGCCTTGTTCACGGCGTGCGGTATTCGCTTAGCACGCTCAATATTGAGACGGGCGAGTCATATTACTCAACGCCTGAATCGCTTGCACTCGAAGGATACACGACGAACATTGTCCCCGCACCGGGATCGATTGCGATGGTGATGGGGGCTGGKWYGGYKTRTRCSSRANAGAMGNNAMRMGYAGNGNCRTKMTGMKGNNAWTCKMTGRWGRYGRYKCRKYTWATGGSGNTKCNNCGSCNKTYGANGGNGTCAWGAWGGMSRWGACGACAGCGCCATCGGCGAGCAGATCGAGCTTGTTTGGTTCGGCGTGGTAGGCATCGATGCGTTTGAGCAAGTGGAAGAAGCGAGATTCTTGTTGCATGATGCCTTCGGGTTGGTCGCAGAACATTCTTGTGGTGAGTATCTCGGTGACTTTGAGCCCCGCATCTGCTTTTCGGTTATAGCTTGCGGTGTAGTTGTTGCAGCCGGCGTTGCCGTCGAGCCAGGTGTGTTTTTTGAAGTTGAGCCGAATGGTCGTGCCTGCGATTGAGGCTTTGCCTTCGAGGGTGATGAGGTACCATTGTTCGCTTGAGATCCAGACCCAATCTTGCTCTGCTTGTTGGATGGCATTGACCATTGGGCGGGTGTCTGGGCGAGGTTCGAGTTCTTTCTTTTTATCCGCGCAGCCGGAGGCTGATATCAGCAGTGGGGTTATAGCGAGGGAAGCGATAAGAGCGAGCCGGGGTGTTTGAGTCTTTTTGTTGATAGATGGTGTCATTGGGGGGCTCCTATTGGGGCGATGGATATAGAAGATCATACGGCTGGGCAGGCGGTGCGGTTCTGATGAGTCATTGCTCTGGTTGTGAGTCGTTTGATTCTTGATTCAGTGCGCCCATTGATGCGTCGTAGAGTTCGTGCATTTGCTTCTGGGCGATTTTTTGTCCGACCAGTGATGCCCAGTAGAGCAAAGCCGCGATCGCGACGAGTACTGGGATGAGCATGAGGGTCGATGGGGGCTTGTTCATCATCCATTGGGCGACGGCGAACATCGAGGCGAAGAAGATGAGGGTGGCGAGCGAGATGTAGACGAGCATGAACCCTGTCCAGACACTCGGGTTTGGGCTGAATCGGCCATGGATTGCCGAACCTGTGTCGTGGTTGTGGATTTCGATATTGAGCCAAGGCGACCAGAAATGGCGATCGGCGGGTGGGATCACGAGCATGAGGTGGGTGCCTGCGATTCGTCCATCGATTGGWTAGTCGGCGTCGTCGACGAGYTGGGAGAGSCGRTCRATCGCAGCGTCTGGWTYGAKYGGGAACTCGATAGTAAAGGTTGGCCTCATTGGCGGAATGTGCATCGGGTATCCTCGTCGGTGTCTCAAATCATTTAATCTGTGCATTGAGAGCATATCAGATATAGGCTGGTGCGTTCTCTGAAGAACCAGAAACTTCGCGTATGAACTCAGGATTTGGACGGATATGATCTGTTCATGCAAACGACCAATGCCATCAATAAACTCTCTTCGCTGATTCATGATGTGCCCGATTTTCCTAAGCCCGGTGTGATGTATAAGGATTTCACGCCTTTGCTTGCTGATCCTGGATCGTTGGCGTTGGCGGTGGAGTTGATGGCGAATCCGTATCGTGGCCAGGGGATTGATTTGGTGGCGGGGGCGGAGAGCCGAGGGTTTATCTTCGGGATTGCGATTGCACAAGCATTGTCTGCCGGGTTTGTGCCTGTGCGTAAGCCTGGAAAGCTGCCTCGGGCGGTGCATGGTGTTGAGTATGATCTGGAATATGGATCTGATCGGCTCGAAATTCATCAGGATGCGATGCACAAGGGTCAGCGGGTGTTGATGGTCGATGACCTCTTGGCGACTGGCGGGACGATGCGGGCGAGTTGCCAGCTGATTGAAAAGACCGGGGCGGAGATTGCTGGGATCACGGTGTTGATCGAGCTGGATTTTCTCAATGGTCGAGACCTGCTCGGCGGGTATTCTGAGGTGCATTCGGTGCTTCGGTATGGGTCAGAAGACTGAAATGTGAGCTATTCTGGGGTGTGTRGAGGGCGAGTTTATCGCTGAGGTGCGCTATGWTTTCATCCCCGTTCGCCGGGGGGCATTCTGTCATCCAGTCCTGTTATTTAGTATCGACCTGTGAGGTTTTTCAATGACCACCACACCAGTTCAGGGGCATCCGCTCATGGCCAATTCTGTATCAACATATTCACCGATCACGCCGAGCGATCTTGAGGCTCATTCGATCTTCTCAACACGCCACATTGGGCCTCGCGAGCATGATGCCAAGGCCATGCTTGAATCGATCGGGCTGGACTCGCTCGATGCGTTGATGGATCAAGTGGTGCCTGCGGATATTCGGCTTGATGGTGATCTTGATTTGCCAGAGGCGAGGACCGAGTACAAGCTCTGGCATGATCTTCGTGAGATCGCCGAGAGGAACAAGTTGTTCCGATCGTGTATTGGGATGGGATATGTCGGGACGATTACGCCCGGTGTGATTCTTCGCAATGTGTTGGAGAACCCGCAGTGGTACACGCAGTACACGCCTTACCAGCCTGAGACGGCGCAGGGTCGGCTCGAAGCGTTGTTGAACTTYCAGACGATGGTTTCGGATTTGACCGGGTTGCCTTTGACGAGTTCRTCGTTGCTTGATGAAGGWACGGCTGCKGCKGAAGCRGTSGCRATGGTGGTYKCGATTGGRCGMAAYAAGCGGACGAAGTTTTATGTSGCRGATGATTGTCATCCGCAGACGATYGCSGTYGTGCARACSCGAGGCGAGTCGATGGGGATCGARATTGTTGTCGGCAGTGTTGAGTCGTTCGATCTGACCGACGCAAACGCAGCGGGTATGATGGTGCAGTATCCGACAAGCGATGGACGCGTTGAGTGCTATGAATCGCTTGCAAAAACGGCGCATGACAATGGCATGATGGTTGTTGCGGCGGCGGATCTGATGGCGCTGACGATTCTCAAAGCGCCGGGCGAGTGGGGCGTTGATATTTGTGTGGGGTGTGCGCAGCGGTTTGGTGTGCCGATGGGATTCGGTGGCCCGCATGCGGGATACATGTCAACACATGAGAAGTATGTCCGCAAGATGCCGGGCCGATTGGTCGGGGTTTCGATTGATGCCCAAGGCAACCCGGCGTTGCGCCTTGCGATTCAGACTCGCGAGCAGCATATCAAACGCGATCGTGCGACGAGTAATATTTGTACAGCGCAGGTTTTGTTGGCAATCATGGCCTCGATGTACGGCGTGTATCAYGGCCCGGAYGGKYTSAAAAATATCGCTAAGCGGATTCATGCCCAGGCGCAGACGCTTCGGGTTGGATTGATTGAACTCGGGCATGAGAYCGCTGATGATCTGGTGTTTGATACGCTTCGAATCAWGGTGCATGGCGATAGCGATGCGGTGCTCGGTGCAGCTCGGGCGCGAAGAATCAACCTACGCGATTTTGGCGATGGCACGGTTGGGATTACACTTGATGAGACTGCCGATCATGCGTTGCTTCATGATCTGCTCGAAGCCTTCGGTGGCACGGGCAAAGAAGACCTCGGCGAGATGGCCCAACGGGCGACGCTTGATATTCCGCAGGCGTTCCAACGCAACACGGCGTTCATGACGCATGAAGTGTTCAATAGTCATCGTTCAGAGACCGAGATGCTGCGGTATATTACCGAGTTGCAATCGCGTGAGTTGTCGTTGGCGCATTCGATGATCCCGCTTGGGTCGTGCACGATGAAGCTCAATGCGACGAGTGARATGTTGCCGGTGACTTGGCCGGAGTTTGCGCATATGCAYCCGTTYKCKCCACGCGAGCAGTGGGAGGGCTATGCGGTKTTGTTCGATCAGCTTGAGCGTTGGCTCGCAGAAATCACTGGTTTTACAGCGGTTTCGTTGATGCCAAACGCGGGGAGCCAGGGCGAGTTCGCCGGGCTGCTCACGATCAAGGCGTATCACGAGCATAACGGGCAAGGGCAGCGGAATGTGTGTTTGATCCCTGAAAGTGCGCACGGCACGAACCCGGCGTCGGCGATTGTCGCGGGGCTTAAGGTTGTTGCGATTAAGGTGAACGATGCGGGTGCGATTGATATTGATGATCTTCGCGCCAAGGCCGAGAAGCACAAGGATGATCTCGCAGCCGCGATGATTACTTATCCTTCGACCTGCGGCATCTTCGATGACAACATTCGTGAGATGATTGATACCGTTCATGAGTTTGGCGGCATGGTGTATCTTGATGGCGCGAACATGAACGCGCAGGTCGGGATTTGCCGGCCCGGTGATTACGGCGCGGATGNTRTGCNATCTGAACYTGCACAARACRTTCTGYATYCCGCACGGCGGCGGCGGGCCGGGCGTTGGGCCGATCGGTGCCAATGATAAGCTCGCACCGTTCTTGCCTGGGCATCCGATCCGCAACCCGGCGAGCGCTGGCGAGCACGCGGTTGGGCCTGTAAGCTCTGCGCCCGAAGGCTCGGCGAGTATTCTCACGATCCCGTGGACTTACATCGCGCTGATGGGGCCCGATGGTTTGAAGGAGGCTTCGCAGGTCGCGGTGCTCAATGCSAACTACATGGTCGAGCGGCTCAAGGATCATTATCCGGTGCTGTTTAGGGGCTCGAAGGGGCGCGTCGCGCATGAGTTTGTGATTGACTGTCGGCCGTTTAAGAAGAGTGCGGGGATCGAGATTGACGACATCGCCAAGCGGCTGATCGACTTTGGTTTCCACGCGCCGACGATGAGCTGGCCGGTGCCGGGGACATTAATGGTTGAGCCGACGGAGTCTGAATCGAAGGCTGAGCTTGATCGGTTCTGCGATGCGATGATTACGATTCGCGGAGAGATTGCCAAGATCGAAGCTGGCGAATATCCGCAGGACGACAATCCGCTCAAGGGTGCGCCGCATTCGATCGCGGCGGTGGGGGCCGACGAATGGAGCCACCCATACTCACGCGATGTCGCGGCCTAYCCGGCTGCGCATCTCCGCCGATTTAAGTTCTGGGCACCGGTCGGTCGCGTGGACAATCCATTCGGCGATCGGAACCTGCAGTGCTCGTGCCCGAGCGTGGCGGAGATGGCGGAGGGGTGAGACTGAATTAGTTCTGCTAAGGGATTGGAAGTTTGATAATTTCTATTATTCTTCTTGAGGTCTAAATTCTGTCATATTTGGCTTTCTTGGGTCTTGGAACTCAGGCAAGAACTCAATCATTTCAGGAGTCAATTGGCTCTCGATTTCGTCTTTGGTGATTGTGCTCCAGAATGCGTCAATGTTGAAGTTAGAAGTTTCAGTAATAGGTGGAATAGCGATGCCTATAACTGGTGATCTGTTGTAGCGATAGMCGGCACTTATAGTGTGAGAAATGAGTGACTCACTGCGAGTTTTTCGATTGCTTTGCGAAACTAAAAAAAGACAAAGTGTCCCTTCATTTTTGTCGGGCATAGTTGCGAAGTATCGGTCGCGATTTTGCTCAAGGCAAAGATTACTTTTTTCCAGTAGTTTGAGCCCGATTTGTCGTCTGTCGAGTCTTCTGATTTTCACTAATCCGTTTGCAATTTTGGCATATTGCGAAGGCTGTGGCGGTGCGAGATTGTGTTGTGCACAAAGTTCTCGAATATGCCCCATGCTAGATTCATCACAGCGATGCAGAGCGTTTATGATGTCGTCAACCAAATATGATGGTACATCATCTTGAACGCGTTGTCTTCTCGCCTCATTTTGCGAATACCCATCCCAAAGATCATCGCAAAGCATGACCAAATCATTGGAGTTCGATCGTTCAAGAAACAAATCTGGGTCTGGCTTATAGGCTGCTAAAAGATCAAGTTCTGTAATCCCCATCATTGGATGTTTTGCTAAAAATTGTTCTCGTGCTTGTAGGTAGTCAATTAAATCAAGTGGTGTTGATAKTKMRRWRRMTARKKWKWYKRTKWSGGMGWKTRWWRKRGWKAGAACACAAATTTTCTCTCCGTTCCATTCAACTGAGGGGCTCGAACCCCATTTGTCTAGCGTTGGATGATCCACGATTGAAATACAGTAAATGTGTTTAATCGTTGCGGCATCGATTTTAATTTTTCCTTGGCGTTCATTTTGAATAGTGGTAATTGCACCGGTTCGAAGAGCTTGTACGCCATTTGAATGTTGTTTTAGTGTTTTTTCTAGCCGGTCATTTGCATATTCAACCCAATCCGCATCGGTTCTGCCGGGGACTTTGGTCCTATCAGCGGTCTTAATCTCGATTAGGATCGCGGTGTCTCCTAGGTAGATTAGTAGATCGCATAGTTCGCGATGCCCTTTGTCAGTTAGATACTCTTGGCCGCGGAACATGAAATCTTCACCAATTGGAAGTTTTAAAATATGCTCGACGAAATCTTCGCCAATATCACCGATGTTTATCTTTGATTCATTATCCATTATTTGAATCTCCAAAAACTGTATGTTTAATAAACTAAGGCTTGCTGTAGACGATCAAGCCGCGGCACCCGTTAGGATTGTTTCACAAATGTTCCGCGTTCGCGGTCTTTGGTGGGGCCGGGGAACTGGTGGGCGTTGCCGTGGGCGACGACATAGATTCCGGGTTTGAGTGAGCCGGTGGCGAAGATGGCTTCGTTGAGGTTCTGGAGCGCATCGGATCGTTTCATCTCGAATGGACGCATCGCGCCTGTCAAAATGATGGGGATGGTTGGATTTTCGATTTGGTTATAGAGGTATTCGCCGGTTTGGCAGAGGGTGTCTGTGCCGTGGAGGATGATGATSCCGATGCAGTCGGTGGGGTCKTCTTTGGTGCCGGTGAGTAGGTCGACAGCCCCGGCGATTCTTCGACGATCTGAGTCCGTGAAATCGAGCGAATCCTTGGACATGAGTTGGAGGGTATTGATGTGGATGTCCTCTAATCGGAGCAGCCTGAGCATCTCTTGGACGATTGAGGATCGGTTTGTGAGGGTTCCTGCTTGTTCATCGTAGGTTTTTTCGATGGTTCCGCCGGTTGAAATGAGTGTGATCTGTCGCATAGGCGTAATATTATCCCCTGTTGTGGACGATGTGTGAGCAGCAGTGAGGAGTTACCGCGATGCCGATGTTGAGTATGAAAGATGCCTATGAAAACGCGAAAGCGTTGTTTGATCAAGGATCTTATCGGGCGGCGGTGCGTGCGTCTGGCGTTCTGTACAAACAAACCCCATATCATGTGCCTGTGGTTGCGTTGTATGTCGCTTCGCTTTTGCGATTTCAGCGGTTTGAAGAGGGTGTTCGGATCGCGACACGCTCATTAAGGCATATTTCTCACAAGGGACATCGGATCGCGCTGATCGCGCAGCTTTGTGATGGATTGACCCAGTCTGGCAAGCTTGATGATGCGATCGCATTGGTCAAAGCCGAGATCGAAGCCCAGCCTGAAAAGCTTGCGTTGGCGAGTTCGTATACGCATGTTTTGGTGATGAACAATCAGCACGATCTGGCGGTTGAGTATATTGATGAAATTCGCAGCCGGGGGATGGAGGGGCTTTCGGTTGCTGCGGTGTTTGGCCGGGCTGTGTTGCGGACGGATCGTCGTGACGAAGCGATCGATTGGATTTTGAAGCTGATCGAAGAGAACCCGAATGCTACCGGGAGCGAGCTGCACCATGCGTACAACTCGCTGGGGCATTTGCTCGATCGTGCGAAGCGATATGACGAGGCGATGGATGCGTTCGAGAAATCGAATGGGTTTATTGAGCCTGTGTTCGCCAATGATCGAGCGATTCAGCAGGTCGATTCGATGATTGAGACTTGGACATCCAAAAAGTTTGTAGGGGTGGAGTCTCCTAAACCATTTGGGCCTCGCCCGGTGTTTATTGTCGGGATGCCACGGTCGGGGACAACGCTTGCGGAGCAGATTATTGATGCTCATCCGAAGGGGTTTGGTGCTGGCGAGCTTGGATTAATTTCTGAGCTGTTCCGTGATTTGGGCGGGAGTATTCAGAACCCATATTCGATTGGTCCAGATCAATATGATGCGGAGAAGCTTGCCAATGCTGCTCGGATTTATCGCGAAGAAACCGCCGCGATGGCCAACGATGCTTCGGTCGAAGTGATTGTCGATAAGGCGCCGATGAACTTTCATTATCTTGGGATGATCGCGATCGCGTTCCCAGATGCGAAGATCATTCATTGTCAGCGTGATCCACGGGATAACTGTTTGTCGTGTTTCTTCCAGCTGCTCAATGCGGGGCATGCGTATAGCTTTGATCTGGCCAACTGCGGGTTGTACTACCGGAACTATCGCCGAATCATGGCGCATTACAAACAACTGCTTGCGAGCGAGCCGATTAATATGCCAATCTTTGAGAATGTGTATGAGGACATGGTTGGCGATCAAGAGAACCAGACGCGCGATCTGCTCGATTTTATTGGGCTCGACTTTGATCCGGTGTGTTTGGATTTCCACAAGACTGGTCGTGTCGCGATTACGCTGAGTAATGACCAGGTTCGTCAGCCGATTTATAAATCATCGACCAAGCGGTACGAGCGATATGCCAAGCATATTGGCCCTTTGGTCGATGCTCTTGGCGATGTGCTCGATGACATGCCTTGATAGAATGATATGTATTGGTTGGTCGCGTAGACTGCCAGCCGAGAGTTTGTAAGATTTCACTTGTTCCTATTTGCCCATCTTCGGGAGTGACCCATGCAGCCAACAGCACAACCAAACGCACAACAAGCCCAGCCAACCCCTCAGCAGGTTTTCGAAGAGGCGCATCGCCTGCTTCGGATGGGCGATGTCTTTGAAGCTGCCAAGCGAGCCGGTAAGCTTCGCCAATACTTCCCTGATGATGTTCCGATCCTCACGCTTCATGGGTTGGTGCTTGCCAGAATGGGCGTGCATCCTCAGGCGTTGAGCGATCTGATCAAGGCTGCCCAGCTGACTGAAAGCGGACTCAACAACGATAAAGAAGAGAACCAGGCTCGCCCTCGTATTGTGGATCAGTTGATTCGGCTTTGTGTGCAGATCTGCAAATCGTCGACTGCGATTGGCGAGTTCAAAGCAGCACACGAATCGATCGAACAAGCGATTACATGGGACCCCGATCGTGGCGACGCGATCGCAGCTAAGGCGGAACTGCTTGCCTTAGAGGGCAAGGCGGATGAAGCATTGGCTCTGATCGCCAAGGGGCAAAAAGACATGCTCGAATCGATGCCTATGGCGTTGAGCAAGGCGAAGATTTTACTCGATACAGAAGGTACGAAGAACGATGCCTTCGAAGCAGTGATCAAGGAACTCGAAACCGAAGCTGAGGTTTCTGGGCGGAGTGCGATGGATCTTGGTGATCTGTTGCGTGCGATCGGAATGGTTKCGGATCGTGTCGGGAATCATGATCAGGCGTTTGGCGCGTTCCGTCGTGCTGCGAATCTTGGGCGGGGTTCGTATGACCCGCGTTCATACACCATGATGACCACAAAGATTATTAATGATTGGTCGGGCAAGACCATGGAGAAACTCGCCAAGCCAGCCCATAGCGGCGAACGATTTGTTCTTGTTCTGGGTGCACCGATGTCGGGGGCGAAAGAACTCGGCGATTTGCTTGGACAGCTTGATGATGTCACGGTGCTTGGCCCTTTGGAAACACTCGCTGGTGTGTGTGTTCGGAATCTGAACGCTCGCCAAGGCGTTCTTCGCCCGGCTCCGTTCGAGCCGGCAAAGCTTCGCGGTGCGCAGCTCAAAGAAGCGGGTGAATCATACATTGCACAGGTTGAGCCGATGCTCAAGGAATCGGCGGCGCGTGGGATTGATACGCATCCATTGAACATCCCGCTTGCTGGTGCGGCAGCCTCGTTCTTGCCCGGGATCAACATCGTGATGTGTCGGCGTGATCCTATGGAATCGACGATGGCATGCTATTGCGACGCGATGATCGGGAACCATCCTTATAGTGGCGATCTGATCAATGCCGCCGGCTTTGTTGCCGACAGCAATCGGATGCTCGATCATTGGGCACAGACTTTGGGCGAAGAATCAATCGGCGCGAACATTGTCGAGGTGAACTATACGGATTTGGCGAACGATCCCAAGAAGGTTGCAGCCAAGGTTGCCCGCGAGATCGGGCTCGATGCGCGAGCGACTGCGTTTAAGCAGATTCCATCGTTTGATCGTGGCCCGGGGACACACCCAGAGCAGTACGCATCGTTTGCGAAAACGATCGAGGGCTTTTTCTCGCCGCTCGATGCGTAATGAGTGTGTGAATAGTTTTGGCAAATGATCTATAAGGCAAATGATCAGGTTCGATGATCAATGGTTGCAGCAACCGCCGCCGCCATGTGCGTGGYCGTGCCCGTGATGATCATGTTCGGCTTGCTGTGCATCGTTCGCGTTGCTTTGGCATCCACATCCGCCACCACCACCACCGCCGCCGCCGCCACAGCATCCGGTTTTTTCTGGGATCGGGCCGAGGAGTTTTTCGATTTTGGCGTTGAGGAACCATGCGTGATGTTCGAGGTGCCAGCAGTGTTGATTGGCGATTTCGCGGACACTTGTCGGGCCGTTGATTGGATGCATGCCCTGGCGGTTCCATTGCGATTCATCGAGTTGCATGAGCAATGCGATCAACCATGATCGGGTGGTGTGGATCATGGCCAGGTCGCCGCCCATTGGTGGGAGCAGGTTCGAGTTTTCTGTACAGCCATAGAGCCCGCCATCGATGAATGCGTGTTCGTCCCAGAGGTGAAGTTCTGGGTTGTCTTCTGCGATGATCTTTCGACATCGCGTTGCGAGCACAATCTCTGAATCGGCAAGGTGTCCGATCAGAATTCGGATCGGCCAAGTGCCCACGCCGGCATTTTCGAGCCATGCTTGTTCGACTTGTTCGCTGTCGAGTTCAACAACGCGGGGGTCAAAGCGTTCGAGCCCGATGAGCATGCGAGAGAGCAGCGTGTCTGCATCAAGATCTTTGATCTCGCGCATAGATGGCTTGGGGCACAGTGGGGTAGTGGATTCGGTCGTTGGGGTGGTATTGCTCATGGAAAACAATAGGGAGACACAGTCCAAAAGACAGTGTTTGTAGGCAGAATCCGTTTAGGGCACAAACCACCGCAGGCGATAGTTTCCACGCTCGAAGACGGTATCGATCCCGATCCAATAGAGCGTTGGGTTGCGGGCACGCGAGATCTGAAGCCGGAATGTGTTTCGCCCGACWTTCTCAAGAAAAAGCCCCGGCGTATATTCGCCCATCGGTATGAAGTAGAACAGGCGAAAAATACTCCGCTGGCGTTTGACGAGTTCGTCAAATGCCAAGCCGGGATCGAGCCCTCGCTCGTAGAACTCATTTTTAGATAAGTCGCACAATACTTGTTCGACAAAGAGTTCTCGTTCGCCATTTTGGATTGTGGTGGTGATGTGGGCCATGAGCTGGCGGAGGGATTTGGCGTAGAGGGTGACAGTGCCGTCTTCGTCTTCAATGCGGATGCCTTCATCGGGTGTGCGGAGAAAATCGGGGAGTGCTCGTCCGATTTGCTTTTCGGGGATCGTCGATGATGAGCCCTCAAGCCCTGAGAGCAGGCTCGATCGTGCGACGACCCGTTCGTAGGGTTGGCATCCCACGAGCATGGGCATCACAAACAGGCACAGGCAGGTGAACAAGAGGGTACACTGAGATTTGAAGGTTGATCGGGTCATCAGTTCTTCGAYACGCCCAGATCGGTGTTCGGTTCACCCTTTGATGTGGTTGAATCACAAGTTGTATTGGTTTTGTGTTCGGTGATTGGCGAGAGGGTATGGCAGCAGGAGGGCGACGATGAGCCTCGAACCCAGATCATGTGCTGATGAGTGTCGGGACATTGTGCATCATGGGCATCAGCCGATTCGAGTGCTGGCGTATCGACGAGTGTGTGGGTTCCGATCGAGTGGGTTCGGTTGAGGGCCGCGCGGGCAATGAGGGCTCCAGCGGTGAGCATGTTTTGGACCTCCCAGCCATCGGGGGTCTCGAAGACTTTGTCCAAGGTGTATCTGCCCCAAAGATCGAACATATCGCAGGCGTCGTCGAGTTTGGTCAGGGTGCGTTCGATCCCAGCGTTGAACCACATGGTGGAACGGAGCGAGGAACGGACATCATCGAGATCGAGCTCGGCGTGGTTGGAGTGTTCGATAGCCGAGGCGATTGAACCCGGAGAGACCGGGGCTTTGTCTGCGCGATTCGCAGCTTCTTCGCCTGCGATCGCGCCCATGACGAGCCCTTCGAGCAGGGAGTTGGATGCCAAACGGTTCGCGCCATGAAGTCCGGTGCAAGAGACCTCGCCGACGGCGAGCAGGTTGGGGACCGAGGTGCAGGTTCGCAGA
The DNA here is from genome assembly GCA_002401225.1 of bacterium. Classification (GTDB taxonomy): domain Bacteria; phylum Planctomycetota; class Phycisphaerae; order Phycisphaerales; family UBA1924; genus UBA1924. Next base: position 57,768 of record NVSM01000007.1, read on the forward strand.
TCGGTTCGGATGCCGCCGATCGTATAGTGGGCAGCAGGGTGGACGGGGATGAGATCGGTTTTGGGATCGATTCCGAATGAGCCGAGCGTTTGATGGATGCTTGGGAATCGTGTCGGGAAGTGTTTGATATGTCTGCAATCGAGCCAGACATGCTTGCCGCCTTGGAGTGCGAGCTGGCGAACGATCGCGCTGGCAACAACATCGCGCGGCGCAAGCTCGGCGAGTTCGTGAATCGCAGGCATGAACCGATGCCCGGAATGGTCGAGCAAGAAGGCGCCTTCGCCTCGGACGGCTTCAGAGATCAATGCTCGTGCAGCACCCGGAATATAGAGCGTGGTGGGGTGGAACTGGACAAACTCCATGTCGGCGAGCTGTGCGCCCGCACGATAGCCCATCGCGATTCCATCTGCGGTGGCCACGCGCGGGTTGCTTGTTTCGCGGAAGACCTGCCCTGCGCCGCCCATCGCTAAAATTGTTGTGCGTGCCCAGATGACCTGTAAGCCGTACTTTGGATGCCAGGTGATTGCGCCCAGCACGGGCGAGCCGGGGGTGTTTGATTGGGTGAGTAGATCGATGACAAAGCAGTGATCGAAGAGCCGAATGTTTTCGTGTTTGTTGGTTTGGTCGATGAGTGTGCGTTGGAGTTCGACGCCTGTCGCATCGCCACCCGCGTGGTAGACGCGCGAAGCAGTGTGCCCACCTTCGCGTCCGGCGCGGAGTTCATCTTGGGGATTGCGATCGAACTCCATGCCCCAGTCGATGATCTCTTGGATGCGCTTTGGGCCGAGCTTGCAGATGAGTTCGGTCGGTTCGAGATCGCACAGCCCTGCGCCAGCGGTGAGGGTGTCTTTGATATGGGCTTCGATGGAGTCGTTTGGATCGAGCACCSCKGCGATCCCGCCTTGGGCCCASGMRGTGTTGGTSAGATYGAGSGMWTCYTTGGCRCACACGATGACCTGYCCRKWTTKGGCAGCYCCGATYGCAGMRCGGAGCCCGGCGACCCCTGAACCAAGCACGAGGGTATCACAAAAAATCTGAGGCAAGAGCCCCGTGCGAAACGGGATCAAATATCGGCGTGTGTCGAAGATCGTGTTCAATCCAAGCTCCGGGGTGATCGGGTGATCACAGGCTGATTTTCGGACGCATACATTGGTCTGAAAAATGCTCTGTGGCTCGAATCACAGTGCCCGATATTCTACGCGTGGTATCGCCGCGGGGATATGATGGGTGTGAGATCCTCTTTTGCATCCTATTTTGGGTGGTCGGGGGGGTCGGATGGTTTGGCAGGGATCAGCGTCGGCGATGGGGATTGTTCCCAGATGCTCGATTGATTGCAGCTGATTCAAAGCCGATATTGTCTTGGGTTGATGATTTGGATGTTTAAAGGGTACAGCGTTTATGGCCAAGAACACACGCAAAGCTGCCGAGTACCTTGCTAAAGGGATTCAAGCGATCAAAGCAGAGAACTTTGGTGTGGCCAAGATGATGCTGGTCAAAGCCAACGATCTCGATAAAAACAATCCAGAGATCCTCCTTCGGCTCGGGCAAGTTCTTATCGCATCTGGGTTCGCACGCGATGCGGTCGAAGTTCTTCAGCGGTGCGTCAAACGCAAACCCAACTTTCCGGATTCGCTCTTGCTGCTTTCGCAAGCGTTGATGGAAGGGAACCGGATCGACGAGATGCACGCTGCGCTCGATAAGGCGCTGGCATGGGACCCAACGCACGGGGCATGTTTGCACGCCAAGGTCACGGGGTTTATGAATGCGGGCGAGCTTGAACTCGCCAGCGAGGTGCTTGATCGTGCCAAGGATATTGATCAACCACATCCATTGATCTATATGTCGCGAGCAAAGCTCGCGCGGGCGAAGAAGGAGTATGGTGCGGGGATTGATGCGGTCAATGAGCTGCTCGAACATCCCAAAGCCTTCGAACGCCACAAACGATCGGCAAGGTTTGAACTCGGGCATCTCTACGATGCGCTGGGTGAATATGACAAAGCGTTCGAAGCATTCAAGATGGCCAATGCTGGGCATATCCAGGGCAAGGTGCTTCATGCAGAATCCATGATTTCGATGTGGACACCTGAGATGCTCAAGGCCTTGCCTGCGTCTTCGATCGAGACCGAGCGTGTTGTGTTTATCGTTGGGATGCCTCGCTCGGGCACGACGCTTACCGAACAAATTTTGGCAGGCCATCCACAGGTCGCGGGGATCGGCGAGTGTTCACTCACCGGGCAGATGCTCCGTCGACGCTCACCAACATCGCTTACGAGCGAGGATATGGACAGCTATGCGACAGAATATCTTGATCTGATCRATCAGCGGGTTGGTCCTGAGCCCACGCGGGTGATCGACAAGCATATTGGGGCTGAGCGCACGCTTGGGTTTAATAGCCGACTCTTCCCACGGGCGAAGGTGATCCATTGCTTGCGTGATCCGGTCGATTCGTGCTTGAGTTCGTACTTCCAGAACTTCGGGGTCAATGTGCCTTACTCGCGCGACCTTGCCCAGCTCGGCAAGCAATATGTCGCCCATCGGCGGGTGATGGATCATTGGTATGAGGTGCTTGAACTCGAGATCATGCAGAGTTCGTATGAGGAGTTGGTGGTTGACCCTGAGCCTCGGGCACGGGCGTTGGTCGAGCATGTGGGGCTTGAGTTTGATGAGGGATGCCTCAAGTTTCATGAATCTCGTGGGCATATTGCGACCGCGAGCAGCGTGCAGGTTCGCCAGCCGATTTATAAAACCAGCCGACAGCGGTGGTTGAACTATAAAAACCATCTCGGCCCACTCTTTGATGAGCTGGGTGAATATGCTCAACAAGATTCTCTTGCTGATACCCAACCCGATACATCTTCTTGAGTCGAACACGGAGCGAAGTTTATATGTCACAGTTCAATACCCAAAGCCCCGGCCAGCCGATGCAGACCGCGTACCAAAAAACGGTGCGCAACTGTTTTAGTTTGGTCGAAGCCGGGCAGTATGACTCGGCGATCGCGTTGTTGCTTGAGTGCTTGAAGCAGTCGCCTCAAGATTTGCAGGTGCTTCGGATGCTGGGTAACTCGATGATGATGATCGATCAGAGCGTCGAGGCGATCCGGTATCTGAGCTTTGGATGCAAGCTTGATCCTAAGAATCCAGACCTGCTCTGTGACCTCGCATCGGCTTTACGCCGAGTCGATGAACTCCGCAAGGCGCATCAGGCGGTCGATACTGCATTGAAGGTCGCGCCAAACTATCCGCGTGCGGTCATGGTCAAGGCAAGGTTGTTGCAGTCGCATGGGCAGTCTCCACGGGCCTTTGAGATTGTCGAAGGTGCTATTGAAGCCAACTTTGATCCGCGTGTATTGGGGATTTATGGGCAGCTGTGCCGAGAGCTCAAGTGCCAGAGTAAAGGGATCGAAGCCTTGCGAAAAGGGCTTGCGATGGCCGACATCCCAAGGACCGTTCGTCAAGATATGCTCTTTGTACTCGGGCATCTGCTCGATTCKGTTGGYGARTATGACGARGCSTTCGASTGCTWTKCSAAGGGCAACRCGATGWSTGMGSANGGCSAGCATTCGGATCTTGGGAAATATCTTGAGCGGTGGGAGCCCGAGAAGTTTGCCAAGGTGCCTTCGTCAGATCTCGATGGTTCGCGTGCGGTCTTTATTGTCGGGATGCCTCGTTCGGGCACAACGCTTACCGAGCAGATCATTGCATCACACCCCAACGCCAACGGCATCGGTGAAGGGCAGGTCGTTGATGCCCTCGCTCGAAGAAGAGAACTTGAGGAGTTCGATCAGGACTACATCAATAACTCGGGCAAGGCCTACCTCAAGATGCTCGATGAAAACTTTCCAGATCAATCGATCAAACGGGTGTGTGACAAGATGCCTGAGAACTTCTATTTCTCGGGGTTCATCTCGCGGATGCTCCCGGGCTCGCACATTATCCACTGCAAGCGCAATCCGATCGATACTTGCTTATCGATCTACTTCCAGCGTTTCGGCCCTCGGCTGATGTACGCGACAGATCTCAAGACATGCGCTCAACAGTATTTGATTTATATCAAAGTGATGGAGCACATCACCAATGAACTCGGGATCACCATGCACGATGCGGTCTATGAGGAGACGACATCAAAGCCTGAAGAATCAATCCGGGCGATGCTCGGGCATATCGGATTACCTTTCGATCAGGCGTGTATGGATTTTCACAAGAGCAAGAAGTCGGTACATACCGCGAGTGCTGCCCAGATCCGTCAGCCAATGTATACCAGCTCGACCGAGCGATGGAAGAACTATGAGAAGCACATCGGGCCGATGATCGAGATTCTTTCGCCTTTGATGGAGAAGTGATCTTTGCGTATCAGGCATAGAAAAAACGCCGAGCGATTGCTCGGCGTTTTTTGATGTTGAATCAGAGCGAGAGAGTACTTAGTCGTCTTCGGTGACCGGGACTTCGATCGCTGGTGTGACTGCTTCTGGTGCAGCAGCTTCAGGATCTGTTTGCGTAGTTGTTTCAGTTGTTGTTTCAGTTGTTACTTCATCTTCAACAACGGGCTCGGGTGCTTTTTCAGGGTAGCCGAGTTTGATGCGAACGAGTTCGGTGAGGTCGGTGCCGTTGGGTGGGGTCATCAGTGGGCGAGCAAGAATTTCTTGGGTGATGCCTGTGATGGTATCGGTTTGGATAAGCTCGCCGYCGGCTCGTGTTGCGAAGACAAACGCGAAGCCTTCTTGTTCGCCGATCTCATTGGCCGCCGCGTAGATCTCGCGGTAGCCTTGGGTGATTTGCTGAGCAATAAGCGTTTGGTATCTTGCGCTGATCTGCTGGTTTGAATTCTGGAGTTGCCCGGAGTATGCCTGGTACTGCTGATAGACAGCCGCTCCGTTTGGATCGTCGGGCTGCATTGTGTTGAGCTGGATTTCGAGCTGGGAGATCTGTTCTTTGAGCGCACCAAGTGCTTGGGTTGATTCGGTATTAAAATCTGCTCGGGCGTTGGCCATTTCTTCAACGAGCAATGCCTTGTCGATGAGATTGAACACATCGACGAATGCGATATCGCCCGATTCGATCGCATAGCGTTTGTTCGCGTCAGCCGGCGAAACAACCATCGTGATGATGATGGTCGCGAGGATCGCGGTGGTCAGGGTGAAGAGTTGCGTCGTGCGTTTCATACTGGGATACTCCGTTTGGATCAAAAAACTGTGTGAATCGCGTCGGACGCGTATAGTTCGGTCACAACTGTACGGCTGCGATCTCGGTTCGTGTTCATAGTGGGCACGAAAAACAGCCCAGTTGTTTAAATATGCCCGATTGGAGTCTCTGATGCGCGATCAACGCCTTGATAAACTTGCCGATGTCATTGTTCGATACTCAACGAAAGTGAAAAAGGGCGATCTCGTCGCGATCGGCGCGGACCCCATCGCCATGCCCATGGTCGAAGCGACCTTCGAAGCCGTTCTCAAAGCCGGCGGGAATCCATTCTGGTCGATGCGGAACAGCACCTTCGCCGACATCCTCTTCGAGCACGGCACCGATGAACAACTCAAGTTCCTCAACCCCGTCGAGATGTACCTCACCGAGACCGTCGATGTGAGCATCGGGCTCTGGGCCGACACCAACACCAAATCGCTCTCGCGTGTCGATGCCAAGAAAATCGCCATGAACCGCGTYGCCAATGGSCCGMGGATGGAYACCTTCCTCAAACGCGCAGCCGACGGYGATCTCCGSTGGTGCGGCACGCTSTAYCCRACACTCGCMTCYGCWCAAGAYGCMGARATGTCRYTSACGCARTACGARAARTTYGTGTTCGAAGCCGGGYTSTTGCAYCTGCCCGATCCMGTCGCSGCATGGGAACAAATCCACGCCCGCCAACAACTCGTGTGCGATTTCTTGCAGACCAAAGACCAACTTCATTTCAAAGCACCCGCCCGCGATGGACACGACGGCACAGACCTTCGCGTCAATGTTGATAAAAACAAATCCATCTGGATCAACTGCTCCGGCGGCGAGAACTTCCCCGACGGCGAAGTCTTCTGTGGCCCACAAAGCGCAAACGGACATGTCAACTACACCTTCCCCGGCGTCTACAACGGGCGAGAGGTCGAAGGCATCCGGCTCGTCTTCAAGGACAATCGCGTCGTCGATGCCAGTGCCAAGAAGAACGAAGAGTTCCTTTTCGCGATGCTCGATCAGGACGAAGGTGCCCGCAACATGGGCGAGATCGCCATCGGCACCAACTACTCAATCAAAGAGTTCTCCAAGAACACCCTCTTCGACGAAAAGATCGGCGGCACCTTCCACGCCGCCTGCGGCATGGGCTACCCAGAATCCGGCTCAACCAACGAAAGCGCCCTGCATTGGGACATGGTCTGCGATCTCCGCCAAGGCGGCACGATCGCTGCGGATGGCGAAGTCTTCCACAAAGACGGCAAGTTCCTCAACCGCGATTGGCCAGGGAATGATTAACTAGTCTGGGTGCCACTGCTTGACCGTCTTCGGCAAGCGGTGTCTCAGTTTGTGAAGGGTGTTGCATGTGTGAATCAGAGCCAAAATGGATATCAGCAGACATGCTCAAGGCGTATTCGATTGAGTCGCAGTTGTGCAAAGAGATTGGGGTAGGCCATCCGCTCTATGATGTCCCGTTTACAGTACTCGCCACATGCGATAGCTGCGATGATGTCTTGGTTGAGTTGAAGAAAACGGGTCAACGGAGGCAGATTCATCCAACATGGGAAGGACTGCAAGAGGCACCGTTCCCGCTCTCGCGAATGATCGGTGACCCGTGGTATACTTTAAAAATAGATGGTGCGATTATTCGTGTTGATGTTGATTCGACGAAAGCGGCATACGACAAGCGTGAYCTAAGTTCTTACGGCGGTTGTGACTGCGGAAACTGCATGAACCTTGCCGCTCAGAAAGAATTGTTCCCGTCGAATGATATCCGCCGATGGCTTTCTGCTCTTGGCATCAATCCGTCACGCCCGACCGATGTCACGCACTACGCACCGGTCAAAGGCGGGCATTTATACAGCATGACCTACCACATACGAGGTAGGTTTGATGAGAGTTCTGTTTCTCTCGATCTCTATGGATACTTTACAGTTTCTCTTGAGGTAGATGGGGAACCCATTACTGTAAAGAACAGCATTGGCCCGCCTCCCGAAATCGGCTTTGAACTTGATCCCATGCTCCAGATTAGTTTCATGGTCGTTGTTCCTTGGGTGCTTGGTAGCTCAGAGCCGACATGATTTTTCGCAATATCCAGCGGGTGCCCCGACTCGCCCTCCTGGGCGCAGTCGGGATCGGTTGCGTAGTTTTTCAAAGACCTCACTGTGCCGAAGACGGCGAGTAAGGGCACCCAGATTACGCAATATCCGGTAGAACCAGATCCGGCACCTGTGTCCAACTCGCCTCCCCCGGGCTTCCGGGGGAGGTGTCGCGCAGCGACGGAGGGGGTCTTATTCTTCCCTCTTCCCTATTGCCCATTGCCTTCTTTCAAAGAAGACCCCCTCCGCCTCGAAGACTCGGCACCTCCCCCACAAGCGTGGGGGAGGCGAATGATGGCAGCGGGTGCCCTGTTTTATCCCGAAGGGTAAAGTAGGAGCGGAGACTCTCCGCGAATCGAAGACCTGCTTTGCCCTCCCGTTGGTCGGGTCAGAAGCAGGGAACCAAGAGATGAAGATCACAGGCGGGACGCCTGTGCCACGAAAGAAGTAAGATTCAGAGTTTTTGTTGATCGCGCATTGCTCGGCGGGCGGCGTGGGCGTCGAGGTTGTGGCCGCACTCTGGGCAGGTCGTAGGTTTGGGGAGGTTGCTGACATCGTATTGGCAGAAGAAGCAATGCCCGTCGAAGGTGATGGCGCGTTGGTAGTCTTCGAGGATCGCGTCCCAGATGCCTGCGATTGATTCGTTGGCGATTTGGTGTTGGATCGGAGTGGGGGATTCGAGGAGAATCAGGAATCGATCTTTGCGTTTGGTGTACGATTCGACGGCTTTGGCGCGGACGCCTCGGATGGATAAGCCGTAGAGGATCTGGGCGACATCGGATGCCGCGTTGGCGGTGGTGATGATCGATGATGGATCGGCGATGGGTTCTTGCACAGATGAGGATAGGAAGATCGCCAAGGTCTATCCTCCCCTATGGCTGATGAACTGACCCATATTCCTGTACTGCCCAACGAGGTGGTTGAACTGCTCGATCCACAACCCGGCGAGGTCTTTGTCGATTGCACCGCCGGGCTTGGTGGGCACGCTGCGTTGATCGCAGCCAAGATCGGGCCAACGGGGACAATCGTGCTCAATGATCTCGATCAAGGAAATTTAGATCGTGCGAAGTCATTTGTTTCCAATGCTTTGTGTCCTGATGATCCAGATTCAGCCAAGGTGCATGCGATCTGTGGGAACTTTGCCGATCTGCCTGCCAAGCTCAAAGCAATGGGCATCTCGGCGGACATGATTTTGGCCGATCTGGGGTTCGCGAGCACGCAGGTGGATGATCCACAGCGAGGATTAAGTTTTCGTTTTTCTGGGCCTTTGGATATGCGAATGGACCAATCGACCCCGATTACAGCAGAGGAACTGGTCAATACGCTCCCAGAAGCTGATTTGGCAGACATCATCTGGCGATATGGTGAAGAAAAATCAGCGCGTCGGATCGCATCAAAACTTGTTGAAGCAAGAGCCGTCGAGCCGATTACAACGACTGATCGGCTTGCTGAGATTGTTCGTTCTGCAAGCCGCGGACCACGCGGTTCGATCAATCCCGCAACAAAGACCTTCCAGGCGTTGCGGATTGCGGTGAACGATGAGTTGGGCAGCCTTGATGCGTTGCTTCGGGTCATGGGCATCGCGATTCGTAAACAATCCCAATCTGGGAGCGGAAGCGAACCGAGTTGGATTGGTCAAGGCGCACGGGTCGCGATCATCGCGTTTCATTCGCTCGAAGATCGCCCGGTGAAACGGGCGTTCGGGGAGTGGGCGAAATCGGGATGGATCAAGCCGATCACTCGGGGCGTGGTCATCGGGAGCGATTCCGAGATCAGGTCTAACCCGCGGGCACGCAGTGCCAAGCTGCGGGTGTGCAAGTCGGTTCGTGGAGACGCGAACGGATAGATTCAGATTGTGTTTTTGCTCGGGTCAAGGATCGGCTCCGGGCAGGTCTGTGTTTTTATATTTGATGCCCGTATTTCCTCTCAGCCGCAAGGAAGCGATCGTGACCAGAGAAAGCAAACTCGCCCTCATCATCGGATTCGTTCTCGTACTCGTCGTTGGCGTCTTGGTCAGCGATCATTTTTCGCAGGCCAACATGATGATGCTCGATCAGCAAGAATCGCAAGAAGAGCAGATCGCAGCCGGGCCAATCACCCAGCTTGGTCAGCGCGAACAAGAGGGGATCAAGAAGGCTGTCAGATCGGCGTTTGGTACTCCACAGAGGACACCTGCACCCGTCCAACAATTCGCACCCGTTGAGATACGCAATGGCCGCAGCAGCGTCGCAACAAACTCGAACGCACCCGGCTCGATCCTCGATCGTGCATTCAATCATGTGCAAGAGACCGAGTTCCCTCAAGCTGCTCAAAAATCACAGCGTTCGCATCAGCCCAAGAGCCGACCATTGCCAGAATCGGCAACGATCAAGCATGACCTGTACAAGGTTGTTGCGGGGGATTCGCTCATCAAGATCGCACGAAAAAAGCTCGGCGATGCCCAACGATGGAACGAGATCCACACGCTTAACGCTGATGTGCTTGGTCCAGATGCGATCCTCAAAATCGGTGTCTATCTCAAGTTGCCCGTCGGTGCCAGAGCCATCGCGACGCAATCAACAGCATCGAGCAGAACCTACACCGTTGAATCGGGTGATACGCTTGGAGAGATTTCGATGAAGTTGCTCGGGACTTCTCGACGGGCAGATGAAATCGCATACATCAATGAACTTGAGAGCAAGAACGATATTCGTGTCGGGATGAAGCTCAAGATTCCGGCCAAGTGAATGTGTAAACGAGTGAGTGGAGTCTGATTGTGTTTATCAAGCTGGTGGTTTTGATTCTGGTATGCGGGAGCAGTGGGGTGGGTTTGCTCTCGGTGCGCCAATCCAGGTTGCAAGCAGCCCACGAGATGGCTGAGGCTCGCCATCGCAGCCAAAGGCTCGACGAGCGGGCCGGCGAGATCCGAACACAGATCGCCCAGTCTTGCACACCTCAACGCGTGATCAAAATGCTCGCGCTTCAACACGAGCAGGATCAAGGCTACGATCCCGCGGTGCATCACCCAGTCCGGTTTGCAAAGACTCAGGATATTGAAGCGGTGGTTGAGGCTGATGCATTGGATCCAAGCGACCCGGCATGGATGGACGAGGCTTTTCAAGCTGAGCATTCATGGATTCTTGAAGATTGATCACAGTGTAGTTCTGCACTCAAAATAGACACCGAAAGCTATCCCATGCTCAATGAACGCGACGCTCTGATGGAACCTTCGCCTGCTGATTCTCAGCAACGATCTCGTAGCAGCCAGATTGCATGGATGCTCCGAATCGGGACGCTCCTTGGGTTAGCAATCGTACTCGGACGCGTGATCCAGCTTCAGCTTGCGCCAAGCGAACAACTCCAAGGCTTTGTCGCCTCACGAACAACATCGCAAACGCTCAAATCAGTGCGAGGCGATATCCTCGACCGCCGAGGGCGCATATTGGCGACCACTCGGGTGGGCTATCGCGTGGTTGTCGATCCGGTTGGTTTGTACGATGCAATGAAACGCAATCCTTCAGCGATTGATCTGGTCATCATCAACTTGGGCAGCGTGATCGATCTGCCAACCGATCAGATCGCCTCTCGGTTGATCCGCAAGATGGTGCGCAACGACGAGATCCGTGTCTCGGGGAATACAAAGCCTACCACTCAGCAAGCATCAGTTGTGGGCATCGCAACGATTGGCACGCCAATAGATGGTGCGACCAAAGGACAGGCGTTGAAGCTCTCACGGTATTTGCCGATGGGATCGGTGCTTGATCAAGAACAGACCCAACGGATTCGAGACTTGAAAAAGGCAGGTAAGCTGCCAAGCGTGACGCTTGAGCATACCCCCATGCGTGTTCAAACCGGCGAGGCACTTGTCGGCTCGATCGTGGGCAAGTTTGGCTATACACCAACGGGCACCGAGCGGACCGGGGTGCTTGGGGCTGAGAAACTTTTTAACGATCGACTCGTTGGCGAAGACGGCTCAAAGACCTATGTACGCGATCATAAAGGGCGCCCGCTTTGGGTCCAACGCGGAGCATGGATCGAGAGTGACAAGGGACAAGATGTTCGGCTCAGTATTGATCTCGAACTCCAGCGCATGGTCTATGAAGAACTCGTCAAGGGGGTCGAGGAAGTTGATGCTGCGGGGGGGCGAGCGATTGTGCTTAACCCGCACACCGGCGAAGTCCTCGCGATGACTGATGTACTTCGCGAGATTCCAGATCTTGAAACAGTGCAATGGTGGGATCCAAAGTCAGATACCCCGCGTCCTCGAATGCCTAAGGTCGAAGATCAACCGAGATACAAGGTGCTTCGCGATGATCCCAACCGAGAGATCGAGCCTGCACTGGCGTACAACAGATGCCTGCAAGATGTCTACGAGCCAGKCTCAACCTTTAAACCCTTCGCATGGACACTCGCCAAGACTCAGGGATGGCTTCCTGATGATGAAGTGCTTGATATCAAAAAGAAATCTATTCGCAATGAATACAACCGGGTGATTACCGATGTGTACACCTACGCCGATCTTGATAATTGGGATGCGGTGCTGCGGTATTCATCCAATATCGGTATGTCGATGGCGACCGCTCGGCTGAGCCATAGCGATCTGCGAAGAACCATCCGATCGCTCGGGTTTGGGAATCAAACCGGGATCGGGCTCGCGGGCGAATCAACGGGCATCGTGCAGTCAGAGAAGAACTGGGATAAATATACGCAGACTTCTGTCGGGATGGGATACGCGGTCGCGGTGACACCGATCCAGATGGTGCGTGCGTTTTCTGTATTTGCGCGCAAGGGCGAACTCGCGGGAACGCTCCCCGAGGTTCGGCTGACCGCTGATGGCGATCGGAGCAGGCCAGGCATGGTTGGCGATGAGATCATCATCGAGCGCGTGTTTTCTGCACAGGCTGCCCAGCGCACGATCGGGCCGATGCGCGAGGTTGCCAAGCGGATGGATATCAACAGGGCTCGTCAGTATCCCGATGMKYMTGASNTCRATNGWRWTCKMWSTKWSNTWWRYMRGRGAMTWCRCAGATCGCGTTGGTCCCGCCAAAGGGAATGCTTGCACCCAAGACCAAGAAGGCGTACTACGAGAAGCAGCACCATTCGAGTTTCATCGTCGCGGCTCCTGCCCAGAACCCTGAGATCGTGGTGCTTGTAGTCCTCGACGACATCGGCCCAGAACGCGTCCGCCAACGCCATCACTATGGATCTTGGGTCGCCGGCCCGGTTGTGCGTCGAATCGTCGAAAAAGCACTGCCCTATCTCGGGGTCGAGTCCGATTTGAATGACGATCAGGTCACGCAAGCCGAGTGAGGGCCTGAAAACGCGGTTTCGTCCTATTTTAGGACAAATTGAAGTGTTTTGGACTCGTTGACTCTTGCATGAGAAACAAGTTTCGTATATCGTGAGCATTGTCTAATCACCCTACTCTGGGGGTTGAAGAGCATTATCACCATTCGTACACCTGTGCGATTGTTTAGAAAGAGGAGAGAACAATGCGCAAAGCATTACTGACAGCTGCAACACTCGCGATGATCGTGGGCGGGGCGCAGGCGGATGTGTATACCGATGCAACCGATGATATTCATACATCATTTGGTGGCGTTGATAACCTCAATATCGCTTCGGTAGAAGTGACCAATGATGCCGATTTTATCTACTTTGCGATCAGCATGGTGGGTGATCTCGATGCTTCCAACTGGGGCAAGTACATCATCGGCATGGACACCGGCGCAAACGCTGGTGACAACGGCAACCCTTGGGGCCGAAATGTTGACTGGGGACGCGGAATTACGAATTTTGTAGGCTCATGGGCCGATGACGGCGGCAGTGGCGTCGGCGGCGAGTTGCACTCATGGGATGGTGCGGGCTGGGGTTTGAGCGATGCAACCTATGCGGCAGGCACAGATATTACAGGCGATGATTCTGGACATGCTTCAGGAGTTCATATGCTCGCGATTTCGCTTTCCTCATTAGGGTTGAGCAACGGGAGTGTCCTTGAGTTCGAYRKMWKYWSWASYGGYGGCGGCGNNNAYCCAGGTGTTGATCACCTGAGCCGAGGCGATTACGCGACTGATGACTGGTCGAACACTTCGCATGCTGCTGAGTTCTTGACTTACACCGTCCAGATTGTTCCGATTCCAAGCTCGGCAGCCTTTGCATTGCTTGGTCTTGGTGGTTTGGCAACGATCAAGCGTATTCGTCGCTGAGATTGTGCTGGGATCACATAGATGAGTCATACAACGCCTCAGACCTTTGGGTTTGAGGCGTTTTTCATTGGAATGATGAAATTGCCGACTAAAGGGCGAACAGAAAGGGTTTCGTGGAATAATATCCCAAAATTGGGAGAAATTGATGTTTCTTGGGGTCTTTCCCGTTGTGAGAGAAACAAGTTTCGTGTATCCTTTACCCGGATCACAGGCTCATCAGTTGGGCCTGTAGAGAGACTTCGCAAATCGCACACTGGTGCGAAGCTAAAAAAATGGAGAACAGAGAAATGCGGAAAACACTTACAGCAGTTGCAGCACTTGCGATGATCGCAGGGGCAGCACAAGCAGATGTATATTCGGACAACACCGGCTGGCATGTCAGCGGCGGCGACTTCCATGACTTCTTCTTCCAGCAGTCATTCGATCACCTCGATATCGCTTCTGTAGAAGTGACCAACGATGCAACAAACCTCTACATCGATATCACCGTCGTTGGTGATTTGGATGCGACCAGCTGGGGCAAGTACCTTATTGGTATGAACACTGGTGCTAACGCTGGTTCAACAGCAGGCGCATGGGGACGCAACATTGACTGGGCGGGTGGGCTTACTCACTTCGCAGGTACATGGGCAGACGACGGCGGCTCGGGCGCCGGCGGCGAGCTTCACTCATACGATGGTGCTGCATGGGGTCTTGTTGACGCAACATACCTTGCAGGCACAGAAATCCAGGGCGATGACTCAGGTCATGCAGCTGGTACTCAGGGTATCGTCATCTCGCTTGCAGCTCTCGGGCTCTCAGTTGGTGACACATTTACCTTCGATGTAGCATCCACCGGCGGCGGCGGCGGCGATCCAGGTGTTGATCACCTGAGCCTCTCAAGCTTCTCAACCGATGACTGGGGCAATGGCTCCACTTCAGGTGCATTCCTGTCCTACACCGTTGTTCCTACACCGGGTTCAATGGCCATCTTGGGTCTCGGCGGTCTCGTCGGACTCCGTCGTCGTCGCTAAGACAACGACTTCAAACARCTTGTTTGACAAGCCGCACCCGGGCATCTTGCTCGGGTGCGTTCTTTTTTGTGCTGTGTATTGATCGCTTAGCGAGCGATGGGCGATTGGCCCATGACGATTCGGTTGCGCGAGCCTACCCGGACAAGCTTGGTGATGAACCGTTGATATTCAAGATCGAGCATGCGGAGGGTCGTGCCTTCGGGGAGATAGGTGAGCAATGTTGCTGGGCCTGTGCGTCGGGTGTTGAACTGGCGAAGAGCAGGCAGGTCGAGCTTTGATCGGAAGTTGCCTAAGGCAGTGTCGCTGAGGATTGCATCGAGCGAAGCTTTGTATCGTCCGCCTTGCCCTTCGTTGAGGAAGTGGATCAATGCCCAGACTTGGGCGTAGTAGGTGAGTGCGGTGGGCTGGCCTGTGGATGATCCCATCAGATCTTGCGGGCGGAGCGAGAGCAGCGAATGGATCGGCATGAGCGTTTCGCTGTTGTATGCGCTGCGGAGCTGATCGAACCGCTCGGTGTTTGCCCATGCCATGAATCGTGGATGATCGGGGAACTGGTCATCCCACCGGAACCCTTCCATCATGCACGCGACGCCTTCGTCGAGCCAGACGGGCATGGGGTCTTTAAATGTGGAGTGGGAGTATTGATGCCAGCCTTCGTGGGCGCAGATGACGAAGGAGTCTTTGGGCCCGATGTCGTAGAAGACACCGATTTGTTTGGCGGAGTAGCCGCCGCGTTCGATGGAGAGGTACACGCCGGCGAGTTCGCCCATGAGCGAGCGGGTGAGGGTTTCCCAYTGGTTGCGTGTRTCGAAGAAGTAGGTYTCGATSGGYTSMGCTGGGCGRGGCARRCGGGTGATGTCGCTYTGGTAGTGGAGGATCGASARCTCRAYGAAKGGCGGCAAKCGTTCGAGRATCTTGCGATCGGWYGAGGTGGTKCGGATGATCGWGTTGGGGGTGTAGTACGCCCAACCCCGATCCCCTTTGAATGTCCAAGGCTGACGATCGGCGACAAAGCGGCCGATGTCAGCGTTTAAATTGGTCGTTGGTTGAGTTTGCCGCGATGGCGCAGAATCACACCCTGCGATTGCAGCGAGTATTAGTCCTAAGGCAACCAATTGACGAATCATGCGAGTTTGTCCAATGCGGACTTGGTCGCATCGCGGTCTTTTTCAAGCCCGGCGAGCTGGTCGCGGGTTTGTTGGACGAGATGAGCGGGGGCTTTGTCGGTGTAGCCAGGGTTCGAGAGTCGCCCTTTGATGCCGCCGATGGATTTCTCGATGGTCGCGAGTTCTTTCGTCAGGCGTTCCTTCTCGGCACCTTCGTCGAGCGCGTCGGCGAGGTTCGAGAGTTGATACTCCGAGCCTTCGAAGGTGAACGACGCGGCTTGCCCGTCGGGGGTTTCGGAGGAGATGGATTCGACACCTGCGAGGGTTTCAACCAAAGGCGACCATCGTGCGATGTCATCAGCAAGCGAACCCGATGCGTGCAAGACGATCTTGCGCTTGGGCGCGACCTGTGATTGGGCACGGATCTCGCGGATGGTGGAGACCAATGAACGGACACGCTCGTACGCTTCCTCGGCGACTTCATCGCGGAGTTCATCATCAGGCTCAGGCCAACCGGATTGGCAGAGGGTTTCGTTGGTGCGGGTCTGGGCGAAGTTGAACCCGGTGATCTCATTCATCGGGATGTCGGCGAAGCGTTCGCTCAATGTCTCGGTGATGAAGGGCATGACCGGGTGCATGAGCCGAAGAATCGCCTCGAAAACAAGGCGTAAAACGGCACGCTGGTTCGGGTTGTCGGCGATGGTGGGCTTGATGGATTCAAGATACCAATCGCAGAAATCACGCCAGAACAGGTCGTACAAGGTATCGGCGTAGTCCTTGAACATGTAGTTGCGTTGGGCGGTGTTGATCTTGTTGGTCGCATCRAC
This sequence comes from bacterium, assembly GCA_002401225.1. Taxonomy (GTDB): domain Bacteria; phylum Planctomycetota; class Phycisphaerae; order Phycisphaerales; family UBA1924; genus UBA1924. The sequence continues at coordinate 74,152 of NVSM01000007.1, forward strand.
AACGCGCGAGAGCATCCAKCGRTCAATCAGGGTSAGCTCTTGKGGRTCGATSGGCAWGCCGGGTTCKATTGGATTCTTTTCGAGCATCATCATTGAGAACTTGGCAGCGTTCCAGAGCTTGTTGCACAGGTTGCGTCCGAGATCGAACTTGGGCGATGTGTTCTTGCCGGTGGCTTCGTCGTGCTCGACGGGCATGCGGACATCTTGGGTCTGCGTGGTCATTTGGCAGAGKGTGAAYCGCATGGCGTCKGCGCCGTGGGAGTGGATGATGTCGAGKGGGTCTACGCCGTTGCCBAGSRWYTTGGACATYTTGCGTCCWTCGCCGTCTTGGATCATGGCGTGGATGAAGATTTCTTTGAAGGGTGCWKKGCCSGGMTNTTCSTTSTNGCSGWGGMASWRGCGKYYSRNCMTGNTSATCYKSKWSASYNAGAKGRTGATGATCTCGCGGGCGGTGGTGAGGACGGAACTCGGGTTGAAGGCTTCGAGCATGGACTCGAAATCTTCGATCCCGGTGGATGCTTTGGCCGCAGCGGCGTCGGGCCAGCCCATTGTGGAGAGCGGCCAGAGCGCGGAGGAGAACCAGGTGTCGAGGACATCGGGGTCTTGGGTGAATCCAAATGTCTCTAGTTCATTCTCTGCGTTTTTGAAACCAGGCGCGATGCAGATATAGGCGTCGTAGTTCCCCGGCTTGATATCGTCCCTGTTCTCATCAAAAACATCAATGTCATTGCCCAACTCATCCTTGAGAAGAAGCGCAGAGCCATAATACCAAGGCGAGGAGGTATTCAGATTATGGGCTTTGCCATGTGTGCTTGGCAGTTCTTCGCTGTCATTTAAGAGTAGTTCTATTCTTTGGTCAGAATTGTTACTGTCCATGAGCATACTGAGCCCTGGATTCCCTCCATCGAACCAATTCAGATCGCCTCCAATAATTTCATTCGTGAGATGCTTCTCGGATTTAAGATAGATGCGCTTATGCCACACCGGAATCCGATGCCCCCACCAGAGCTGGCGGCTGATGCACCAGTCGCGGAGGTTGTCGTGCCAGGTTTCGTAGGTTTTGGCGTAGCGGGAAGGGAAGAAGGA
>NVSM01000008.1 GCA_002401225.1 bacterium
CTCACTTCGTACGACACCTCCCCCGCGAGGGCGCGGGGGAGAGCATAGGGAATCAGATAAATCCCCCTGACGCAATGATCTCAATCATCTCGTTCACGGCCTTCGCCCGGTGCGACACCGCATTCTTCTCCGCAGGACTCATCTGTGCGCTCGTCCGATCGAAGTCTGGCCCGACCAAAAACAACGGATCATACCCAAACCCGTTCTCGCCCATAGGTACCTGATCGGCGCGCCCGATCCGCCCTTCAAACGCCCCCACCGTCGATGCGAGCACGGTGCCCGATGGATCTGCAAGTACCATTGTGCAGGTAAATCGTGCCGTGCGTTGTTCGTCGGCAATATTGGCCAACTCTTTGAGAACCCGCTCGCCATTGAGCACATCGCGTTGGTCGCGGGTCATGGCCGCTGCCTGCCCTTCCGTTTCGCCATCAAAGGCGTAATGGGATGAAATCACGCCCGGTCTGCCATCTAAAGCATCGACAATCAACCCCGAATCATCCGCAAGGCAGTGCATCCCCGTCGCTTTCGCATAGGCAACCGCTTTAATCGTCGCATTGTCGAGAAATGTTTCGCCGACCTCTTCAGGCTCAGGGAAAGACTGATCAAACGAATCAAGTCCGATAATATCAATCGTAGAGCCTTCGAGCAGCGATTGGAGTTCAGAGACCTTCCCCGGATTTTGTGTTGCTAAAACGATTGTGGCCATAGATAGTCCTTCTCCCGATAGGGAATGTATGGTATGCTTATTCCAATCCACGAAAGGACTTGCCTAAACTTCTTCTCTGATGAATCCCATACATATGCAATCCGTTACCCGGGCAGACCTCGCCCAGAGTGCTGCCGATGCCCTCGAAGCTATTGATAGCCAGCAAGCACTGTCTATGCGCTCGCTCGTCGGGTTCGACGGCTTCGTCGATTCGATCATCCATGTCGTGGACAAACGCCATTCGATGGCCCATGACGACTACGAACGCATCCACACCATCCCCCAATACGCCGCCCGATGCGGGGCTGCTGCCAATCGCTCCGCCAACATCGAACTCGTCGTCGTCGATACCCGATTCGGTGGCAACGGCCCATTGCTCTCAAACGCACTGGGCTCGCTCGGCTCGCCGGTCACCTATATCGGCGCGGTCTCGACCGAAGAAGATTGGAACAAGGTCGATCCGATCTATCAACCCTTTGTCGACTTGTGCGATCAGGTCATCCCATTGTGCCCACCCGGGCGCACCGACGCACTCGAGTTCGACGATGGCAAGATCATGCTCGGCAAGCCCGAGTCGGTCCAACGCGTCACCTGGAAACGAATCAAAGAAGTCGTCGGCATCGAAAAACTCATCGAGATCATCGATGGCGTCTCGCTGATTTCCGTCGTCAACTGGACCCTCGTTGGCGGCGTGCCCGGAATCTGGGAAGGACTCTGCGACGATGTCTTCCCGCACCTTTCCAAAGACCGCAATCGACGAATCTTTATTGATCTCTCCGATCCAGCAAAGCGCACCGATGCCGACATCGTCATCGCGATGCAGCTCATCCAACGCCTACAAAAATTCATGCCCGTCACCCTCGGACTCAACCTCGCAGAGAGCGGCAGAATCGCAGGCGTGATCGGAGTCGAGGTCTACGACGACGAACACAACCGAACACTCGCCAGCATGGTGCCCGAAGCAGCCGCGATCATCCGCGAAAAACTCGGACTCGAATGCGTTGTGATCCATCAGCACACCGGCGCAGGCGGCGCGGATCGCTCGGGCGAATCGCACTGGTTCGCCGGCCCGTACACCCGCAAGCCAAGAATCTCAACCGGAGCGGGCGATCACTTCGGCGGCGGGTTCAGCTTCGCACAAATGGCGGGATTGCCACTGGGTGAATCACTCGCCGCAGCCTGCGGCGTCGCCGGAGCATATGTCCGAGACGCAGCGAGCCCATCACGCCCACGCTTGATCGAGTTCCTGCGTGATTTGCCGGTGCCAGAGTCGCACTAAACTCCCTCTTTCTTTACACATGAAGACTATCCTTGTGATCCAAAGGCCATCCGCCTTTGTGCGGTTTGACGCGAACAGATCCAATCCAAGGAACCCCCACTATGGCCTATGCAATCGACGAGACCCACGACCAGAACCTGAAGTCTTGGGTGGAGAGTGCCAACGATCCGAAGAATGATTTTCCGATTCAGAATCTGCCTTGGTGCCAGGTATTCCTTGATGACGAGGACCAGTGCGTGGTCACCGCCGTGCGGATCGGGAATAGCTTGGTGTTGGTCGATGTGCTTGCTCATGTTGGGCTGCTTGAAGAAGCGAACTCCGGCGAGTTCTCCGCCGTTGAAGCATGCGATGAACAACCATTCGAAGATCGTGTCAAGATTCGTAAGCAACTCTCGAAGCTGTTGAGCGCCGATTGCCCAGACCTTCGTGATAACGACGAACTCCGTCAGCATGCGATCATTGAACTCGATGATGACAATCTGGTCATTCCGTTCTTCCCCGGCGACTACACCGACTTCTACGCCTCGCTCTTTCACGCGACCAATGTGGGTTGCATGTTCCGTCCGGACAACCCGCTGCTGCCCAACTACAAGCACATCCCCATCGGGTACCACGGGCGCGCTTCGTCAATCGTCGCATCGGGTACCAGCATCAAACGCCCCGTCGGTCAGCAAGCACCGGCTGAGGAAGGTGGATCGCCGGGGTTCGGCCCATGCAAGCTGCTCGATTATGAGATGGAAATGGGCGTGGTCGTCGGTCGTGGCAACGAACTCGGCGAGCCGGTGTCGATCGAAGACGCAGAAGATCACATGCTCGGGCTGTGTATTCTCAATGACTGGTCGGCCCGTGACTTACAGAAGTGGGAGTATGTACCACTCGGGCCGTTCTTGGCGAAGAACTTTGCATCGACCGTGTCGCCTTACATTGTGACGATGGAAGCGCTCGCGCCGTTCCGATGCCCCGCTGAGGAACGCGATGCCGCCGACCCGCAGCCGTTGGCTTATATGGATTCCGATGCCAACCGCAAGACGGGCGGGTTTGATATCAAGGTTGAGGTGTTTATTGCATCGGCCAAAATGCGAGAACAAGGGATGGAGCCTGTTCATCTTTCGACCGCGAACTTCAAAGACATGTATTGGACGCTTGCTCAGATGATCACGCATCACACGGTCAATGGGTGCAATCTTCAGCCGGGCGATTTGCTCGGGTCGGGGACGATCTCTGGGCCGACACGCGGCGCGCGAGGCTCAATGCTCGAACTGACATGGGACGGCGACCCGTTCGCCAATCCCCCAGTCATCGTGCCGGGCACCCAACGCACGCCGATCGTCTTGCCCACCGGCGAAGAACGCAAGTTCATTGCTGATGGCGATGAGATTATCATGAAGGCATACTGCGAACGCGAAGGGTTCCGGCGGATCGGATTTGGCGAATGCCGAGGAATTATCGAACCCGCTCGTACTGTCTAATCACACATAATCCAAACCTCAAAACACAACCACCCCTTTGAGGGTGGTTGTTCTATTTATAAAACAACTCACTACTGAGTCATACCAACTAATTCATATGTTTTCTCGCTTGAATTAAAAAGTCACCAAGCAATTGGTTCGATGCTTTCAATAGATCACTATTCGAGGGAACGAATCATGACACACAACGAACAACTCCATCCTCGCGAAAACGCAAGGCTCAATGCACTCCAGTCGCTTCAGGTGTTGAACACGCCGATCGAAGAGCGCTTCGAACGCATCACTCGGCTCGCCCGCAAAGCACTCGATGTTCCCATCTGTGCAATATCGTGCATCGACAAAGAGAGTACATGGTTCAAATCGATCCAAGGTCTTCATGACTGCCAGGTTGATCGCAAAGTATCTTTCTGCCAACACACCATCCTCAGCAACGACCCGCTCGTCATAGAAGATGCACGCCTCGACGAGCGGTTCACCAACAGCCCGCTCGTCCACAATGATCCCCCATTTGTTTTTTATGCTGGCGTTCCCATTCTTTCGATCGATGGGCTACCGATCGCCGCGTTCTGTGTCGTCGACACCAAACCAAGATCGTTCACGAACGATGATCTTGAAGTTCTCAAAGACTGCGCGAGCATGGCCCAGTACGAACTCCATACCGCAGGCCCAAACAAGGTGCAAGACCAACTCATTCAGCAAGTGGGCAACTCGTGGCGTCTCTCCATGATCGACCTGCTCACCCGGCTTTGGAATCACGACGGGATCAACACAACCCTGGGCGAATCGCTCACCCAGTCGTTTGATTCCAAGTCGGGGCTGATGGTTATGATGCTTGATCTTGCGGGGTTTAACGAGATCAATAACACCATTGGCCGAGAATTAAGCGACGAACTCCTGCAAGCCTTCGCCAAGTCACTCTTGCGAGCGGTCGGCGAAGAACACATCGTCGGGCGAATCTACAACGATAAGTTCGTGATCATCATGAACACCATCACCGATATCAAAAAAGCAACCCAAACCCTCGATCRKMWNNNCCAAAKNCTTTRWMNGNATGMCKACSNNATCGWNAGGAAKSGAAAACCGACCCCATCTCGGCGGCTCCATCGCAGCGGTGTATGTCACCGGGCCATGCGAGTACGCGCCGCAAAGCGTATACGAAACACTCGACAGCTCGATGTATCACGCGAAACAGACCGGCGAGTATCAACTCACAACGATTGAACTTGATTCTGCATCAGATAATCAACTCGTTGCTTGAGCCGGCCGGCCATTATCGACAACACTCGGGCAGAACGAGCATTGTTGGCCTGCAACATAATCGGGCGAACAACGCAGCTTGGTTGTGAGCGCTCTTCCACACCCCGGACAGAACTTCGCTTCGTCCGACGGCTCCAACTCATGATTCACGCCAACGCGTTCATCAAAAACATAGCAATCACCCTTCCACATGCTCTCGCTTTGTGGGATCTCTTCGAGATACTTCAAGATGCCGCCTTCGAGGTGGTACACATTCTCGAACCCTTGTTCGAGCATCCACGATGTTGATTTTTCGCAGCGGATGCCTCCGGTGCAGAACATCGCAACCTTCTTATGCACTTTCGGATCATAGTTCTGATTCACAAACGCAGGCAGCTCACGGAAGCGTTTGATATCTGGATCGATCGCACCCTCAAATGTTCCCGCGTGGAACTCATAATCGTTGCGGGCATCGATCAGCACCATCTCTGGATCGGAGATCAACGCGTTCCAGTCTTTGGGTTTGACATACTCGCCGACGAGTTCGTTAGGATCAACTTCCGATCCGATATTAATCAGCGAAGGCTTCACCTTGACCTTGGCCCGGTTAAACACATGCCCGGGGGCRTAACTCGTTTTCATCGGCAGATCTTCAAGCCCTTCATGCGCCCGCATGATGCCCACAATCTTCTCGACCGATTCCGGCTTGCCGCCGATCGTCCCGTTGATGCCTTCGGGCGCAAGCAAGATCGTGCCCATGATATCCAAATCCAGCATCTGTTGCTTGAGAACAGGAGCCCATGAATCGCAATCGTTGATCGCGGTAAACTTATAGAAGGCAATGATTTCGTGCTGATCAGTCATACAAAGATTGAAGGCCGATCCGGCTCCAATTACCATCGTTGATCATCCATTCCACACATTTTCATCGCCAATTTCATGAAAAAAGCACCCGGATGCCGGGTGCTTCTTGACAGAGAGGGGAATCAACTCCGTCGGAAATCGATCGCCTTAGGCTCGTCGTCGGCGAACCCCAAACAAACCAACGCCAGAAAGAACGAGCAACCCAGATGGAGCCGGGACGGTGGTATATTCGAACTCGACCGTGATCGTGCCCGCGTGCTGGAAGTTCGCAAAGGTCATGAAGAACCCATAGTACGGATCTTGAAATGGCCCAAAGTCGCCTTCAGGCGGGTTGTCAGGATCAACGATCCAACCCGGATCAACATTCCAGCCGCCCCCGCCTTCCATAAACCCGCCGAAAACGGTGGAAAGCGTTCCGGGTCCAGTCATCGCTTCGAGCATTCGCCCTCCGAACAGCGTCGATGTGTCATAGCTTGCCTGGAAAATAAATTGCTCGGCCACCTGAACATGATGGGTATCGACGCCGGTGCCGTTGTATCCGTCTGAAGCACCGAGCGCACTCGTTATATCAAACGCACCTGCTGCCCCTGGGCCAATAAATGGTGGGTTGTTATCATTATCGTCGCCGCCTCTCCCATCTGAAACGAGCCCAAACTGGTGGATCGAAGAGTATGAAATCCATGCTTCCCAGTCCCCAGCGTTGACCGCCGTGTAGCCGTTSCTCTCGATGGTGATATCGTATGAGATTGACTGGTCATAGGAGAGCGACAAGCCGGTGAGTTGTCGGGTGCCTCCCAAGGTGTCAAACTGTTGGAAATCGAGAATCTGTCCCCCGAGATCCATGTCAAACGCGACGCTTTGACTGATGACCTCGCCTTGTGAAATAGCAGCCGTTGCTGCAAGTGTGATCCATGCGATTGGATACTTCATTTTCGCTTCTCCTGTTCTTTGCGATTATTCGTACAGAGTTCCAGAAACAACACCAGGCTTTGCACGATGAATAATCCCCTTTGAGTACGCAATATATCAGATTTCAAAGCCGTGTCAATCTTCTTTAGAGAAATATTTAGAGAAATATTCAAAAACCCATTTCTTCCCTCGGTTCCGCTCACAAACCCTGTATAATAGGTTGATGGTTCAATCTTCTACTCAATTTCATTCAAATGACGATTTCTCGCACGAAGCGGTGATTTGCGTTCGCCAGGCTCAGGCTGCCTTTGCGGATCTCTTGTCTGGCGCAGGGCTTGAAGGCGCTCGTCCGACCGAGATCGGCCGAATTCTCGGACTCGACAAAACGCTCGCCTGGAAGGTCTCGAAGTTCTCCGATTCGTCTGATTTGCTCAAAGCAGTCAAACATATCCCTGGTTCTGGGGGTGTCGAGATTGTGCTCAAGGCTGCCCAAGCCAAAGGGGTCGATTCCAATCGCATTCTCGCTGTTCGCGATGCCGATCGAGTTTTCCGAGACTTTGTCCGAAATCGTGCAGGCGATCGGCGATCGTTTGAAGCCATGCTCGCAGCGGGCGGGCGCGATGACAAGATCGAACTTGAAGAACGCAAAGCCTTTTATCAATCAGGATCTGCCATCTGGGGCGTTCGCGCCAAGGTTCAGTTCCTTACCTTGTGCATCAAGCCATCGATAGACAATCCTGATCGGCTCGACATGCTCCAGCTCAGCGGGTTCATGAAGTTTGAACGCCTGCGAAGCGATGTGCCTTGGATCATCCGTAGGCTTTGGCATTCTGACACCGAGACCACGCCCAACATGGAGTTCAAACGAGCCCCACTGTGCCCGGAAGCATCTACAGGAACATCGCTGCCTTTGATTCCAGAGTTCTGCTCGCAACCACTCCCAGAGATCAATCAGTTTGTCGGCACCGATGGCGTAATCTATGACGAACTCGCACCGGGCATTGTGGGTAAGCACGGCTCRCTCGATTGTGTGACCGGCGAACACTACCGATCGGCGCTGCCTCGCTATTGGTCAGAGGACAATACCTTTGGGCGATACGAACTTATGCTCCGCACCCCCGTCGAGCATGTCGTGTTTGATGTCTTCATTCATGAATCCCTGACCAACTTTGGCGAGTTCAGCCATTCGATTTATGGACTCCTCGAAGGACGACCAAGTTCTGGCGAGGGTAAATCACATGATCGTCCGGTGCATGAGGCTCAGCGAGCCCAGTTCTTGGGTGCCCCGCCGATCGTCCAAGCATCGCATATCGGGATCTACCCCGGCTTGATCAACTACGCCTTCGATCGGGCTCAATGGGGATCGCTCTCCGAGTTTCGAGGCTATCGCTGCGTAGTGGAATATCCGGCGACGCCTTGGTGTTTGACCATGGAGTGTCCGATTTCAAAAGAATGACTCTTTGGCACATCCGCCAATGGAACAAGCCTCATGATCAGCAACCCTATCGGATTTCTTCATCCTGGAGCGATGGGCGTATCGCTCGCTGTGTGCGCACAAGCGAGCGGCTACAAATCTCATTGGGTCTCGATTGGCAGAAGCGATGCCTCTAAAAAACGAGCTAATCAGCATGGTTTGATTGATGCCGAATCTCTTCAGTCATTATGCCAAACTTGCACAATCATCATCAGCATCTGCCCGCCTCACGCTGCGGATTCTGTTGCTGACCAGGTCATCGCAGCGGGATTCACTGGCACATTTGTCGATGCCAATGCCATCTCGCCTCAACGAGCATGCGCAATAGGCTCTCGCTTGGCAAAGGCTGGGATCGAGTTYGCCGATGGTGGGATCATCGGCGGGCCGGCGTGGCAAGACGGCACGATCCTGTATCTCTCTGGCAAACAAACCGAATCGATCGCAAAGTGCTTTCATCAGGGACATCTTGAAACGAGAATCGTCAGCGATCGTGTTGGTGATGCCTCCGCGCTCAAGATGTGCTACGCAGCGTACTCCAAAGGCTCGATGGCGCTCCTGAGCGGCATCGTCGCGGCTGCCGAAAAACTCGGTGTTCGCGATGCGCTCGAAACGCAATGGGATCTTGACGAACCGGGCTTCACTGCCCAAACCCACGGACAAATGTCACGCGTGACAGGCAAGGCTTGGCGATATGTTGGCGAGATGAACGAAATCGCAGCGACCTTTGAAGCAGTCGATCTGCCTGGCGGGTTTCACAAAGGGGCAGCGGATATCTATCAGCGGATCGCAGGTCTCAGAGATGAACAAACTGATCCGAGCTTTGAACAGGTGCTTGATCACCTGATCAAACCCCCATCGCTCTGAACATACCCATGAAAAAACGCCTCACATTGTGCAAGGCGTTGATCGTAAAAAGTGGAGGACAGGGGACTTGAACCCCTAACTTCCAGCTTGCAAAGCTGGCACTCTACCAATTGAGTTAGTCCCCCAGAGGCTTGTAAACTGGCCAAATGACCAACCGACAACAACCGGGTCGACATCAAATCGATGTCGGTGGCAAGTCTAGCCCGTCAATCTTGCTTTGGCGAGTCGATTGAACTCAGGAATTGAGTTCCAGAACAAAGCGACAGCATCTTCCCAAATCCTTCGCCTCCAAACTGCGACCAAACCCGCTCGGTTCAGGTATCATCCATCACATCTGGTATGAATACCCAACGAAAGGTTCTGATCGATGAACTCCCCCGCTGCTGTTTCGCTCCTCGCTGCCCTTATCCTCGGCTCTGGATCGGCGTTTGCCAATCAACCAACTGAACCGACCGAGTCCTCCGAACCAGCTACTGAGTCCGAGAACCTGCCTGTTGCCGAAACTCAAACCGGCTTCACCTTCGAGGCTCGGGTGCATGGTTCGTATCTCAGCGATGCAGACTTTGATAACGGGACTGGAGAGTTCGGATTCGCCGAGTATGGGCTTGGAATCAAGGGATCTCGCCGAGTCGGAGATGCTGGCATGCTCTCGATCGATTTCAATGCCGGGATTGTCGACTATGACATCACCCCATCGGCAACGGCCGTCGCTGGTGATGCGGCGAGCATCGGCAGCGAGTTTGACAATGTTACAACCCTGTCGCTCATCGGGATGTACGCGGCTCAAACCGATGCAGGCTCGAGTTGGTTCATTGGCGGCGGCGTACTCTCCAACGGCGAGAACAACGCCGACTTTGGCGACACCATCGACGGGATGCTCATGGGCGGGTATCGCCATAAAGTGAACAACACACTCGAACTTGGCTTGGGTGTCGCGGTACGCACTCGGCTCGACGATGATGTGCTTGTGGTGCCGTTGCCTCAGGTGCGATACACGATCAACGAATATTGGAGCATCGAGAGCGAAGGCGTCGGGCTCAAGTTCAACTACAAAGCATCGGACGCGCTCGACTATGGGCTCACCGCCCAGTTTGCATCAACAACCTTTCGGCTCGATGATTCGCACGCGGCGGCCCCCGAAGGCATCGCGACGCATCGACGGTTCCCGATCGCGTTTTATACGATCTACGAACCAAACGATACCATCGAGATCAGCGGGCGCATCGGCGCGATGATGGCGGGCGAACTTGAAATTCTCGATACCAACGGCAACGACCTGACTTCACAAGATATCGATACCGGAATCTTCGGCTCGATCAATGTGTCGTTCAAGTTCTAAACCATCAAACAACAACTCGCCTTACCGATCGGGGACGGCTGGCGTTTTGTTTGCACTGTTTGCATCATTCGCCTCTTTGGCCTGGACACTGATCGGAATCAGCCGCTTGGCGATTGATGGCGCATCGCGCGTATAGGCCTTGAGGATCATCGGCGGATCAAACGGGCGATCGTCGGCATCGACCGGGACCGCTGCGATCTCGCGGATGACCGCAGCACCAGAGACGGCCTGCGCAAACGCGGTGTATCGACCATCGAGAAAAGCAGTGCCTTCTCTGGAGAGGCAAACAAAGACCTGCGAGCCGTTGGTATTCGGATCGCCTCCACGGGCCATCGAGAGCACGCCGAAGTCGTGAGGGAGTGTTGTTTTTTCGAGATCGGTCATGTATCCAGGACCGCCCGAACCGGTGCCTGAGGGATCACCGACCTGGATCACAAACGGCCGCCCATCGCTGAGCGCAGCGACCACACGATGGAAAATGATGTTGGTATAAAAGCCGCCACTGACCAGGTGCATGAAGTTGTACGCGGTGTTTGGTGCAGCGTCTGGGCGAAGCCGATAGACGATCTCGCCTGCCGATGTTTCCATGACGACTTCTTGCTCGCGATAGATGCGCAGCCCGGAGTATGTTATTTCTCGATCGAGCGACTTCACTTGCCCTTTGGCGAGTTTACTCGAAAGCCGATCATCTTCGAATACCACCTCGGCCTCTCTGCTCTCGGAGAGTTCCATTGTTGACGGGTTCACCCGGACCGCAATATTGGGCGTGACCATCGGCTGAAGAATCAAAGGCGAGCCTGTCGCCACGGAATCGAGATACAACTGCACGAGCATGACCTTGTGCGATTTGTCTGCCCAGATCGTCGAGAACAAGCTGGTAAGATCGACGCGTCCCTTCGCGCCTGCAACGCTCTGAATCACTTCGAGTGTGCCGGGATGATGAAGCTTGAGGGTGAGCTCGCCAGCGTAGTCTTCTGGAGCATCCACCCGAACAACTACGCGCTGCCCGACTCCAAAGTAGAGCCGATCGACGGAGAGTTGTGAAAAGGCCTCGCTGGGCATCATTCCAAGAAGGATGAAGGCGAGCAGAGCAGGAACGATGAGATTTCGAGCGTTGTGCATGTTAAGAGGATACGCCAATGCACCGCCTTGCGTTGCATGCCTCCAGAAGAGATCGTCCAACAACTTCGAAAGCCGGGATGAACACTCCCCATAAAAAAACCAAGATCATGGATCTTGGAAGAGTGAAGTTCTGACTATCAACAAATCGCTTACGGCAAGTCATTGTCGTTTGGGTCGCCATCAAGCAGATCCCATGCGTTAATCACGGTTGATGCCTGGTTGCCGTCCTCGCCGCTGCGGAGGAGGATGTCTTGAGCAATCTCATCGCCGATATCTTCGAACCAGTTGACTGCGAGCCCAGCCTGGAGGATATTAAACCCGCCTTCATGATTCAGATCGTTGTATGACCGGAGTGTGTCAGTCACGAGTGCTGCGGTTGGATTGATGTTGTAGAGCACGCGTGAGTCATCTGGACCAGCACCTCTATAATGATAGTTGATGATGATTTCATCTTCGCCATCAAGACGAACCCATGCTTCTTCACCGTCTTCAAAGATGAAGTTTCCGGTGTGGCTTGGGCAGTAGTACACATTGGGTGCGGTGATATATTCTTGTGCAAAGAGAAGACCGAGACCATCCCAGAGATCGCCGCGATGGTTTGGGTATTCGTCATAGGTTAAGCGAACCGTGTCCATCCGTTCTGGGGATGGATACGAAGCTGCATTCGAGCGGGGTGGCAAGAGGAACACACTATTTGGGAGGCGTTCCATATTGTCTTGGGTGAACATACTCACACCCATGCCCATTTGACGCATGTTTGAGCCACAGACGATTTTGCGGGTTGATTCTCGTACTTTGGCAACACCAGGCAACAGCAGCCCGATGAGCAAGCTGATGACCGCGATGGTCACCAAGAGATCAATCATAGTGAAAGCATCGCGCGAACCGCCGCGATTGTGCATACTGCTTGTATGCAAACCTCTGGATGTATGTCCTATCCGATTCATCGGCATGACCCTATCTCCGTGTAACGAATGCTCATTCTTGTTCCACGATGAGCATTCGCAGACCCCACAACTGCCTGTACAGCAGCGTGATTCATCTACAATGTATCGAAAATCATTCAAAAGAGCAACCCCTGATCTCGAATTTGGTGGTCCCAAAACAAATATCGTCACACGAATACCGTCCATATGCCGTACTTGCGTGTGGAATTGCGAAAAAACTTTCTAAAGACAGCACTTGCAAGCRTCCGAATGATCGGATATTCGTATAGGAGTCCAGACGGTGTTCTGTTTCACTGTCTCCGGGCGCACTCGTACCCCGGTGGAATATGAATAAGAATGTAGAAAACTCACAACCCGTACCGGGCTCTTCGAACCCGGGCGCAGAGCGTCCAACTCCTCCGCCATTGCGGGCGAGCGATCTCACGGGTCAAGATAAGGTTGATTACGAGCTGATGCAACGAGTCTCGGCCAATCAAGAAGCCGCTGTCGGCGAACTGTACGAACGATTTGGTTCGTTGGTATTCCGTATGGCGTACCAATCGATGCCGACTCGATCTGAAGCTGAAGACGGCGTGCAGGAAATATTTGTTCGGCTTTGGCGTACTGCTGATCGGTACGACCCACGAAAAGCCGCACTTGTGACCTGGGTCATGCTTCTGACTCGTCGCCACTTGGTCGACAAGCTCAGACGCAAGCGGGCTCGGATCAAAACCGCGGTGCTTGACGATTCGTTGGCATCAGGAATCGGCGCTTGGACGGAGTCCAACGCAGGACAAAGAATGGAACACGACGAGCACTTTTCGGCGCTCGTCATCAAAATAGAGACACTCCCTGAGCTTCAGAAGACTGTCGTTATGAGGGCCTACCTAGGTGGACAAACACTTAGGCAGATTAGCGAAGAACTTGAAACTCCCTTAGGGACTATTAAATCCGCTCTTAGCAGAGCACTGGTCCGTTTGCGTGAACGAACCGGAGAGGAAATCAAATCATGAATACCCACGAACTTATCGAATCTACCATGCTCCATGCGATGGGACTGCTCGACGACACAGAGCGTGAAGCCTACGAAGCAGCCTTTGCCGCTGCACCAGAATCAGTCCAAGCCCGCGTGCGCGATGAAGCCCGGAGAATGGCCGATCTGGGCGATCTCATGCCTGAGGTTGAACCCAATGCCGAGCTGCGAACGCTCGTGTTGGCTGCTGTCCGTGCAGCGATGCGCGAAGACGAAAACGAAGCACGCATCGCTCAAGACAAGCTCGCTCCATCTGCTGTTGTTGGTCGGATCGACCCATCAACCATTGCCTCAGCACACCGCGCAACCTCGCAACCAAAGCTTTCCAAGAGCGACCGGGTCAACAGTATCTGGCGTGGTGCTGCGATCAGCTTTGCCGCGGCATCGCTCGCACTGGGCATCGTCACCATCAACACGCTTGACACCTATAAACAGGTCGAGTCGCAAGCACTCGTCGCAAGCTTGTATGACACCATTGGTGCTCAATATCTCGAATCCACAATCTTCGATGCCAACACCCAGCGTGTTGCACTCACAACAGAAGCAACCGCGACTAAAACCAGTGCCGTCGCAGCCGTTTGGACCAATCCAGACTGGAAAACAGCTCGGCTGTTCGTTAAAAATCTCAAGACAGAAAACAACGAACCCTACCGCCTGGTCGTCCTCGATAGTGAGGGCAACATCGTTCGCGAAATCGCGACCTTCTCCCCCACCGGCGAGTTCCAAGACTTTGATGTCGATGTGAATCTGGCGACCGAACGCAACTTGGCGATCTACCCGATGATGGCTCAAGACATCAAGGATGCAAGTCCTCTCTTGGTCAGCTCTGAAGGCTCGCTCTAAAGGGCGTTTCTCTCGAACACTGCCAAACCCGAAAACATAAACAAGGCCGATCCATACCGGATCGGCCTTGTACATAGATTGCTTTGTACCCATTTTGTTCAGAGCTTGCCAATCGCCAAAATAGTGGGCGATACCAAACGCAATTGTGGATAACTGATCAACTCAACCCGGCATCTGCCATTCTGCCTCGTCAAAGAGTGCTTCGATCCGTGAATCGTCCTCGAACTTGGCTTTGGCAGCACTCAGACGCTTCCACATGATCCCCCCGAGGATCATCACGAAGAGCATTGATCCACCAAAGATCATGCCTGCCATTTCGATTCGGCGTGTATCGAGTGGTTCATCGCCAGCAGTTGCTACCGATTCGATAATGGTCATCGAGCTATCGGCACGACGCGCCCGAGCAGCGTTTGCAGCACTCGATAACGCGACAGTGAAGGTATCGAGCACACGCGCCGAGCGGGCAGCACCCTCGCCACGATATTCCATCACGATCGTGCCCGGCATCGCCGAGATCACATCGAGTGAGTGTTCCATCTCGCGTGAGAGATCGCCCGGGATACTAAACTCGGCGATCCCGCGTCGTTTCATCCGGTCGGCAGCCACTTCCAGGAACCGAGGATCGGTCGCGAGCTGGGTGATATACACCTCCCACTGCTCCATCTCGGCTTCGCTTAATGTTGAATCGCCCGATGACGCGGCCATTGTGACCTTGGCTGCATACATGCCCGGCGTGACCCGGTCAGAGACAAACCAACTCGTTGCTGCAAGCACCATTGTAATCGCAGCCATCCCGATCAACCCAAGGAAAACCCCCGAACGCACTTCGCGCCCTTGATACTTCCGCTGGGCAGACGCGATAGCTTCATAGGCTTCGGCGAGTTCGGCGCGTTTGGTCAGCACCTGTTCACACTGGTCATAGCGTGATCGTAATGCTTCGGTGGCCATGCGAATCTTCTCGGCATCGCCAGCCAATACCCGACGCATCTTCTGGAGGCGAGTTCGACGATCTTTGTTCCAATCGCTTACTTCAACCTTTGGCGATGACTGGGCTTCTTCGAGCTGTGTGCCAAGCTTTTCGATTGTTTCGAACAACTCGGTTGCCTGCTCTGAGAGTTCTTGCACCTTGGCGTTGCTCTTGGCGACTTCCTCATCACGAACCGCCAGGTTATCCCTGAGCGATACCAACGCTGTTGCCGCTTCTTCGAGTTTGATCTCGAGGGTGAGCGATTCTTCTTGTGCTTTTTCAACCTGTTCTTTAAGTGCTGATTCCATTGCTGGATCAACCTGAGGCTTGCTTTGAAGCTCTGTTTCAAGCGATGATTGACGGGTTGACGAATCTTCGAGCTGCTTGGTCAGCGATGCGATTTTCGATTCAAAGTCGCCGATGCGTGCGCATTCTGTGGTGAGCTCTTCGTCTGCGCTTCCTGCGATTTCATTGACTTGCGCGGTCAGTGTTTCGATTTGTTTTTGCGAATCGGCGAGATCTTGAGTGAGTTTGCCAACGCGGCCTTCGCTCTGCTGGCCTTGCTCGCCGAGTTCATTGGCAGCCTGACGCATGGATTCAAGCTCGGCGGTTGCCTGCTTGAGCTTTGCGTTCACCGCGTCCGTTTGATTTGACGAACTCGATAACGCATGGTCGCGCTCGGTTTCGAGCATCTCGACCTGCGCCCGCAGCCCTTCGACAACTTTCTGCTCGCGTGCGAACTGCTCGGTCGCTTCGGTAAGCTGCCCGCTGTACTGCTCGCGGCTGGTGCTGAGATCATGCTCAAGCCCGCCCGCTTTTTCGGCGAGTTCTTCGAGTGTGTGCGAACGCTCGGTGAGTTCGATTTCTCGCCCTCGAAGCTTGGAAACCGTTGTTTTGAGTTCTTTGGCTGCTGTTTCGTGAGCATCTTTGCTCGCGGCGAGGTCCGTAACGGCTGCCTTGTGTGCCGATTGGGTTTCGAGAAGTTGCTCATTGGTTGAGCTGATCTTGCTGCCCATTTCTTGAAGCAGCGAATTGGCGGATTCAAGCTCGCCGCTCGCTATGGAAAGCTTCTCGGCTGCATCGTTTTCTTCAGCGAGCTTGAGCTTGACTTGTTTCTCAATTTCGCCAAGCTCGGTTTTTCGCTTTGAAAGGCCTGCGAGCTGGGAATCGAGCTCTTGAATTTTGACATCGAGCGTTTTGTCTTTGGTCTCGATATCGGCTTCTTGCTGTTCGAGAAGCTCGGCTTGGGTGGCGATCTTGGATTCTCGTTGTTCAAGACCACCAGCGCGTTGGATCAGGTTCATCTCGCGGGATTCGAAATCTTGACGCATCTCGGCGAGTTCGACCTCGCGGGTTGTCAGTTCAGACTCTCGCCCTTCGAGTTCTTTGGTTTGATCCTCGTTCTCGCGTTTGAGCTTGGCGAGTTCTTTCATGGCTTGACGATGGGACTCGTGCGCTTGGCGCATCGCGATAAGTTGAGACTCCACGCCTTCGATCACATTGAGTACATCATCCTCGACCTTGGGGAGTTTCATCTCCGCTGATGGATTGGCGTCGATTTTCTTGGCGCGCTTCCGTGATGGAGTCGCCTCGTTGGTTGTTTGCTCGCGCTTGTTAGGGTCCATGCACTACTCCTCACCGGCCTACAGACCGAATCGATCGTCATCATCCGCCCAGCTGAACTCAGATCGCTACATATAAACAGACAAATCATGTATCGGCCTGTCAAGTCAACCTGTTGAGAACAGCGCGGAAACTGCGCCGCGAATCGCCCGTTTCTATCGCCTGTTCCATCTGTGCCGATTCGCTCGATCGTGCCAGCGTCCGATTACATATTTCGGGCTGTTTTCCCTATGCCTATTCGCCCAAGTTTGAACCTGCTTGACGGTCTAAAATCGAACATGAATCCGCGCACTGATGATCTCATTCTCGAACTCGACCAGATCAAACTCACGCTCAATCCTCGGTTGGGCGCGTCGATTGTGTCCTTGATGATCAAGAACCAGGCCGGGCAATGGGCACCTGTTTTTCGCACGATGCCCAGTGATTCGGAATCGGCATCGGATGCGGGATCGTTTGTGATGCTGCCTTGGACCAACCGGATCAAAGATGCACAGTTCACCTTTGCCGATCAAACCCATCGCTTGAAACCAAACTCATCCGATAACACAGCCATTCATGGAGTCGCCCGCGATCTGGCTTGGGCGATTACAGACCGCTCTCCGATTACGGCCAGGTTCGTTCTCGACTCGCGTTCGTTCGAGCAGGGCAGGATCAACTCTCCATTCAAGTTTGGTGCGGTGCAACGCTTTGAGATCGGACCTGATAGCGTGGAGATTGATCTCTCGATCACAAATCTTGACGACCATCCGATTCCGGTGGGTTGCGGGCATCACCCATATATTCACCGCCAGCTCTTTTCAGACGCAGATGATCTGCATGTCCAGCTCGATGTCGCAGGGCGCTACCCAACCGCAGGCTGCATCCCGACTGGTGAGCCTGAGATGGATGAGGTTTGTCAAGCGTTCATCAATGGCGATTCGATTGGCAATCCTGGGCTTGATGATGTATTCGCCGGGTTCGGCGGGCTGGCAACATTTGATTGGGCTGCGAGCAATATCTGCATGACGATGCAGTGTTCTGAAAACCTCAACCATGTCGTGATCTATACGCCAAAGCTTGCAGATGGGAAAGCGGATGCGTTTGTGTGTATCGAGCCAGTCTCGATGGTCAATGATGGATTCAATCGCCACGCTGCGGGCAAATCGAACACCGGGGTAGTGATTTTGGAACCCAATGAAACGATGCGCACACGGATGACACTCCGGTTTTCTGCCTGTTCATGATGGTTCTCACTGCTTACTGTTCACATATTTCGCTTTTTCTGTATATCTATGGCTGAATATGATTGCCAGTGCATCTAGATCTCTCTGAGCGTGTAAACCGATCAGCACACCCACACGCAGGAGTACATAGATGAACCACTTGGCAATTTGTTGCGCATCTTCATTCATAATCCTCTCTGGAACTTTCGCCCAAGCCGACGAATCCGAAACCAGTGAGATGATCACCGACATCGCGCATTCTATTGAAGCCAACTATGTCTTCCCTGAGATCGGCGAGCAGGCATCGGCGATGATCTTGAGCAATCTCGAAAACGGGAACTACGACGGACTCGATCGGCAGATGCTCGCGAATCAACTCGAAGAGGACCTGCGAGACTTGACGCATGACCTGCACTTTGGTGTTCGAGCATTGCCTCAAGGCTGGCAGCCTCCGAGTGATCAGGAGGAAAATGATAAAGATGATAACGCCAGCACCATCATGCGAGGCCCGGCTGCCCCGTTCGGGTTTATCAGTGTTCAAAGGCTCGATGGCAATGTGGGCTACATCGATCTGCGCGGGTTCAACCCTGCTCCATTTATCGAAGAAACCCTCGAAGCAAGCATGAGGCTGATGCAAGGGGCGAACTCGATCATCTTCGATCTCCGTCAAAATGGCGGCGGCGATCCCGCAACGGTTCAACTCATCTCGTCCTATCTGTTTGATCCTTCAGAGCCGATCCATCTCAACTCGTTGTACTATCGCCCGGATGATCGCACGACCGAGTTTTGGACGCATGCCAATATCAACACCGACCTGGCGATGCCCGATGTCCCGGTGTATGTGCTGACCAGCAATCGAACATTCTCGGCAGCCGAGGAGTTCACCTACAACCTAAAGAATCTTAAACGCGCGACCATCATCGGCGAAACCACCGGCGGGGGCGCACACCCCGTCGATTCATTCATCTTTGATAACCAGTTGATGGTCGTCCTGCCGATCGCCCGCGCGATCAATCCGATCAGCGGGACCAACTGGGAAGGCACCGGGGTCGCTCCTGATATCGAATCGGCTGCTGACGATGCCTTGGATATTGCGATCTTTGATGCCCTTCAAAACGCCTCCAACAACGGCGACGAATCGGCCCGATGGGGCTTGGCTGCGCTCAGAGCCAAGAACGATCCAATCCAGTGTTCGCCCGAAGAACTCGCAGCGTATGCTGGCGACTATGGGCCTCGCCATGTGCGTATCGATCAGGGCTCGGCTCAGTACAAGCGTGACGGGGTCTCGCAATGGACGAATCTCATCTGCATCGAGAAAGACCAGTTTATGATCGCAGGCGTTGATGGCTTCATTATGGAGTTCAAACGCGACGAGAAGAATAAGATCATTGGTATCGAAGGACACCAACAGCGAGGCCCGGTCGATTTCACCCCGCGCGACTGARCATAAACTTGCGCTTGGTTGCTCATGTGGCTGCTCACGCTGCCTGATTGAACTCGAGTGGCCGATCGAGAAACTCACCGGCTTCTTTGGATGGCAATGGACGCGAGAAGTAATACCCCTGGATCATGTCGCATTCGTGTGATATCAAACACGCGACCTGGGATTCGGTCTCGGCGCCTTCTGCGACGACCTTCATGCCAGTGTTCTGCGCCAGCGCGATAATCGAATGAAGCACGGCGCTCATCTCACGAGAGTTTTCCATCCCTTGCACAAAGCTCTGGTCAATTTTGAGAATATCAAAATCAAACTTGTGCAACAGGCTCAGCGATGAATGCCCAGTCCCAAAGTCATCCATCGCGATCAGAACCCCAAGCTCACGGATTCGCTTGATTACAAGGCTCATATCATGCCTTGGATCGATTGCGGTTGATTCCGTGATCTCGATCTTGAGCCGATGCGGCGCGAGCCCGGTGTCCTTAAGAACCTTCTTAACCAACCCAAGAAACTCTGGATGGATCAGCTGGCGTTTGGCAACATTCACATTGATCGAGAGCGTGCCATCGAGATCGTATTCTTGATCCCATCGCACAATCTGTTCGACGGCTTCTTTGAGAATCCATGCACCAAGCTCAATGATCTGCCCGGTGTCCTCAGCGATCGGAATAAAATGGTCTGGGCGGATCATCCCAAGCTCGGGATGCTCCCATCGCATAAGAGCTTCGAAACCGACGATACTCATATCTTCCATCCCGATGATCGGCTGATACACCACACGAAGTTCATCGTTTGCAATCGCATCATTCATGTCTTCTTCAAGACGCAATCTCCGCTTTGCGTCCTCGAACATCTCTTCATCAAACGCGATGACCTGCCCCTTGCCCGCAAGCTTTGCTTGATACATCGCAGCATCCGCATCGCGGATCATCTCGGCCGCAGCTATGTATCTTGGATCAGCGATCACCAGCCCGATGCTTGCCGTTGATGTGATCYGATGCCCATCAATCACATGAGGCTCTTCAAAGACCTTGAGCAACCGAGCGGCTGCCTGGTGCGCATGCCCCTCTGTTTCAACCGGCGAAAGCACAACCACAAACTCGTCGCCACCAAACCGAGCAGCCAGATCTGATTCTCGCAACTCGCTTTGGAAACGATCCGCGATCGAACAGAGCAACGCATCGCCGGTCGCGTGTCCGAGCGAATCATTGACGACCTTAAAGCGATCAAAGTCGAAGAACAACACCGAGATCAGATGTACCGAATCTGTTTTATACTTTTCAAGCTCTTGCTCAAGCATTACTTCGAGTACTGATCGGTTCGCTAACCCGGTGAGCCGATCGTGCTCTGCCTCGTGCTTGAACTCGCTGCTGACCTTCTCAAGCTCGACTGTCCGCTCTGCAATGAGTGAATCGAGATGGTCGATTTGTTGTTTCATTGCAATGCGCATTGCATTCACTGCGGATTCAAGCTGTCCGATTTCATCTTTTCGTGTTGTCGGTATCTCATGCCAAAGATCACCATCTGCAACCCGATTAGTCGACGCTGCAATCGATTGTAAAGGCACCCAGAACATCCGCCCCACGCTATACACCATGATCGCAAAGACGCTTAAGCTTGCCAGCATCACGATCAGGAACAATCGCTGTTGCGCACGAACTGGCGCAAAGAGCTCATCGCGATCGACCTCGACACAAACAACCCAAGGATAAATCCGCGAAGCGTGATACACCCCAAAGACTTTTCGCCCTGGTTCGGGTTCATACCAGCCGCTGACTGGTTCTTGTGAATCAATCGCGCTGAGTACCCCAGTCCCGACAATAGGATCTGGCTGAAAATCTTCTTTCCGATGAACAACTCGCAGCCCTTGATTGGTTGCGATATAGATATTGCCGGTCTCTCCGATTGAGAACCCATCATTCATCAAAGCCTCAAGACTCTCGATCGTCACCTCCATCACAATCACGCCGACCGCTTGTCCGTCTTCATCTAGAACGGGGTGCAACACCAGCTGGTGATAATGGTCACGCTCAGCAAATCCAAAGAAATCAGTAACATACACCCCTTTGAGGGCTTGGAGAAAAAACTTTGAGTCTGCGATCGAATCGCCGAGGTGCGAGCTTTGCATCCCAACAAAAACAGGTTCATGAGCAGGCACATCCATCCCTGCATGGGCAGGACTCAATATGACCGTGCCAGTAACATCGGTAAGGAACACATGATGAACCGAGCCCCAATGGGCGCTTTGGAACTCAACCACTTCATTCCAGGCGGCTTCAAAGTATTCGCCCGCGTCTGGATTGTTGCCTGCGCGATCAGCAATGAACTCGCTGATTGCGGTCTGATTTGAGAGTATCTTTGCACTCGTTTTGAGCGATTCGACATGATCATTGAGCATGCTCTCGCGTGTTGTCGCGCTCTCAATAAGCGATTCTTCAGCCTTGGCAATCAGAACCTCTTCAGAACGGTCATTAATCACAGCCATCGAGACGATCATGGGGATCGCGCCCGCGATCATGAACATCATGCACAGCTTGGCCTTGATGGATTGTAAAAAACTGAACTTGAACATCCGTGCTCCAATGTGTGAAACTTCACGCTCCACTCACTGCACTCGGATATTCCTGTACAAAGATGAACTCCCAATCCATCTCATCACAAACAACAGGGCATTCACCCTACAAGCAATCTTGCAAATAGGGGGGACAACCTACCCGCTTTGTTGCGTACTCAGCTCAACATCGCAAACATGTCCGCCTGTTTATCCGCGAGATAGCTCGAACGAACCAAAGGGCCACTCACCACCATCTTGATCCCGGCAGCCGTGCCGACCTTTTCATATTCTGCGAACTCGTCGGGATGCACCCAACGATCGATCGGCAGGTGATTTCGGGTGGGCTGGAGGTATTGGCCGATGGTAATAATATCGCACGGATCGCCCCGGCTCGCATCGTTGCGATCTCGTGGACCATCATGGTCAGCGGTCATCGCGATCAACTCATCGAACATCTCAAAGACTTCTTCAGTGCGTTCGCCAATCCCAACCATGATGCCGGTTTTTGCCACCCCGCCCTGGGCTTTGACCCTTCGCAAAAGTTCCATCGTCCGTTCATACTTGGCACTCGGGCGGACTGCTGGGTGACACCGCCGGACGGTTTCGAGGTTGTGCGCCAGGATATTTGGTTTGGCATCGATGACCATTTGAAGTGCAGCCTCATCGCCTTTGAAATCTCCAACGAGCACTTCGATGGACATGTCCGGGCATGCTTCGCGCGTCCGCATGATGGTCTCGGCCCAGATCCCTGCGCCGCCATCAGCAAGATCATCACGATCGACTGAGGTAATCACAATATGCTTRAGCCCTGCGCCAGCGAGCGACTGAGCGACTCGGCGAGGCTCGTCCTTATCCACCGCGCCGGGCTTGCCGGTTTTGACATTGCAGAACCCGCAAGCGCGGGTGCAGGTGTCGCCCAAAATCATCATGGTCGCGATGCCTCGCTCCCAACATTCTCCCATATTGGGGCATGCTGCTTCTTCGCAAACAGTATGCAGACCATGCTTATGAACATTCGCTTTGGTTTTTTTGAAGCCTTCACCCGCCGGAATTTTGGCTTTGAGCCAAGATGGTTTTTTCTTCGCAGACAAATGATGAACCGCTTCGTCCTGGTTGTTGAGGATCATGCCTGAGAGCGACACGAGGGGCTTGAGATTGGCGATTGGATCGCCTCCGAGTCGTCGCGGATGGCGATCGAGGGTACGCTCAAGCCCTGTTTTGGCAACAGGAGGTTGATTTTCGGATTGGTTGCTTGATTGTGTAGGTTGGTCGGTCATCTTCTCAGGCTCGCCGGTGGAATGGTCGCAAGGCATCTGCATAGCCAGTATCGACAGGTTATCTGATATTCTAGACGGATACCCTCACAAGGCGCACTCGGTGCGCCAGAACAACAAAATCGATGATAATGGCGAACCTATCCGCACTCTCTCGGACCTTTTCGCGTATTTTGGGCATGCGAAATCAACCTGGGAGCCATGACTGGTCGATGGATTCATCTAAGAGCGTACATAACCCTTTGTGGGTTGTGCTCGCTATGATGTGTTTCTATCGCGATGATCCCACAAGATGATCGATCCCGAGCCGATGCGTTCGAGTTGTCGTTTTCGAAGAAAAGCAGGAGATGCCCAGTGCGTCAAATCGTTCATACACCATCTGATGTTTGCCCCCCCACAAGCCCAAAGCCGACCCGCTCTGCACCTCGCACACTTGTGTGTCTGGGCATGGTTGCTCTTGGCTCGCTGTTTATGGGAGGCTGTACCTTCGATTCATTCATGGACCCCTCGACCGTTGGTCGCTGGGAACGCACCCCGACACGGGTGCCGATCCTGACCCACATTGGTGCGATCGAAGATCCAAACTCGCAATGGGTCGAGATTTCTGAGATTACGCCTCAAGATCTCATCCCAGAAACAGACATCTACCGGGTTGGACCTGGCGACTTCCTTGATTTGACGGTCTACGACCTGATCACCCGAGGCGCCGCCGAGTTCTTGCCACGCCAGATCGACCAGAACGGCTACATCGAAATCCCCCAACTCGGACGAATCTTCGTCGACAGCATGACCGAGACCGAAGTTGCCCAAGCAATCGGGATCAAAATGGCACCACTGGTCGCCGACCCCCTCGTTTCGGTAGTTGTTCAACAAAGACGCCAGCAGATCTTCCATCTGATGGGCAATGTGGTCGCGCCGGGTCCCTATTCGATCCTCAACGCCGATTTCCGCATTCTTGAAGCATTGATCGCTGCGGGTGGATTCCCAGAGTTCACCGAAGACATCTATGTCATTCGCCAGGTGCCTTTGGATGATGAYTCATTGAGGCTCTCCCCAGAAAAGCCAGAAGATGCGGGCATTTTGGATGGTCTCAACTCAAGCACACCAACCAACCCATTCGAAGGCGAGAGCCTGCTCGATGTGATCGACGATTTGGCTGCACCGGGCATGATGAGCGGCTCACGCTCAGGCAATGGAACTGGCTTAGTTCCAAACCGAAACTATCAGCCTGCCAATGAGCCTTTGATTGATCTGATTGAATCGAACGCGCCATCAACAACAAAGACCTCGACCCAGAGAGTGTCAAACACTGTTTCTACCCCAAGATGGCGGTTCCATAGCGGGCAATGGATTCGTGAGGCAACACCGATTGCATCGAGAAGAATGATTGATCGCGGCGGACTCTCGCCTCGCGATTCGCGTGGACAGCTCTTCACCCAGCGCAAAATCCGCGTGCCTGTAAAACCACTTGTTTCGGGTGATGCTCGTTACAACATTATTATCCGCCCCGGCGACACAATCCATGTACCGCCATCAGCGACCGGGTTCTACTACATCCGAGGCGAGATTGCTCGACCAGGTGTATTCAACCTTCCAGCGGTTGGCAAACTGACCCTCATGCGTGCGATTGCTGCTGCGGGCGACTTTGGACCTGTTGCTGTTCCTGAGCGTGTCGACCTGACCCGTATGGTTGGTCACAACGAACAGGCAACGATTATGCTCAACTCGCGGGCGATTGCCGAGGGCACTCAGCCTGATATCTACATTAAACCAGACGATTTGATCAATATCGGGACCAAGTTCTGGGCGACGCCTTTGGCGATCTTGCGTGGCGGCTTCCGTACGAACTACGGGTTCGGGTTCTTGCTTGACCGGAACTTCGGCAACGATGTATTCGGTGCTCCACCTACGAACTTTAATAACTAAGGTTAATCAATCAGGCACATTCGTGTGAACCTGACAATCTGCCCAGCCGTACCGATCCCTGCCACTTGGCAGGGATCGTTTCATTTTTGCGCGATCTGTCTCATTTGAAGCCATGCGAATCGAGCAATCTCTGCCCGATTTTCAAGATCATTGCTGATTCGCCGAGCGTGATCGAAAATTGGTGCCAATCATCACGGACCGGCGGAGCGAACCAAAGAAGCCGGTATAAATCGCCGAAATATGACTTCTATGCAGGATTCTGTTCTTGTATAACTTCTTCTGCCATCAGAACCTGAGCCCATTAGACAACTTGTCTTGATTATGATCCCGACCCACGCATGAGTACGCAATCGAACAACATGCCAAATGCCGACCTTGCTGACCAACGGGTGCTTGGTCTTTTTACGCGCACGGGGATGATGCTCACTGTTTTTGCGACGCTGAGCTTTGTGGGATTGTTCTTTCGGTGGTTCTATCACCAGGCCGAGATTAGCCTCAATGCCCCAGAGGATTGGGGGCATGCCTTTGTGATCCCGYTGATTKSYGGRTAYATGMTCTRSCAGCASCGMGAGAAGATTGYTSSGACGMCAMCSMMGMTYTTTTGGCCYGCGTKTRTSCCKTTYKTYYTMGGSATYCAGGCGTACGCSTACAACWTGTTYAWKGTSCRYAACCACATGCTTCAAGGCATGAGCCTGATTCTGACCCTTGGGTCATTGGTGCTGTGGATGCTCGGGCCAGCGATGCTCCGATTCTTGTTCTTGCCCATCGCGTATCTCGTATTGATGATCACGGTCGCTGAGGGCATCATGCTTATGGTGACCTTTAAGCTTCAGCTGATTGCATCGCAAGGCTCGTGGTTGATTCTCAATCTGATCGGGAACCCATTTGGATGGTTCGAAGTTGAGATTGATGGCAATACCTTGATGCTGATGACCAGTGATGGGCAGATCCACCCTATGAATGTCGCTGAGGCATGTTCTGGGATGCGGATGGTGGTTGCGTTTTATGCGTTGGCTGTCGCGGTGGCGCTGATGGGATCGACCCATTGGTGGCAGCGGATTGCATTGGTGCTTCTTGCTGGGCCGGTTGCTGTGTTTATGAACATGATCCGCGTGACGGTTCTTGGTCTTTTGATGATGGTGAATCCTGACCTGGCTGCGGGCGATGCCCATACGGTGATCGGAACGCTTTTGCTGGTACCTTCGCTTGGATTGTTCCTTGGGATGGCCTGGATGCTCAATCGGTTGATCGCTGATGGCGACGATGAGCTTACAACTGGCACAAAGAAACAGGCGGTGGGCACATGAGCATCAATACCCAAGCAAAGGTCGGCGTTTTGGCGTGTGGCGCGATGATCGTCGCTGCGGGCGCGATCACGGCATCGATCAACTTCTTCGATCTGCACATGCAGAAAACCCCGATTTATCCTGCTGGCAACCGCCAGGTCTCTTCGATCCCTGATCAGAGTCCAAGCTGGGCCCAGGTTGGAAGCGATCAGGTTATGGAAGCCGAGATCGTTGAAACGCTGGGCACCGAGAACTATGTCTCTCGCCATTATTACCGCACCCGCGATGAAGATCCAAAGAACCCGATCGTGCTTGATTTTCATGCGGCGTATTACACCGGGATGATTGACACGGTGCCTCATGTCCCTGAGCGGTGCTTTGTGGGCGGCGGGCTTCAGCAGGGCGGATTCTCTCGCGAGATGGAACTCACGATGGACACCAGCTCATGGCGGGTTGATTCGAGTGTGCCGACCGAGTTCGCTGGGTTAAATGGAAAACTATACACGGTCCGCTTGAGCAATGACCCCAAAGAGAGTGATGCTCCCGGGACACGGATTCGGCTTCCGCGTGGAGTTGGACCGGATTCGCCAATTCAGATGCGGGTCTCTGAGTTTATTGATACCGACTCGGTATCGAAGCTCTATGCTGGCTACTTCTTTATTGCCAATGGCGGCACCAAGGCCAATGCCAAKGRTSTYCGCCAGCTGGCGTTCAATCTTGAAGATGATTATGCGTATTTTCTCAAGGTGCAAGTCACCGGACGAACCTTTGATTCTTWTGAAGACTTTGCCGATGCTTCGGGCGAGTTCCTGGGCGAAATCCTCGGTGAGATCATGCGATGTGTGCCCGATTGGGTCGATGTGCAAATGGGGGACTATCCTCCAGATAACCCTCGTGCATTGATCAATCAGGCAGAGGCGAACGATTGAAATGAATAACTCACCTGATCGATCGTAATCGATGGGTGTATGGATATTGACACTGGCGAGCAAGAATGGTCTTGCTCTTGAAACCAGCAGAATGCTGGGATTTGAAGAAGGACGAACCGATGGCTTCACGCGTGAATACTCGATTTGTGATCATCCTGATCGTTGGCGTTATTGCGATGCTTGGCTTGCTTGTGCTTGCCTACAGCATTGCTATTAAGAGTGCTTCTGATCTCGCCAAGCGTGGTGATCAGCTCATGGACCAGGGCGAATATAAGCAGGCCGAGCGTGCGTATTCCAAGGCGGTGAACAAGGACGCGACCAATATTGAGAACCTCGACAAATGGGTCGGTGCGCTTGAACATCTCGTTCCTGAAACCGAAACCGAATATCGAGACAAGTATAACGGAAGCTATGTTGGAGCCATACGCAAAAAAGCGACGATTCTTCGACACGATGTTGATGCCCACGAACAGTTTATCAAGATCCGCTTTGAGATGCTTGACGCTTCCTATAGCAGAGGGCTCGCTGATGTCGTTATTAGTGATACCAACGGCTCGTTGGCATTTTTCAGTAATGATTCTGAAGAAGTACAAGATTGGGAACGGCTCAAACGCTATCGCGGGCTCGCGATTGTAGAGATCGCCAAGAAGGGCGGGCTTCTTGAAAATGATCAAGTTTCGCTGGCGATAGATGACTTGCAACGCTCAGCTGCTGCGGACCCGGACGATGCCAAATCTGTAATTGGGCTGATGAACTTACACTCATTTGTAACCAATCGCGATGCGTCTGAAGATGATACCGCAGCCCGCGTGATGGCTTTGGAGGAAAATATCCAAACCGCATCAGACTACATTGCTCAACACCCCAACAGCACCGAAATGATGATTCAGAAGATGCTCCTGAATGTTGACTACTCTCGCAGACAAATCATAGAGAGCACCGAGGGGATCGAACGGGCTCATGCTTTGCAAGCCTCGCTCGATTCATTTAAGGGCGAACTCGATACGCTCTCGGGCAACCTGCTTGCCAACAACGGCGAGCGTCTCGACATCGAGACCACCATTTTGTTCTCGGTGCTCGAAAATGCGATCAACCCTGATGCAAAGATGGCTCGCACCCGCCAGATGATTGATCATTTGATTGATTCTCAGAAAGACAACCCCGAGTTGCTGTGGATCGCAGGGCGTGTAGCAGTTACTGCGGGTGACATTGATGAGGCTCTTGGGTGGTATGGCCAAATCGGCGACCTCGAGACAAAGCCTATCTCATTCCAAGGGCTTCGCCAGTACTCCATTCAGCGTGAAGCTTTACTTGCCCAAGCCCGGATTCGTGTTGATCAAGCCCAGGTGCTGCCCAATGACGCTGCTCAAAGCGAAATTGATACTGCATTGCAAACGGCCAAAGAGAGTCGCGATTTGTTTGCTGGCTCGGTGAATGCTGATAACCTCGCACTCATACTGCTCGATGGAAAAATTGAACGCATCAATAACAACCTCGAAGAAGCCCTTCGGCTTTTCAGAAAATACAACGAACAAACACGCAGAGAGAGTGCCCCTGGCCTATGGGAAGAGGGGATCACTGCTTCTCAGCTTGGTCAATATGGCATTGCTCGTCAAGCGCTCACCGAAATGATCCCGCTTGAAAACTCAACACGCCGAATCTCGGCGATGATGACACTTGCACAGATCAACGAACGCCTGAAAGATTACAACGCTGCTGCTGATTTGTATAAGCAGATTCTCGATGTAAATCCGACGATGACGATCGTTCAAGACGCTCTTGATAATGTGAACAAGCTAATCAATCCTGAACTCAACGACGATCCAGTCCTCGAAGCGATTTAYRRATNGYGYNCWGRWGNCRATWKGRSASYGYKRYANAKCYGGNGCSASWRTSYGAGSRYNGAYSSNGTWYTTGCGTGAGTCGGTAGAAGAGCTTGATTATGAGCCTCGGATTGCACGCGAGCTCTCTGCGATTCTGTTTGATCGTGGCGATGTTGAAGGCTCGAAGCAAACACTTATCAAATCGTTGGAACGCAACCCTGATGAAGAGTGGCTCGCCAAAACAATTCAAGCACTCGATTCAAACGATCCGATCGCCAGCCGAATCGCGATGATTCGCCAGGCTGAGGGCGATATGACCGAGAAGCTTTTGACTATTGCAGAGATTGCGATCGTCAACGAACGAAGAGATGTTCTTGATCAAACCATTATCGAACTCGACCTGATTTCCCCAAATCACAAGGGCGTCGTCGAACTTCACTTTGTCAATGCACTCAAATATGGTGATGTTGAAGTTGCGAAAGAAATCGCTGCTCGTCCAGATCTTTCGGCTGTAGACGCGTTGAGTTTTAACGCTCGGATCTCGGTGACACAGGGCGATCTTCCCAAGGCGATCGAGCTGCTCCAGCAGGCGGTCGCGACCGGGTCGGCAGATGCCGCAACATACCGTATTCTTGCAAACCTTCAGAACGATGTTGGGCAGCTCGAAGACTCGATCCAATCGTTTGAAAAATCACTGGAAATCAACCCAGATAACGAGCAGGTAATCTCTGAGTACATCCGTGCGTTGGCTAAGGCTGCACACTATGAGGAAGCACTCAATACTGCTCGTCGACTCCAACGGTTTGGCTCGACAGACACTGCGTTCTTGAATCTTTGGCTCAATCTCGAAGCGATCTATGGCGGCCAGCAAGGACTCGACTTTGCGATCCTGCAWCGCTCGAAGATGCTCGAACTCAATCCTGCGGATTTAGAGAACAAAAGCCAGCTCGCTCGCTTGTACACAATCACCAAAAAATGGGATGACGCTCGTCTGTTGATTGATGAGTTGCGTGCGGAGCAAGATCATATTTCACTCGTTGAACTTGATGCGACCTGGTATGCCGACCAAGGGACATACAAGAACCGTGATGGGCTTTTGTATGCCAAGGAAGTGTTCAATCGATATGTCCAAGGCTTGGAAGCTCCGGTCGGACCTGGAGCGTTCATTGCCAATGCGGAGTTCATGCTCAATCGTGGGCGGCCTGACCTTGCGGTCATCGCTGCGAAGGAAGCGGTCAAGGCACAGTCGACCGACACCATGTTGGGCTCAAAGCTTTTGGGCAACTTGTACATGCGTATCAATAACTACAGCGAGGCTGCTGAGGTGTATAAGGATGTGCTTGATCAAGAAGGCGCGGATGCGAACTTCGATATCCATCTTCGATTGATCGGTACTTACACCAAGCTTCAACGCTATGAAGAAGCACAAGCGATCTTCGACAATGTCCCCGAAGAGATGAAAAACTCGATGGTTGCGTTGATTCAGGCATCGGACATTGCTCGTGGGCTTGGCGACGCTGCAAAGGCTTCTCAAATCTTGGACAAGGCAGTTGCGTTGTACTCGACCGATTCCTATGTATATATCAAACGGGCAGAGTACATGATCGGCGACGAAACGCTGCTCAACGACTTGCTCTCAGATCTCGCCCGTGCGATTGATCTTCAGGCCAACGATTGGCGTGCGTATCGCGTGCGGGCTGCGGGATACTTCGCAGTTGGTCGCCGTGAGGACGCGCTCAAGGACCTTAAGGCGACAATCCGTTTGAATCCGAATCTTGACAAATCGATCTTTGCGATTCTCAATGAGTTGCTCTCGATCCCAGGACGAGAGAGCGAAGCACTTGATATTGCTCGCGAAGTCGTCTCGCGCCGTCCTGATGATGCGACCTTAATGGCACGCATGGGCGGGCTCTTTGCTTCACGCCAAGAGTGGGGTCATGCCTCAGAACTCTTCGGCTACGCTTGGGTCAAGCGTCATGCGATTAGCGATGGCGCGGTGTACATTGATGCACTCGTCAGAAAATCCCCGCCAGATGCTCAAAGAGCAAATGATGTGATTAACGAGATCGAAAAAATGATCGGGAACATCAACAAGAGCCCAGGGCTTCTGGCTGCTCAATCGTTGGTGCTTCAAGCGCGTGGGCGAGATGACTTTGCTCAACAGCAGATCACCAAGGCCTTCGATCTTTCGGCTGGCAAAGACGGCGATTTGATTCAATGGGCAGGAAACCTGACCCGGTACTTTGAGACCCAGCCGATATCGGCGCATATCGAATATCTCGAAGCGATCAAACGCCGAAACGCGGACACCAATGTTCATGCTTGGCTCGATTTGTTCATCGCTCAAAGACAAACCCAGGCGACCGAGATCGATCCGGCAGCTTATCAGACGCTCGAAAGGTTAGAGGGCTACGCCAAGAATCCTGCGATTCAGATCCGTGCGTATCAGTTGTTGGGTTCTACTCAGTATGCACAGGACAAGTTTGAAGAAGCCGCAGCCACATGGGAAGCGGGTCTTGCGCTCTTCTCGGACGATTGGGAGCTCAACAACAACTTGGCCTATGTCCTCTCTACAGAGCTTGGTCAGCACGAAAAAGCATTATCCTTCGGGCTTGCTGCGATCGATCGGAACATTGCCCGCAGTGAGGCGTACGAAACGATGGCGGGGATCTACATCCGCCTGAATAAGTACGATGAAGCGGAGCAAATGATCAACACCGGGTCGAACTACATCAAGACGATCCCGGCACGCGTATCAATGGTATTGACCTCTGGTCGATTGCACTTTGCGCGTGGGCGACTCCTCGAAGCCCAGTCGCGAYTGAACGATGCCCATTCGGTCCTTCGATCTTCTTCGACCGCATATCCATCCCTCCAGGAGGATATTGATGCGTTCGCGAAGGAAATCGACTCAGCCGATGACTAAACGAACCGACGAGCAGATAGGTATACCTGTCCAAGAATGAGCATGCAGTATTCTCGGACCATTGACGATAACGGAGCAGTGAAATGAACAGCCATCAACCTAGCCGATCCCAATCGGGTCCCCCACGCCCGCCCCAAGGAGCACCAAGTGCTGCGGGAAGTGCAATTGACCCGGTGAAGATACTTCAGAAGTACAAGTTTGTGCTTGTTGCTGCTGTCTTTGTTGGTGCTGTGATTGGCTTTGGATCGCATCTCTTCTTCGGAGCGTTCTTTCCTGGTTATACTGCATCGGTCATCTTTGAATGTTCGCCGGTGGAAACGGAGATTCAGACCATTGCAACCGCGACCATTGACGAGGATGAAATGGAACGGTTTATGGGCACCCAGGTTCAAACAATTAAGGGCGAGCGTGTAATCGACGCGGTACTCAATGACTCAAGACTTGATGCATTCGCGCCCAAGTGGTATCGCAAGTATTCAGACAAAAATGGAAGTCTGGATGTCGTTGATGCGTATGAAGAGCTTGAAGATCTCATCAAGGTTTATGCAATTCCAAATACTTATTTTATCAAACTCTCCGTTCAAGTGAGTGATCCGAACGACGCTGCCGGGCTTGTTGGGCTTCTCAAAGAAAACTACATCCGCCTGTTGGGTTCATCGACAAACTCAAGCATTACTAAACGAAAAGAAGCTATTCGAAGAGCAATTACAGATGCTGACAAAATGATTGATGAGTTGAGTAACCGTAAGAACAGGTTGCTTCAAGATAATCGGATTGAAATGATTGATCCGCAGACATCTGTCCAATCAGAAATGCTCCGTTTGGTCAACGCMCAGATSATYAAYAAYCARCAGCAGATCGAAGCMTTYCARGTKRTNCTYGCGAMNNAWGASGAGGAGATGCTCAAGCGAGAATCTGGTATTGAATATGATCAGCTTCTTCGCGATCGAGTCAACCAGATGCCTCAGATTCTGAATCTAGAGCAGCTTGTCATCACTCTGAAATCTCAACTCTTGTCTCTTCAAGCAGAAGGCATTCAACCCGGACACCGGACTTACCGCCTCGTCATCAACCAGCTTGAAGCTAACGAACGAGAGCTTGCAAACACACGCGAAAGACTTCTCTCTGAAGCCTTTGAAACCCGAGTAGAATCAACCCGGATGGCCTTGAGTCAGTTCAATGCACAGATTGCGGATCTCACAAATGAACAAGAAACTCTTCAGACAGAACTCAATGAGTTGACACTCTCAGCAGAGGAGATTGAAGATATTGATCGCCAGATTCAGCATACGCTTGATATGAAAGCCGAGCACGAAACAAACATTGCTGAACTCCGTCAGGCAGCCGGGCTCTTTTCGGTGAGTCGAATCACAGTGAACACCCCAGAGAGTGTCCCTGATCGTCCATCCTTCCCGATCATCTATGTCATGATTCCTGCGGGAATGTTCTTGATCACCGCATTGACCGTCGGGGTTATTGTGGTCTTCGAGATGCTCGACCAGCGGATCAAGAGCGCTGCGGATATCGCGATGATTCCTCGTACTCGTCCGCTCGGAATTATTCCAGATGCGGACGAAGACCCGACCACTCACCGTTCGATTGAAACGCTCTTTAGCGATAGTCCCAACTCGGTATTGGCTGAGCATTATCGCCAACTGCGAACTCGGCTCACGCGCGAGATGGACAATCACGGGCATAAGACCCTGCTTGTCGTTGGTGCGATGCCCAAGTCTGGCGCAACAAGCGTTGCATGCAACCTTGCACAGGCGTGCATGGCTGCGGGCAAGAAGACGCTTTTGATTGACACCAACTTCCGTCGCTCTCGCATTCATACCGCATTCGGGCTACTCGAATCCCCAGGACTCGCTGAAGCATTGGCTGGCGAAAAACCGCTCGCCGACTGCATCCAGAAAACAACAAGCACAGGCCCAGATGTGATTGCTGCGGGCGCGAAGAATCTTCGCGTAGTCGAACGGCTCGGCACCGATGCCCTTGGAAAGCTCCTCGCAGAAGCATCGACTATGTACGACATCATCATTCTTGATGTTGCTCCAGCGATTGTTGCTGGCGATGCAAACATGTTGTCGAATCAGGTTGACGCAACGATGCTTGTTGTTCGTGCAATGAGCGAAAAACGCGGACAGGTTGCTCGCTTGAAGAACGAACTGAGTGACAGCCGATCCGAGTTCCTCGGCGTGCTAGTTAATGGCGTTCGTTCAGCCGCAGGTGGATACATGCGTAAGAATATCCGTACTTCGCATCAGTACCATCTCGCTGATACAGTGACTCAAGCGAAGTCGAAGAAATCGAAGAAGTCTGATTCTGCTGCCTGATCGCTTAGTGATCATTGGAGTTTGTACCCTTGGCAGAAGATTCTCAAACACGACCAAATAAGCGATCTGATCGCTGCGCCCTCGTCACAGGCGGCGCAGGATTCATCGGCTCGTACCTCGTTGAGCATTTGCTCCGCGATGGCACCTCGGTCACTGTGATTGATAATCTTTCTACTGGACGGATCGAGAATCTTGCAGCCGTTATTGACTCCATTGAGTTTATCGAGGCGGATGTCGACAAAGGGCTCGAAGAGCTTGCATCGCATAGTGGCTTTGATGAAATCTACCACCTGGCTGCTGCGGTCGGTGTCGAGCTCGTTCTTAACGATCCGATCAACTCAATCAAAACGAACATCCATCAGACGGACGCAGTCTTTGAGTATGCTCGCTCGCACGGGAAGCCTCCGACTTTGATCGCTTCGTCATCTGAGGTCTATGGCAAACCCGGCACGAGCGTGTTTAGTGAGGACGACGACCTGCTCTTTGGCCCGACCACAATGACACGCTGGTCATACGCCCATGCCAAAGCGATCGATGAACACCTCGCCCTGGCCTATTGGAACCAGCACGGTCTTCCAACCGTGATCTGTCGCTTCTTCAACACTGTTGGGCCTCGCCAAGTTGGAACACATGGCATGGTCTTACCTCGATTTGTTGCTGCGGCTCTCAAGAACGAGCCTATTTCTGTCTTTGGTGATGGCACACAATCGCGATGCTTCTGCGATGGACGAGATGTAATCGAGGTACTTCCACGAATGCTCCGCTCGCAAGCCTGTCATGGAAGAGTGTTTAATGTTGGTTCAGATCATCCGATCTCAATCCTTAAACTCGCTCAACAAGTCATCAATACCCTCGGCTCAACATCCATCATCAAACTCATCCCCTACCATGATGCATATGGCCCAGGCTTTGAAGATCTCCATCATCGCAAACCAGACCTTGATCGAGTTCGCCAAGCGGTCGGATTCGATCCCAAGTTCACGCTTACACAAACGATACAAGATCTCGCTGAAGAAATCGCACACGGGAACTCTCTGCCAACGAAGGGCGGTGCATGATGCCTGCTCAAAATAGCAACTTTTCAGGAATTACCCCAGCCGATCCCTTTGAGCTTGAATCCAATCTGTTTTCTGGTGCGGATCAAACCGAGAGCCTGCTTCCAAATGGAGCAGAGTTTGCCCAAGCAGCGATGGATCAACTTGATATCCTTTCAGGATATATTCTGGTGTTTGCGGTCGCATTTTTAGTCACCGTGTTTATGACCCCCATCGTTCGTCGACTTGCTGTCGCCAACGGGATTGTTGATCATCCGAGCGAAGCACGAAAAATCCATAAGATGCCGGTTGCATATCTCGGCGGGTTTGCGGTCTATCTCGGAATTATTGCGGGCTTGGTCTTTAGCTATATGAGCGCAGAGGTGCCTGAACTCATCGAATATCATCCAATGAGTGCCGAGCATCTCAATGATGGGATGTACAACCCACTGGTACCGTTGTGGATTGCCTTTGGGATGACTTCGATTGTGCTTGTGGGTTTGCTTGACGATATTACAGGCATCCCGCCACGCGTGAAGCTTGGCGGCCAGCTTGTCGCAGCAGCAGCATTGGCACTGGGCAATGTCGGAATCAATGTCGCTGCGGGTGTTCTTAAACCAACGCTTGGTCGGCTGCTCGATAATCCAGATCTGATCTATCAGATCCCGATGCCTATGAATATCCCTGGGGTTGGAACGAGCATCGAGCTTGATTTGATCTATTGGTCTGGCACTGCGATCATTGCTATTTTCGTACTTGGTGCATGTAATGCTTCAAACTTTATCGACGGGCTCGATGGGCTGCTCACGGGCGTGACTTCGATCGCGATGATCGGGCTGCTTGCTATTGCACTTACGCTCGCGGTGATGGATGATGGGCCGTTTGATGCGCCTCGGATTATCTTTGGGCTTGCCGTACTTGGTGCTTGCTTAGGATTCCTCCCCCACAACTTCAATCCCGCATCAATCTTCCTCGGCGATACCGGCTCGCTCTTGCTTGGCTATTGCAGCGCGGTGATGATCTTATCGCTCGGCGACACCGGCAAGACCTGGCTTGTGGTTGCAGGACTCATCATCTATGCGATCCCCATTATCGATACTGCACTTGCGATTATTCGCCGCAAGCTCGCTGGCAGAAAAATGTCCGATCCAGATGCCGACCACCTTCACCATATGCTCAAACGAGCATTGGGCGTCAAAGGTGCGGTATTCTCGTTATACGGGATCGGGATTGTGTTCTGTTTGCTCGGAGTGATGCTCAGCTACTTCCGTGGACGGTTGATCTACGCACTTGTGCTGATGATCGCATCGTACATCGGGGTCTACGCGATCAAGGTTGCCCGAAGAACACATATCGAAGAACAAGCCAACGGGAAACCTACCAAGGCCGAGTAATAGAATGGCCTTTGACCATCGCATGTACCAAGGTGCATGTTCACGACTAGACAACGGAGAATCGTCATGACCCAAACAAATCGCAAACCATTCGTCGGCGGCAACTGGAAAATGAACACCGATGCAGCAGCTGCCAGCTCGCTCATTGATGCGGTGATCGGTTCACTGAATACCGATTCGGTCGATGTCGCGGTCTATCCGCCTTTTGTGTATCTCCGCGAGATCGCAGCGAAGGCTTCAGGCGCGAACATCCTGGTCGGTGCCCAAGACTGCTGGCACGAGGGCAACGGGGCATTCACCGGCGAAATCTCGACTGATATGCTCAAAGATTGCTCGGTTTCGACAGTGCTCACCGGGCACTCCGAACGCCGACATGTGATCGGGGAATCTGACGAACTCGTCAATCTCAAGACCAAGGCTGCGATCGCAGCCGGGCTCATCGCGGTGCTGTGTGTTGGCGAGACCCTTGATCAGCGAGACGACGGGCAGACTGATGCGGTCAATGAAACCCAGATCCGAGCAGGACTCGCAGGCGTGAGCAAAGAATCGCTCGGGCTTGTGGTGATTGCCTATGAGCCTGTATGGGCGATCGGAACAGGTAAAACCGCGACCCCAGAAGATGCACAGAATGCTCATCGCACGATCCGCGAGTTGATCGCTTCGATGTATGATCAGCAAGCTAGCGATGCGATGCGGATTATCTATGGCGGATCGATGAAGCCTGGCAATGCGAGCGAGTTGATGGCGATGCCCGACATCGATGGCGGGCTCATCGGGGGTGCTGCCCTCAAGGCAGCCGACTTCCACGCGATTATCGATGCGGGCGTCTCACAAACAGCTTAATGTTTGGGCGATGGTCTGCATGCAGACTTGTGCCCAACGCTGAACTAATCTCTCAATGCGCCTAGACTTGGCACCGTATCCGTCGATCCATCGACGGCTGCTTTGACTTGCCCTTTGAGGAGCCCAGCGTGCTGATCTTTGCTGATATGAACGATTCAATTTCAAACATCTCGACCRTCTCCAATATGGCATCGATGCCAACGCTCGCAGCGATGAGCCCGATGGTGGTTAATCTGCTGATTGGACTGTTTTTGGTGGTCTGCATCACCATGATCCTGCTTGTGCTGATCCAACGCCCACAAGGCGGCGGGCTCAGCGGAGCGTTTGGTTCTGGCGGCGGCGGTGGCGGCGGTGCTGGACAAACAGCATTCGGTACCAAGACCGGCGATGTGCTCACATGGGCAACCATCGGGATCTTCGTCACCTTCCTGGGCTTTGCGATTGTCCTTAACTTCGCAACTCGTCCACCCAAGCCGACCTCGATCGAATCGATCCTCACCGCTCCGATTGATGCGGGTGCGGGGACAATCGAGCCAGAAGAAGCAACCGATCTTTCAAGCACGCTCGAAGAGTTGGCTGAAGATGCGAGTGATGATATTGAAGGTATTGACGGGGAAACAATCCAAGACGCTGTTGAAGAAGCAGTTGAAGATGTTCCTGCGATTGATCCCCCTGCTGCTCAAGACGACTAAGTCTTTGGCTCTATTTACACTGTTTAAGAGTATTTGATCCATCTGTGATCTATCAGGAGTTTGCTTGTGATTCGAAGCATGACCGGGTTCGGAGACGCGTCGAGCAGTGACACTGGTTCGGTGTACGCTGTAGAAGTTCGATCGGTGAATAACAAGTTCCTCAAGACCTCGATCCGCATCCCGGATCGGCTCGCTGCCCTCGAACCAGAGATCGAACAGATCGTGCGTTCATGTGTTTCGCGTGGCTCAGTCACGGTCACAGTGAACTGCACCGATACCGACGAGGGGGCTGCCCAAGAAATCAACGCGCCGGCTCTTCGCAAATACGCACAACAAATCGCCGACGCAATCGGGGCACCGATCGAGACGATCGCGGTTTCTGATCTTGTCAACCTGCCCGGCGTGCTGTGCCCACCAAGCGATGGCGAGGCTCGGCTCGTCAACGCCCGCAAAGCGATCGACCCACTCGTCAAACTCGCACTCGAACACCTTGTCGCGATGCGCACCCGCGAGGGGATCGCGCTTCATGATGACCTGATGGGGCATCTTGACATCATCACCGATCGGCTTGATCAGATCGCACAGTTCGCGCCCAAGGTCATCGCCGACTACCAAACTCGGCTCAAATCGCGGATGGAATCGTTGATTTCTGACGCAGGCGCCGACATCGAGCAGGCGGAGTTGATCCGTGAAATCGCGGTCTATGCAGAGAAAACAGACATCGCAGAAGAAATCGCCCGGCTTGGCGAACACCTGATCCACTTCAAAGACTTGCTCAACGATGATGGCTTGCGTCCGATCGGGCGAACGATGGACTTCCTTGCTCAAGAGCTTTTGCGCGAAGCGAACACCATCGCGTCAAAGAGCCCAGATGCGAAAATGAGCCGACTGATTGTTGAGATCAAGGGTGCGATCGATCGGATCAAAGAGCAAGTCCAGAACGCTGAATAAGCTGCTCGTCCGGGCTGTAATGTTCAATAACCTATCTCGTTCCCCAATATCCCAAAGGACCCCTTGTGCCAGTAACACGCCAGCAACTGAGTCAGCGTGAGATCGACCAGGTGCTGGGGCACTATGCCATCGGGCAGGTTCATTCGATCGCCGAACTCGCAGAGGGATCGGTGTATTCGCCTAAGGTTGTGATTGATACCCAGCGTGGCAAGTTGTTGCTCAAACGCCGGGCTCGCGGGCTTGATATCCCAGCGGTGGTCGCGTTTTCGCATGAGGTTGTGCTGAGTTGTCTCAAGCTTGGAATGTGTGTGCCGCCGTTGCTTGCGACGAAGACGGGCAACTCGATGGTGCAGTTTGCTGACCATGTGTATGAGTTGTTTGTGTTTATTGAAGGCATCGCGTTCGATCGTTCGCCCGCGATGATTATGGCCCATGCCCAGCAAGCAGGCGCATTGCTCGGCGAGGTCCACCGCACGCTCGACCAAGTCCAGACACGGTTTGAAGCATCGACCGAGCCGACCACGATAGATCTCACACGAATCAGCATTCTCAAATCGAGTAACTTGTCGCTTGGCCAAGAAACACGCGATCGGCTCGTTGGGCTGATGCAATATGGCGACGAGCTTGCCAAAGCCAACGCCCAAAGCACCGGGCTGGTGCATGGCGATTGGCACCCTGGCAATATGATCTATCGCGCAAGCGAGATCGTTGCGGTCTGCGACTTTGACAACACACGCGTCGGATCGCGCACACGCGAAGTCGCCCAGGCGATGATCCACTTCTCGCTCAAGWCCCCGACGAAGGGACAGAGCGCACAGAACTGTGATCCTGACCCTGATATGAGSGCATTGCGATCGTTCTGGCAAGGGTATGTATCGGCTTCGCCTCAACCATGTGCTGCTCGCGTGTGCGTAGGACTCATGCCTGCGGTGATGATCGATGAAGCACTTGCATCATTCCCGACACAAGCAGTTGCCGGCATGTCGCCTCAGGCGGATTCGATGCTCGTGGCGGTTGCTCGCAAGGCGAGCTGGCTCGATGASSAYCAGGGCGAGTTGATCACCATGCTCGAATCGGCYCGATGATTTTGAACAACACCCTGCTCTTGGGCGAACCCGATCTTGGCTGATGCGGTATAGTTGTAATGATGAAACGATGTATTGCCATCTCGATTATGCTCATCAGCAGCTATTGCACCTGCACACACGCGCAGTCCAACGAGCGTACGCGGGCGTTGATTGATCAGCTCGGCAATGGCTCTTGGCTCGAACGCGACCTGGCCTCCAATGAGCTGCTCAACTTGGACAAAGACCAAGGGCATGAGATATCGCTTGAAGAGCTTGAACAATACCTCATGGACCCAACCCTCTCGCTCGAAGCGAGGACGCGCCTTGCGGGTGTGTGTTTGGCCCGGTTTTTGAAATATCCAAAGGGAGGCTTAGGCGTTTCGTTTGGCTCGATCACGCCCGGTGCCATCGAGGTTCAGCCGATCAATAACGATGAACGATTTCCGGCGACCGCAATGCTCAATCCGGGTGATGCGATCGCATTGATCGGCGACACGATGCTGATCGATTCGTTTGATCTGCGTGCCCAGATACTCAGCCGAGTCCCGGGCGAGACATTGCCCGCGACCGTGCTGCGCAATGGCGAGTATCTCCAAATGGATCTGCCTCTGGGCTCGCTCGAACAACTCACCGGGGCTGCTCGACTCGACAAACCTTTGGCATGGCGTGCCCTCGAACTCCGATGGGCACGCAAAGGGATCGTACTCGAAACACCAGATGTCATCGGCCAAAAAATCAATACCACACAATGGATGAACGCGGCATTTGGGGATGCCATCCCCCCAAGCCCACGCTCGCCAAAGGGGCGATTGACCGCTGCGATTGTCGGCGGCGCCCATCAGATCGTGACCACCGGGCTCACACGCTCCCGACGCGTTCAGCTTTGGGAATCGGTATCAAACTTCAAACAGAAACTGTTTGAAAATAGGACGGTGCTTTTGCGCAATCAAGTATCGCTGCTCAAGGCGAATCGGACGGTCTACGAGCATCAACTCGCCAACCTAGAAGCAGGCTCAAGTGAACACTCCATCCATGAAGAGTATGTGCGACTTGTCACCAACCAGATCGAAGAGCTTGAGAAACAACTCGATCAATATCAAGCCATCAAAGATGTCGAACGCAACCCTTAATCTGCTTGCAAGGCTGCAAGCACGCCGGCGACAGCTTGGCGAGCGACAACAACTTCTTCATGATCAGTATCACCAACGCTGAGTTCGAGCGCACGCTTGCACCGATCGATGCACTTGGGCTTCATTGACTCTTTGGGGATATCGAGCCCGTTGTCATAGACATCGGCCAGTTTGACCAGCCGAGCCTGCCAAGAACCCTCAGCGAGGCGTTTGTCGTAGTCCGCTTCGCGCTTAGGCTCGCGCAAAAGCATGTTCTTGGTCAGCGTTGCGACACAATCTGCAATCTCGCGTCCGAATCGTTTTTCGATGGCATCAAAGTCTGTGCGTGTGTCTTCAATAGTATCATGCAGCAGAGCGGCGCAAAGCGCCACTTCGTCCCTGCACCCAAAGACCTGCCCTAGCACCAACGCAACACGGACCGGATGCGCGATGTAAGGCGTCTTCTTATCTTTTCGATACTGATGCTCGTGCGCCCGCGCTGCGTATGACGCGGCCCGTTGCCAAAGCGATACTTGTACGGCTGAAGAAGTGTTCGTCATACCCAAAGCATACCAACGCCCGCTGATGAAAACCATCAGCGGGCAGTAGGCAAGTAGATTCGTAACCCAAACTCACAAGCGTTCGACAATAACCTTGATCTTGCTTGGCGATGCGCCATGCTCGTCGAAGATCGTCAGCTCGTTCTCGGTGTCGGCATTAAGCCATGCACTCGGGATCGCCATCGGCATCGCAGGCTCGACGGCTTTGCCTTCGCTGGTGCCTACAAAGTATCGCCCAATGGCATGCCCATTGATGTACACTTGCCCTTTGGTCATGCCGGCGAGATCGAGATCCAACGCGACTTTGACATTCGGGGTATTGAATGTTGAACGCCACCATGTCGGTATCTTCGTGGTCTTCATCTTTGCCTTGGTGATCGAATCAAACTCGACCTCCGCTGGGGTTTCCCACTTGGCAAATGCCCRCTCGCACTTATCGGTGATCTGGTTCGATGCTTCGACAAAGCTGCCCTTGTCGTTCATCAGCTTGAATGCCTCTTCAACATACGCATCGCCATCTTCTGAGATCGCATTATTCTCAAACGCGATCTGGAGCGTGTTGTTCCCGCGGTTGATTGTCTCGTGATCGAGCACCAAACGCTGACGCTTATTGGCATCGTAGAGACGAATCGGCTCGTCGTTCAGAATCACCATTGCCCGCACTGTGAATGCGGGGATATCGACGATGATCGACGACTTCTTGAGGTGCTTAAATGTCCAGGTGATTCGGCCATGATGGGTTGAATCGCCGCGTTGGAGCCCGAAAACTGGTGTGCGATAGCCGAGGATCTCGACGGGATCGCCGTTCTCGATCTTGGGCTTGGAAACCTTGAACGCGATTTCTTCGATTAGATGTCCAAAGACACCCTTGCGTGCGGTCATGTCCGAGCCAGAATCCACGCGTCCCATATTATCTGCGAG
Source organism: bacterium (assembly GCA_002401225.1). Taxonomy (GTDB): domain Bacteria; phylum Planctomycetota; class Phycisphaerae; order Phycisphaerales; family UBA1924; genus UBA1924. Next base: position 42,917 of record NVSM01000008.1, read on the forward strand.
AAGCACCAACTCCTGATCACCCTTCTTGAGTGGCATCATCAGTTCGTCATTCGCACCTGGGCCGGCACCAAAGATCCCGACATGCTCGCCGTCGAGGAAGACAGAAACACGATCGCTCGATTCAGGCGCGATGATCTTGAGCTTCTTCGTAGCAGCATTCTTCAACGAAACCTTGTACCAACCGTATCCGTAGGGTGTTCCGAGTTCGGAGAGATCTGCGGGGCCGGGGATCTGGGCATAGCGAGGGCTATCGCCTTCGATATGTTCTTCAGGAATCGAGCATTCCCAGTTCCCGATCGAGACCTTAGGCAACTTCTCTTGGGCATAGCCTTCGATGTATTTGGTGTTGTGTGTTTTGGCAACGCCKKYRGGATYGATATGSGTRTGCGACTTGCCGTTGGGCGACATCATCGGCTGCCCATCGGTTGTCAAACCCGCAACGCCAACATAGACATGGTTCTCRTGRATRWARGTCTCGTCGGCCATCTCRTCGCACATCACGATCAGCGTGATGCCTTCATGATCAACCACCAAAGGCTTGCGTCCCTTAGGAACTTCGACCTCCATTGGAGTGCCGTTGATTGAAACTTCACCGATCGCATTGGCTGCACCAAACACGACCAACGCGTTATCCGTCGCGGTCAATGCGTTGAGGCTGGTGTAATCGAGCGTGTGCTTCGATGAGAGATGCACTTCAAACATACACCAATGCACCCGCTGATGCCCAAGGCGGACCGGCAACGATGCGCCGTCAGGAAGCAAAAGATTGAGCGTACCAGACTTAGACTTTGGAGGCGAGAATATAAAGGTTACCGATCCCTGCGAGCCACGCATATGCGTCACCACATGCCCGTTGATTGATTGCTCATCGGAAGCCGGATCGATCACGATTGATGGTTTTTCATGCTCTGTATGAGCAAGCACACGCGAGAAGCTTGATGCGAACATCGTCAATCGACGCACGGCATGATGCACCGAAGTGGTCCGACCGTGTTCATCGATCATGGCGTTGACATCTTGGGTCGGGCCATACGCATTGAACTCGCCAATCGGCGACATCCCTGCGTTAAAGCCGAACGATGTGCCACTGGTGAAGTTGCCGATATTGAACTGTCCACCAGCACACATGATCTCGGCGAGCTGGCGTTGGTACATCAACCCGTCGAGTGCTTCAGGCTCTGGTTGAGCAAAGATCGGACGCGACTTTGGACCGTAATCAATGACCATCCCAGGCTGCTCCGGGCGAACCGATGTCAACTGACGCATGGTACCGAACATATCGCCCGAACCCGACCAGCCATCGATGTCGCCTTCGACACCTTGCCAGAGATTGTTCGAGTTGATCTTTGGAACAGTGAACCCGGCTTCACGGAGATAGCGACCCAGTTCGCCGAGGTATCCCTTGGCTGCGAGYTCATCGCCACAGTTCCAGTGTGCTTCATTTTGAACCAAGATGATCGGCGCACCCTTGGTGACGGAYGCTTGGAGATCCTTCACCTTCTTAGCGAGTGCATTGAAGTATTTGCCAACTGATTCAAGGTACGGCTGGTTCGGTTTACGAACCTCAAKSTTYGNANYRTTGAGCARCCASRCGGGCAASCCGCCMAGRTCCCAGCCTTCGCCAACATATGGCCCAACGCGCAGGATGCAATACATCCCGGCTTCAGCGATCAGTTCGATGAAGTGGCGGATGTCGTTGTTGTCTTTGAAGTCGAACGAACCCTTGCGCGTTTCGATCAAGTTCCAGAAGACCGGGGTCTCGATCGTGTTGATGCCGGCATGCTTGGCAGCATGAATCCGAGCCGCCCATTCTTCGCGCGGGGTGCGTTGGAAGTGGATCGAACCAGAGACGATCCAAATGCGTTTTCCGTCAACAGAAAGAGTACGATTATCGAAGGTTACAGCGGCCATAAGGTGCCCTCAGATCAGAACTTGCCAACACTGATGCGAGCCATCGCGACCGGTTGATAAGTGAGTTTTTCATGGACAAAGACCGTAGAGCCATGACCACAAAAGGCAAATTTCGGACCTTGTCGCAAGGCATGAATTATGGGGTAAATTACTTTACGAAGCAGCCCTAAAAACACTGTATTGCACTGTAAACAAAGCAGTTACACTACATCTAATTGATCTACAAATCAACTTTGACAATTCAACATCATGCCCCTGAATAACTTTGAAAATTAATCCATAGCCAACCAAAGGCATCTCAAGTGTTTGGGTTTTTATAGGTTTTTCGATTCAGCTCGCCCAACATTCGTACTCGTCATGGGTGACGAGCGCTTTGTTGATTTCGAGCAGATCTCGGTTGCCGTTCTTGGCAAAGCCGCACTTGTAAGCGATCCGAACTGAGCCGGGATTGTCTGCACAGATCTGTGCTCGAACCCGGTGAAGCCCGAGCCCGACAGGATGTTCAGCGAGCGCAAAATCGATCATGCCTTGAATCGCTTCGCTTGCGAAGCCTTGCCCGCCTAATCGTGCGTCGACCCACCAGTTCGCTTCGCCGGTCCATTCGAGCCCGCGTTCGATTTTGATCAGGTTGAACAACCCAACAAACCGACCAGCGTCCGGGCCAGATTCGATAAACGCAGCCCGTCGCCAGGCGACGCCTTCGATATCTTGTACACGGGCTTTGGTCATCGTGCGCTTGAAAAAGTGTGCGTCCGACTCCTGCTCATGCGTGAGCGGAATCCATCGGCGAAGGTTCGATCGACCCTGATTGATCGCGTCTATAAAGGATGCTTCGTCGTTGGGGAGCAACAGCCGAAAGACAAGGCGCTGGGTCGTGAGATCAGGCTTAGGCAAAACCTCAACCGGGCGACGGTTGATCACCCGCATAAGCGTGTGAGGCAGTGTGTGCTGATTGTACTGATATGCTGAACTCAAATCGGACTCCATTCCTGTCCGATATATCGACGGGTTTGTTATCGAACTCAAGSMWYGRKWGTYCGGGAMCWGATAATTTTYGWRTGTCCGATAAGTYCTTCRMTCCGGGTGCCATGGCTTGACCCGAAGGGCAAKCCATGCTCTTCMRAMTYATCWACAYCAYYCAAGACACGGCTTGCSGAAGACGGTCAAGCCGTGGCACYCKRMYMWYYRYTKMSAATCAGCGCCCGCAGAACCGAGCCCAGAGCCGGACACATTCACGGCGGGATATCCGTTGTCCGCATTCCGGACATGGCTGGGTGTCATCCGATCGAGATTGCAAGTCATATCGACACTTTGGACAGACAAGGCATCTGGATTTCACTACAGCCCGCTTGAACTTTCGCATCTGGTAAATCAGAACGAAGTTGTGCATCTGACATATGACAACAAATGCAAGTACAACCCAACCGCCAATCAGGGTGTAGTGAATAARTGTAGACACATTGAAAGAAATCCCAAACACACTGAGTATTCCCCACTGAGCCAACTTCAAAAACGCATACCACACACCATATATTGCCATCATGATGACCCAAGAACCCAAACCAACGAAACAACCTGCCCGAGCGAATGGAACATGCCTCATCCATCTGATTCGTTTTATCTTGGGCACACAACTCCCATCCGACTTCGCCCGTCGGCCCCATCGCTTGGCTCGTCTGTGTGTTAACCTCAACTTGAGCATGGACTATTCTAGATTCGRTTCARAACCGTGAYCGCAGGAGCTTGCACCACAGCCGAACGCATTCGCGGCGTGGGGCGTTGATGCCGCACTCTGGGCAGGTATCGTCATCGCGTGGGCGGGCGGAGAGGTCATAGAAGCAGTGAACGCAGAGTTGGCACCGCTTGGAGAGAAGCTCTCCTTTGATCTCCCCGATGCCTCGATAGAATGTTGAGCGTGCAATCGGATAACTGATGATAAATCCGAATACTCCCAAAATAAACAAATCAACAGCTATAAACGCCAAATCCAATGTAGTGCCAAATAAATTCGCAAACACAAGCAGCGCAATAGATCCGGCAAACAAAGCTACTGCAATGTTCACGCATATTGAGAACTTATGGCTTACCCTGAGGATTCCAGAATAGCGACGCCCGAGTACAGGTACAGGCACATCGATATCAAACCATGGCCCAACCGGCTCCGCCCGTTCACTCCAAGGACTCTTCAAAGCCATCACTCCACCGTCACGGACTTCGCCAGGTTCCTTGGTTTATCGACATCATGCCCACGCAAGACCGCAGCGTGATAGGCCAACAACTGTAATGGCACGACCGTCACCATCGGGCTCAGGCACTCTTCGACGGCTGGTACATACAACACATCCTCAGCGACGGCTTTGATCTGTTCGTCGCCTTCGGTTGCGACGGCGATGACATGCCCGCCTCGGGATCGGACCTCTTCGATGTTGCTCATGACCTTGTCGTATTGGTTGCCTTGGTTGGCGATGAAGACGACGGGCATTCCTTCGTCGATCAGGGCGATCGGGCCGTGCTTCATTTCGGCGGCCGGCATGCCCTCTGCATGGATGTAGGAGATTTCCTTGAGCTTGAGCGCACCCTCCATTGCGGTCGGGTAGTTGTACCCTCGACCCAAGAAGAGCCAGTTGTCGCGGTGGACATATTTTTCGGTGATCTGGCGGATGCGGTCGTTGGTTTCGAGCACCTGCTGGATCTTGTCGGGAATGGCCTCGAACTCTTTCATGAGTCTCGCCGATGCTTCGGGCGACATCATGCGTCGGCGAGCCATGAACAGTGCGATCATGGTCAATACCGCGACCTGCCCGGTGAAAGCTTTGGTCGATGCGACGCCGATCTCTGGGCCAACACGGAGGTAAACCCCCGCATCGGTATCACGGGCAAGTGTTGACCCGACAACATTGATCACGCCTAAGGACAACGCCCCGCGATCTCTCGCTTCGTGAAGCGCTGCCAATGTGTCGGCGGTCTCGCCCGACTGAGAAACCGCAATCACCACGGTGCCGTCCTCGATAATCGGATTGCGATACCGGAACTCAGAAGCATACTGGCACTCGGCCGGGATCTTGGCGAGGTCTTCAAGAAGGTACTCGCCGATCATCGCTGCGTGTAATGCCGTGCCTTGTGCGGTGAGGACGATCCGCTTGGATTTGACGAGTTCYTTSGACAAGCCCATCAAMCCRCCRAGSACAAYRCGSCCTTCGTTYTTRTCGAGCCGACCCTTCATGCARGTGCGGAGGGCTTCKGGTTGYTCGAAGATTTCCTTCTGCATGTARTGSKMGWAGGTGCCYAGYTCGATCTGCTCAAGRTCCATTTCGAGYTGCATYTCYTTTGGAGTCAGCTCTTCGTTGTCKACGGTYGTYGTGCGGAASCCRTCGRGSGTGATGCGGATRACCGARTAATCATCAAGCGTGAGGGCGGTTGATGTATGGGCRACGATCGCWGCCGGRTCTGAGGCAACAATRTATTCATCMGCCCCGATCCCRACCAACAAAGGCGAGCCCTTGCGTGCACAGACCATCACCTCTGGCTCATTGGCACAGATCACCGCGATCGCATACGCCCCGCGGACTTCACGAAGCGCAGCCTGCACAGACTTCTCAAGATCTAACCCGTTCTCAGGATCGTAAAAATGCGAGATCAATATCCCGAGCACTTCGGTATCGGTTTCGGTATGGAACTCATGCCCGCGTTCTTTGAGCAATGTCCGCAATGAGGCGTAGTTTTCGATAATCCCGTTGTGAACCAACGAGATATTGTGTTTCGCATCACGATGGGGATGGGCGTTGGCGAGGGTCACCTTGCCGTGAGTCGCCCAGCGGGTGTGGGCGATGCCGACGCAGCCGGTGAAGTCACCATCTTCTTGAATCTTGGCTTCGAGCTTGGAGACGCGCCCCACCGCTTTGATGATGCGCAAGCCTTCGTCCTGGAGCATCGCGATGCCCGCGGAGTCATAGCCGCGATATTCCATCCGCTTGAGCCCTTCGAGGAGCAGCTGTTGAGCGGGTTTTTTTCCAATGTAGGCAACGATTCCACACATGCGTTTCTCTCCAACAAGCCCGCCGATATGGACAAGCGATTGATTCATCTTGACGGGGTCAAATCGGCGATTCACTCGTCGACCATCATCCTACGGCCTCAAACCTCTGGGGTTCATCAACACTCCAAACAACTCGCCCACACAAACCATTAGATTCGCTTCCTGTTGGGTCCGATCTGCCGTTTTTGCCCGGAGTAGTGCATAGACTCAAGCGGTTTAGCCTCACTGACAATATTTTTTATATGGGACCCGCTGCTCATGCCCAGACGCGAAGATCTTTCCACGATCCTGCTCATCGGTTCCGGACCAATTGTCATCGGACAAGGGTGTGAGTTCGACTATTCCGGCGCCCAAGCCTGCAAAGCATTGCGCGCAGAAGGCTATCGCGTGGTCTTGGTCAACTCGAATCCCGCAACAATCATGACCGACCCAGCGTTCGCGGATCGTACCTATATAGAGCCGATCACGCCTGAAGCCGTCGAGAAGATTATTCTCAAAGAGATCGAGCTGGGGAATCCGATCGATGCGGTGCTTCCAACGCTCGGCGGGCAAACCGCACTCAACTGCGCCTGCGAACTCTGGGACAAGGGYATYTTCCAGAAGTACGAMATCGAGATGATCGGTGCRWSSCGYGARGTGATCCATAAGGCMGAAGAYCGMAAGACCTTCGCCGAYATCTGYGAWKMKCTCRATCTSGCRACYCCCGAATCRCAAACCGTCGARACCTTCGCCGAGGCGAGCGAGTACCTYAAAGAGATCGGSCTMCCCGCRATCATYCGCCCGGCCTTCACCCTYGGCGGCTGGGGCGGCGGCATCGCCTACAACCATTCCGAGTTCGAAGAACTCGTCAACCGTGGGCTCCGCGCTTCGATGATTGGGCAAGTACAAGTTGACAAATCGCTCATCGGATGGAAAGAATACGAGCTCGAAGTCGTCCGCGACAAAAACGACAACTGCGTCATCGTCTGCGGCATCGAAAACATCGACGCGATGGGTGTCCACACCGGCGACTCGATCACCGTCGCACCAATCCTCACACTCACCGACAAAGAATATCAGGTACTCCGCGACGCATCACTCGCAATCATGCGAGGCGTAGGTGTTGAGACCGGCGGCTCAAATGTCCAGTTCGCGATCAACCCAAACCCTGAACCCGACGAGCACGGCAACAAACCATTCGAGATGGTCGTCATCGAGATGAACCCTCGCGTMTCGCGYWSTTCAGCACTKGCATCSAAGGCYACKGGRTTCCCSATCGCCAAGATCGCSGCCAAGCTYGCGATCGGATACACSCTYGACGARCTCCGCAACGACATCACCGGCAACACCAGCGCSTGYTTYGAGCCTTCGATCGATTACATCGTSACMAAGATGCCRMGATGGACCTTCGAGAAGTTCCCCGAAGCCGACGAAACACTGACCACGCAGATGAAATCCGTTGGCGAAGCGATGGCCATCGGTCGCACCTTCAAAGAGTCATTCCAGAAGGTCATCCGCTCGATGGATGTCAAACGCTTCGGATTGGGCCTCGACAAGAACGATAAGTGGTTGCAAGCCAAGCAATCCAAAGACGGACGCACCGCCGACGGGCAGTTGATCGAATGGCCAATCGCCGACGACACGCTGACACGCAAGTTGTCAGTCCCATCGCAAGGGCGCATGCACTTCATCCGCTATGCACTCAAAATGGATTGGGGCGTAGACAAAGTAAGCACGCTCACCAAAATTGATCTATTCTGGATTCATCAGTTCGACGAGTTAGTTCAGTTCGAAGACGAACTCGCAGCGGTTGAGTCGCTCGACGCGATGCCCAAAGAGCTCATGCAACGCGCTAAGCAACTCGGGTACTCCGATGCACAACTCGCCAACTTGTACCTCGGCGAGATCAACTCTGAATCCATCCTCGCAGTGCGCAAAAAACGCCAAGAGCAAGGCGTCGAAGCGGTGTTCAAGTGCGTYGATACCTGTGCCGCCGAGTTTGAAGCGATCACCCCCTACTAYTACTCRACCTACCARCCCGGCTCCAARCAAGTCAACGCCGACGGCTCSGTCACMGACATCGCCCCCGAATGCGAACTCCGCGAACGCTTACTCGCGGAYGAAARCCCMAAGCAAAAAGTAATCATCCTCGGCGGCGGCCCCAACCGCATCGGCCAAGGCATCGAGTTCGACTACTGCTGCGTCCACGCCGCCTACGCCGCCCAAGAGCTTGGGTACGACGCGGTGATGATCAACTCGAACCCAGAAACGGTCAGTACCGATTACGACACGAGTGATTTGTTGTTCTTTGAGCCGTTGACGCTTGAAGATGTGCTGAATGTGACCGAGCGGCTGAGTGGAAGTGCGATCGAGAACAATGGAATCATTGATATTTTCCCCCCTCGCCCCCCTTGCTCCTCCAATCGTCGTGCTGCACTCAGAGCCGCACTAGACGAACACGATCTCGGTAGAGTTGCCATCTGTTGTATTTGTCCATCAGACGAGGGATTTGATGATGACGGTGTAAAATATGAGTTCCTTTCTGAAGACGGGCGACACTGGGGTGCTGTGTTTCAAGACTCGGCGACGCCAATGCTTATCGATTGGTATGAACGCCATCCTGACGATGCAGAACAAGATTACAACCCCGCTCTCTATGAACAAGCAAAGCAACAACTGGGACTCGCCCCATCCCCACTCCTGGGCACAATCGTCCAGTTCGGTGGGCAGACCCCGCTCAACCTAGCACACGGGCTTGATCTTGCTGGCGTGCCAATCATCGGCRCCGAGCTTGACGCGATCGACCGCGCAGAGGATCGTGACCGGTTCGATCAGTTGTTGACCAAGCTGGAATTGAAGCGTCCTGCATCGGGCATCGCGCGCTCGATTGATGAAGCCGTCGTGATCGCCGAGCGGATTTCGTATCCTGTATTGGTCCGCCCGAGCTATGTCCTCGGCGGGCGAGGCATGGAGATCTGCCCCGACGAAAAAGCGCTCCGCCACTACATGGCGACGGCTGTCGACGCATCGGGCTTAGACGACGCGCCGATCCTGATCGACCAGTTCCTCGACAGCGCGATCGAGCTTGATGTCGATGTCGTTGCGGACTTTGATCACGAAGGCAAGGGCACCGCTCTGGTCGCGGCGGTCATGGAGCACATCGAACAAGCCGGCGTGCATTCGGGCGATTCGACCTGCACCATCCCAACGATCACGCTCCGCCCGGCGATCCTCGAAGAGATCAAAGAAACCGCACGCAAGCTCGCCACCGAACTCGGAGTCTGCGGCCTGATGAATGTCCAAATGGCACTCAAGGACGATGTCGTCTACATCATCGAAGTGAATCCTCGCGCGTCACGCACGGTGCCGTATGTCGGCAAATCGAAGAACACGCCTTGGGCAGCGATCGCGGCCAAAGCGATGATGGGCATCAGCCTCGAAGAACAAGGCACACAAGAAATTCCCGACGCGGGGTTCTACACCGTCAAGGCACCTGTGTTTCCATTCCAGAAATTTCCGGGTGTTGACTTCGTGCTCGGCCCTGAAATGCGATCCACCGGCGAAGTCATGGGCGTCGATGCATCGCTCCCCAATGCGTACCTCAAAGCCATGCTCGGCGCGGGAACCTCGTTCCCCACAGAGGGAGGCGTGTTCGTTTCCGTCAAAGAAAACGATCGAGAATCCATCGTCCCCATCGTCCGATCGCTCATGGCGATGGGCTTCAAAGTCTTCACCACCAAAGGCACCGGCGAACTGCTCAACAAGCACGGACTCCGCCCAAAGATCCTCCAAAAGATCCAAGAAGGCGCCCGCCCAAATGTCATCGACCTGATGCAAAACGACGAAATCCAACTCGTCATCAACACTCCCACACGCACCGGCTGGCAAACCGACGAAGGTAATATTCGTGCCACCGCGGTTCGTTTAGGCATCCCGATGATCACCACCGCAAGAGCCGCCACCCAAGCGATCCACGCGATCGAAGCACTCAAGGCCGGGTTCTGGGATGTGATCGCGCTGCAAGATTTATCCGCATCACAAGAAGCACACGCTTAGCAATCTTTTGGTGCCGTGGTTAAAATCTCGAAGAGATTTCTAACTACGATCTTCGGTAGCTGATAAATCTAAGAGCGTAGTTAGAAAATCCTCTGGATTTTTAACCACGGCACCCAAGACTAAAGATTCGCCGCGGTGAACGCCTTGCTCACCAGATCCCGCTCCCACAAATGCGAAGGCCCGGCCTTCGTTTCATAGTGCTGCCAAATTTCAAACCAATAGCTCCGAAACTTGTGCTCCCCGAACGGTTCGTAGTGTGCGTGCAGTGCCTTCGTAATCTGCACATCGGTGCCACTCATGCCCAGGGCACTCTTGCCATGTCGAATTGTTTCTGTATCAATCGCCAATCGGGAAACCGCCCGAGCAGCTGCATGATGTTCCCGCCCGCGTACGGCCCGATCCCCGGCAGCGTAATCAAAAACTTGAACACCTCATCATCACTCACCGTTGAATCTGTCAACCACAGCTCATCAACATGTCCCTTCACGAACAGCTTGGCAAGATCGATAATCCGCTGATCACGATACCCGACTCGGCACCGTCCTCGCAATGTTCCTAGCCGAGTCCTCGCGAGCTTCTTTGCGCTCGGAAACGAAAAGGCACCGGATACTGTTTTTCGGCCGCAGACCTCGCACAGCCGACGGTTCATGTTCACGGTACCCGGCCATGTCACATTACAGCTTGTGACGGTTTTAATCACATCTTCAAACAGCGTCGGCGAACGGAACAGCCGACCCTTACCGCTCTTCTTCCAGCGTGGATCAACCTTGTGGAACGCCCGCATTGCTTTGGCATCAAGATCGAGATTAAGCATCCGTGTGATCTGCGATCTTGCGTGCGATTGCTCCGCCCCATCAAGCTTGCGATCGAATCGCACGCGGAGTTTGCCGTCATCAAGTTGATCGATCACGCACGCCGATGGTTTATCGACAAACTCCAACACTCGGCTCAGCGTTTGTCGGCTTACATCCCAATAGTTGGGCATAAGGACGAAATAGCCGTAGCTGCACACATCGCGGGCGAGATCAAAGTCGCTCGGTGTTTCTAGTTTTAAGATCGAACCGCCCATCAATGCCTCCGTATACATTATATCGCAGCCCGATTTCGCAACCGGGCACGATTACCCCACTACCATAGTGGTTCATCGATCGCACCACATGGCAACGAGCCATTATCTAAGGAGTATTCATGCGTATCTCATCTCATCTTTGTTCTCTCACGCTGGCAGCCATCGCCATCATCACACCAATCACACACGCTGACGATTCGGCCGAGATCCGTGACTCAGTTGTCAAAATCTTCACGACCTATCGTGCCCCAGACTTTGAATCGCCTTGGACCAAAGAATCCCCATCGGATATCTCAGGCACCGGGTTCGTCATCTCTGGCAACCGCATCTTGACCAACGCCCATGTCGTCGAGATGGCCTCGCAGATTTTCGTTCAGCCTCCGAACAGTGCTGACAAAATCCGCGCTCGTGTCATCGGCATCGCCCAAGGCATCGACCTGGCGATCATCGAACTCCGCAAAGAATCAGATCGCGAAGAGTTCCATGCGAACCACCCGGCGTTAACACTCAACGAGACACTCCCCGCGATCGGTTCGACCGTTCAAGCCATCGGGTTCCCAATGGGCGGCGAGCAAATCTCACTCACCGAAGGCGTCGTCTCACGCATCGAGTTCATTGGCTACTCACAAAACACCGCCGGATTACGCGTCCAAGTCGACGCGGCAGTCAATCATGGCAACTCTGGTGGCCCGGTCATCCAAGACAACCAAGTCGTCGGCGTCGTGTTCTCAGGAGTTGAATCCGCCGACAATATCGGATATCTCATCCCCGTCGAAGAAGTCGTCGCATTCCTCGCGGACATCGACGACGACGGCGAATACGCTGGTCGCCCACGCCTGTTCGCTGATGGATACCAAACCGCAGAAAACCCCGCGCTCCGTGATTGGCTCAAGCTCAGCAGCGAGCAAACCGGGCTGCTCTACACCGGCGATGGCACCGAAGACGAATCGGTCATCTTCGAGACATGGGACCTGATCGACAAGATCGGCGAACACGATATCGACAACGCCGGCATGATCACCATCGGCGACAACCTTCGGCTCAGCTGGGGATACATGGTTCCCAAACTCGCAGCCGACGGCATCGTGCCCATCACCGTGCTCCGCGATGGTGAACCCGTTGAACTCCAAGTCCCCGTCGCATCATCCCGCGATGACCTGCTCCCAATGATCGGCGATGCGTATCCAGAATATTTCATCCTCGGCCCATTGGTGTTCTCCCCGGTTCGCCGCGAACACCTGATGAACTTCTACACCTGGTACCTTGCCCTCCAAGGAAGCCCCGCWGCACTGCGTGCKGACAAAGTCCGCGMSTTTGAAGGCGAAGAAATCGTCATGCTCGTCTCCGAYTTCCTCCCMCACCCAATCACCAAAGGGTACGACGCGAGCTACAAGCCATCGCTCAAATCGCTCAACGGCACACCCATCAAATCGCTCGCCCACCTCGTCGAACTCATCCGCGATTCCGAAGATGATTTCCTCGAGTTCAAGTTCCACGACAAAGGACAAGAAGCCCTGATCTTCGATCGAGAAGAGATCCTCGAGATCACCGAAGAGATCCTCGAAGACAACTCGATCCGTAAGCAAGGCTCCAAACGCTTCATGAATATCTGGGATGAAGACTAAGCATCTACATAACTCAAAACCAGAAACGCCCAAGGCACATTAGCCTCGGGCGTTTTTTTATCGTCATTCTCAATCGTGAGATTACCGAACCGGAATCACCACCTTAATCGCATAGAAATGATCTTCCCTCTTCGCCAGCCCCATCAACATCGAGCCATCGCCTGAGATTTGATAAAAGGAATACCAATCAGCATCAATCGACACCCCAATCTTCGATAACAAATCGCCAACAATTACAAACTTGCCCTCACCATACCAGAGAAACTGATCACGCTTCTCACTATTGACCCACTTGGCGTTTCCAAGGACCACACACGCATCGTCGGTGATATCGAGCGCTCCAACACTATCGAATCGATCTGGATCTGCAATCTCCACAGTGCCAGATTCTTGTGTCCAGATCCACGCATGATTCGGGCTCCCAATAATTCCGATACCGTATGGATCAACCTCGTGCAGCTGATCTTCACCACCAAACCCAGGCCTCCATCGCCCTTCTGCATTCCCGATCACCGCTTCGCCGTTGCCAGATACTTCCCGCGCCCTCATGAACACATCGTACCCAGGATCAATCGTCGGAATCATCGTGAGTTCGCCCTCGTCCCAAACCCAGGTATCTCGTTCAGTACTCGTTAATCGAATATTGTTATGTCGAGCGCTATACGACGCCCCAAATACGGCAACCGAACCATCCTCATCGAGTGCCTTCATAAAGTAGTTCACGCGATCCTGAGGCAAATCTTCGCTGATATTTACAAAACTCACCCCACCATTCCAAATCACCGCATCACGATAAGACGCATCATACGGATCACCATCTGCACCAACCACAAGCCCATCACCCGAGAGCGCTCGCCCGTGCAAATATCCACGAAGTTCCCCATAATCTGACGAACTCCATCGGCGTGGAAGCGTTGTCGTCAGCGCATTCTCCACGATGGTCGTATTCTGAAAGTCTGTTATCCCGATGGCTTCGCCATTATCAGAAATCCCATAGTTAACAAGATCAAATCCGAGTGAATACACCACCCGCCCAGTGTGCACCCAGTCCGCTCCACGATGAACATACAAATCTACCGTCGCGTCAGCTGTCCCGATGACAATCGTGGAACCATCACCCGAGAAGTGCAAGTTCGCATTTCGAGTCGAATCTCCCGGAAACTCAATCATCTCTACCCGTGGGTCGCTGCCCCCTTCAGCGAGTGCAAACCCGCCAACAGAAGCCATCAACCCGAGCGATACCGACGCAAACATGCTGTGTGTTGTATTCATACAACTCGCATCGACGATATATAACAAAACTCTTTAATCCTTGCCCACACCACCACCATCTTGAAACCGGCTTTTACGGCCTTGGCTTGAATCCTCAGATCATCTACCGAGCGATGGGCATACAGGGAATCAAGAGTGAATCTTAAATCAAACCCATCCTCTCCGATCCCTAACCATTTACATGCCGCTTTATTTATCAAAAAAGGCCGCTTTTCATAATTCGAGCATTCCCCACTTGACATATTTAGATATTTGGCTAAATTACGAACATGAATAAAGTGTTCAAGGCATTATCCGATCCAACCCGCCGAAAGGTCCTCGCACTCCTCCGCGAACGCCCCATGACCGCAGGCGAACTCGCCGACCATTTCGAGGTCTCCAAACCAACAATGTCCGCACACTTCGCGGTACTAAGAGAAGCCGGGCTCGTCGAACCTATCAAGCAAGGCCGCGTCATCACCTACCACCTGATGATGTCCGTMCTCGAAGAAGCCATGTTCGGTTTCGCCCAAATCTTCGGGCTCGAAGTCAAAGCAGCAGAGCAACCAGCCTCAACCAACGATCCCAAAACCGACCCCAAATCAGGTACCACCAACTCACCAAAGGAGCAAGCCCAATGAACAATACGACCTGCCCCAACAAATCATTGACCCGAGCAATTTTCATTGCAGCCGCCATGCTCATCACCACCGGCATGGTCACGCTCGCCGGGAGCATGGGCTACATCAACAACCACCTCATCATCAAAGTCATCGGCATCAGCTTTGGAATCATCTTGGTCATGACCGCCAACTATTTCCCAAAGCAAATCTTCCCACACCCAGCATCCAAAGCCCAACGCAAAATCGCCTGGCTCTTCGCCATCGCCGGATTGCTCTACATCATTGTTTGGCTCACCGGCAACACCGAACGCACCCAACCCATATTCGCATTGATGTTCGCACCTGCATGCATCCTCTCGATGCTCATGTATCGATACGCAAAGCCWMATMYCWSMCCRWCRCCATCGCCSGAGACMCAATCATGATGAMSCCCAARACCCAGACMATCGTCGCCACCACCATCATCGCGCTGACCTCCTCGATCGGRATTRCCCTGATCCCGACCAAGCCCAGCACCTCGGCAGCCGTCCTCATTACCTTGGCGGTGTTCGTCATCGCATGGAACGGGACCAAGGCACTGATCAAACGCAARAACCCWGAMCTCGACTGGMTGACATCSAARGCCCGCCACGARATCCTCTTCGCCATCATCCTCGCGAGCCTCCTCTTACTCGGCGCGATGATCGCCACCGTCGCCAAACAACTCGAACTCCTCGACGCCGACACCATCAAACGAATCATCGGCATCAACACCGGACTCATGCTCATCGTCCTGGGCAACTACATGCCCAAGAAGAACCAATCAACCGCGAGCCAATGCGGGTGTTCATCCAAGTCTTCATCGAGTGCCATTCAACGCTTCATGGGCTGGACCTTTGTCCTCGGCGGACTCCTCTACACCCTCGCCTGGATCACCCTCGATCTCGACCAAGCAGGCATCGCCATCATGTTCTCATTCCCCGCTGCGATCGCCATCATCTTCGCCGCCCGTTTCAGCTACTTGCGATCCGTCGCCTCGAAAACCACCCCTCCCCAATCCGTATAACAAGTTGTACCAATCAAACGCTCCACAAGGATCACTGCCTATGAAACGCTCATTTCTCATGTCACTCGTTTGCATCCTACTCGCAACGATAACAACACAATCATTCGCTAGCCCCGATCCAATTGCCGATAGCTGGCACGCCGATCTCCAAATCCCCACCGGCACACTCTCGCTGATTTTCACGATCACGGAAGATAGCAATGGCAACCTAGCCGCCACGATGGAAAGCCCCGACCAAGCACCCGGACAACAAATACCGATCTCCGAAATCACGGTCATAGACAATCACCTCTCGATCAAAATCGGTGCCCTTGGCGCAAGCATCGAAGCCGACTGGGACGACGAAGCACAACACTTCTCAGGCACCTTCTCCCAAGGCATGAACCTCCCGATCGTCATCAAACGCGGGCTCCCCGCAGACAAGCCAACCATCGAAGGACTCGACGGCGACTGGAAAGCAACACTCAACCGCAACGGCGTAGACCTCCGCATCATCCTCCACATCAACACGACCGATCGGGGAACAGCCGCGACGCTCGACTCGCCCGACACCATGAATATGAATGTCACTGTGTCCGAGCTTTCCAAAGATGGCGATAACATCAACTACACAATCGCCGTCATCTCGGGCGTGTTCAAAGGCAAACTTACCGCCCCCAACACCATCACCGGCACATGGACTGTGCCAGAGCAAGAAACACTCTCCATCACCTACACACGCYCCGAATCAACCGATGAACCAATCATTCGCAACCGCCCGCAGGTCCCGACCGAGCCCTTCGGCTACATCGCCCAAGACATCACCTACGAAAACCCACAAGCCCAGGGCGTGACCCTCGCTGGCACACTCACTCTCCCCGAAGGTGATGGCCCGTTCCCCGCTGCGATCTTGATCTCAGGTTCAGGCCCACAAGATCGCGACGAAACTGTCTTCGGGCATCAGCCATTCCTCGTCCTCGCTGACTACCTGACCAAACAAGGCATCGCCGTGCTTCGTTACGATGACCGAGGTGTCGCACAGTCTACCGGCGACTATTCCGCCGCCACCTCCGCAGACTTCGCAACAGACGCCAACGCAGCGTTCACATATCTGCTCTCCCGCGATGACATCAACCCCAACGCCATCGGTTTCGTCGGCCACTCCGAAGGCGGACTCATCGCACCAATCGCGATTCAAGATAACAAACAGCTTGCCTACATGGTCATGCTCGCCGGCCCAGGCACAAGCTCGCAACAGATCGCCCGGTCACAAGGTCGGCTCATGGCACTCTCCCAAGGCGTATCCGAAGAGGACATCGCCAAGAGCGAAAAGGTCAACTCCAAAATCACCAAGGCCGTCGCCGAATCAACATCAACCGACGATGCCAAAGCAAGGATTCGTAAGCTACTCACGCCTCAAGCCATCGAAGACCTTGGCATCAATGAAGCACAGATCGAACTCATCGTCGCACAAAACTCATCCCCTTGGATTCGCTACTTCCTTGGATATGACCCCGCCAACTTCTTGCCTCAGATCACCATCCCCATCCTCGCACTCAACGGCGAACTCGACATCCAAGTCCCCGCACAAGAAAACCTCGACGGGCTCCGCACATTCTTCAAAAACCACCCCGACGCAACCATCACCGAACTGCCGGGTCTCAACCACATGTTCCAGCACGCAACCACCGGCGCCTTGGGCGAGTACAACGATATCGAAGAAACCTTTGCCCCCGAGGCGATGGACATCATCGCCGATTGGATCAACGAACGGTTCGCAACGGAAGACTAAACAATCTATGGTGCCATGGTTAAAACCTCGAAGAGATTTCTAACCATGATCCCAAGATGCATGAGTACAGAAGATCGTAGTTAGAAATCTCTTCGAGATTTTAACCACGGCACCAGAACCAAGGATAACCCTGTATGAGCGACATCATCAACCTCGCCGGCAAACTCAGCCTCTTCGATGAAACATGGACACCCAAAATCATCGCCGAACTCAACGGCCAACAAGTCAAGCTCGCCAAACTCAAAGGCGATCTCGCCTGGCACACCCACGAACACGAAGATGAACTCTTCCTCATCCTCGAAGGCCAACTCACCATMGAGTTCCGWGATCGCGAWGCCGTSCAYCTYRAMAARGGCGACATGTACATCGTCCCCAAAGGCATCRAACACAACCCCGTCRCCAAAGACGGMGCCTCMGTMYTSCTCTTCGAACMCRCCGCCACYAAACACACCGGCGAACTCATCATCGATCGCACTGTGACCAATCAAGAACGAATTTGAATCTCACTCACTGATATCAATAATCACCGCAGAGCGTGTATCAAACTCATCGTTGTACCCCCACCCCATCAGCAAACTGCCGTCATCAGAAATCGACTGGGCATGAAAATACAACTCGTTCTCAATGCCCCGTGATTCAAGATAGTCCCAAATCGGAACAAACCCACCATCGCGCGTCCAAAGAAACTGCTCCGACACATTTGGGCCGTACGCATAGCCAAAGACGGTCTGCCCATTACCCGAAACATCCAGCACGATAACCTGCGTGTATCGCTTGGGTGCAGCAATTTGCTCGGTACCAAACTCAGGCGTCCAGATCCAACTCTGGACTGGACCAAACACGACAGACCCTCCGTAGGCATGCGAAATCGGCTGTGTGTTTCGCCAATATCCGGTGCTGGTCCCAATCGCAGCACGCCCATCATTCGACACATCCCTTACCCTCGTGACCACATCATACCCAAGGTCCAACAGCGGGATAAAAGTAAGCCCCTGAGCCGAGAGCACCCACGATTCTCGATACCCTTGAAAATCTCTTATATTGTTCAGCCGACCAATCATTGATGAAGAACCTGCAACGACCGACGCATCAGGAGTCATAGCCAATATATGGTGCCCCGCTTCATCGCCAGTAAACCCAATATTGAGATTCATCAACCCCTTCGCATCGTTCCAAATCAACGCATCCGTTCCGTAGACATCGGGAGATGAACCAGCCAATCCAAGCGTCTGCCCATCACGCGAAACAGAACGCACATACACCTGCCCATCAGTGATTACCTGCCCAGCATCATCAACCCACACATCAGGTATCTCGCTCATCACGCCATCGCGAGAGACCAACSAACCATTATTATCAGTAATCACAAACACCGAGCCATCCGCAGACACCCCAGTAATCTGAGGCGTGCCCGTCCATTCCTGCCCGCTGTAATCAAGCACCAACTCCCACACACCATCACGATGCACCAGCACACGCTGCTCCACAAACTCATTCTGCCTAGCTATAACTGTCGAACCATCATCCGAGAACGCGAGCTCAAGCGTGACAAGCATGTCTTCATTTGGCAGCTCTATCACCCGGACTCGGGGATCATCACCCATCATCGCGATCGCCGTACCACTCAAACAGGTGAGAAGACCGAGAGAGAACGATACGGCAAGTGTGTTTGATATATGCATACATTGACCATCGGCCAATATATACAAACTTATCCAACTTCCATAACAATCGTCGCATCATGCCCACGCAAATACTCATGCCTGAGCTGAACAATTGGCGTTCGCCCCAACGCCCAATCAAGCATATCCGCCGGGTCAAACCGCACCGCCGGAGCAGCCGCAGGCGTCCGCTCAGGATTCTGCCGATCCGACAAAAAGTTAAACACCAGCGTCCCACGMYYGGCYCGCWWAAGYGCATACCAAAACATRTCRAGCACWTCYTGRGCMCCGCGAATATCAAGCGTATTRAGCGAYCCYGAAAACACAAACACCTCAACRCCCGCATCATTCACCAGCATATCAGCSAGAYCCMCATCRGCAACAAARTCRCCSACATCAAAGAYCGTKCGCTCTACMCCRGCTTCAAYAATCCGCSMYCKMGCATGCTCRGCCATCGCCTCRACGCCTTCRATMCCRATRTAAGATTTSGGAAACKCATCACGCGCATGCTCATGCAAGAAGATCGGCAGATCACCAATCCCACACCCAAGATCCGCAACAACTCGATCCCCAAACCTTGCAACCTGCGTCAACACCTCAAAGCGTGTCCGCTGCGCATCCTTGCTCATCCAAAGCTGCGACTCAAACCCCGCCCCCATCTCGCGCGTCGCCTTTTCATAAGGCTCTAAGTAAGGTCGATCCGATTCAACATCTTTTTTCTTCTTCCCAAATGCCATTCGTTATCTCTTTCCGGGTGCCATGGTTTGACCGTCTTCGGCAAACCATGTCTTCACGCCTCCCCCACGCTTGTGGGAGAGGTGTCCGCCCCCCGCGGACGGAGGGGGTCTACTTTCAGCCCAACCGAATCATCTCCGCAAACTCTGCAAACCGAGCATCAACATCCGCCTTGGTGATCCCACGCATCCGCTCAAGCGAGAACGATTCAACATTAAAACTCGCAATGATCGTGCCGTGTGCCAATGACTCACGCACCGACTCAAACGACCCAAGATCATCGCCGCCACGAGCCGAAAGCCGCCCCATCATCCCGCCAGCAAACGAATCGCCCGCCCCAGTCGGATCAACAACCTTCTCGGTCGGATACGCAGGCAGCGCACAAATCCCGTCCTTATGAATCAAGATACACCCATGCTCGCCCTTCTTGACGACCACAAACCTCGGCCCATACTCAAGAAGCTTCCTGCCAGCCGTCACTGGATTCCTATGCCCCGTAAACAACTCAGCTTCATCAAAGTTGAGCACCAATCCATCGACCTTACCGAGCAACTGCGTCAGCTCAGGCTTAGCAATATTGATCCACAAGTCCATCGTGTCAGCCACGCTCAGCTTCGCATCAGGGAACTGCTCAAGCATCCCCAACTGCACCATCGGATGCGAGTTGGCAAGGAACACAACTTCTGAGTCCCGATACGCCTCAGGCACCGGCGGCGGAGCCTCCTCCAACACACCAAGATCCGTAAAGAGCGTATCGCGATGATCCATATCCGCGTGATACCGCCCGCCCCACCGGAAAGTCTTCGACCCCTTGCGGACCTCAAGCCCCCGCGTGTCGAGCCCCTTGAAATCATTGAGCGAATCAATAAACGCCTGCGGGAAGTCATCCCCCACAGCCGCGACTAATCGAGCCTCCGTATAAAACGAAGCCGCTGCAGAAAAGTAAACCGCCGACCCCCCAAGCAGATCTTCATGCCGATCGCCGTTGGGAGTTTCGATGGTGTCGATACCGATAGTGCCTGTAACAATTAAACTCATGGCCAATCATAGCGCACCCATCCCTCTGGGTGCCACGGCTTGACCGTCCCCGGCAAGCCGTGTCTGAAGCCCGGTGCCCTGCTTACACGCAGCTTAAGCAGGTTCTTTTGATACCCCCCCGACCCTGCTTAAACCCGATAAAGACATCGGCTGTAAGCAGGGCACCCGTCGAATTAGTCTTCCGTGATCGCCGGATAGAGAATCCAGTCCCCGTCGATTGATGCCGGATCAGTAGCGTTTATCGCTTCAAGCTCATCAAGCGTCAAAAAATTCGGCCATGCTTTAGGATTCCCGTCTTCACCAAGAACAGGCCTCCTCCCATCATCATCACGATCTGGGCCAAGCGAATATATCACAGGCCTGCTATCAACAAGCACATATCGAAGCGCACGACCCGAATATGGATCGATAGGAACATCAGCGAGAAAATAAGGATCAAGCTTATCAAGCGTTGCTGGAAATTCGCCACACATGCGATGATGGTGATGGAGTGCAACCAATAGGGTAGTTGCCGATTCGACTGCCTGCGCCTGCGAAGCTCGCTTATACATCCGTGAAAAATCAGGGATGAAAACAACAACAGGAGCGTTCTCAAACAAACTTTCCTCCTCAGTCGCCAGCTTATCAATCAGGGCTGAATATCCGAATGCCCTGAGTTTGTGCGGCGATGTATTCATCTCTGCAAGAGCAAGTTCAAAAAGCTCATCGGCCAATGCGACTTGATCCTGAAGCAGCGGCAGTTGAGGCTGGAGAATGGCTGCATGAATGAGTCCGCTTGCCCCTTCATAAGAATCACTTGTGAGTGCATCGTCATCGATCGCCCCCAATCTGGCTACCATGTAGATGAATCGCTTCACTCCTCGAAGCGAGATTCGCCCATCTTTCGCATCTTCATAAAGCCAACCGAGCATATCACCAAGCCCCCACCGCTCAAACGATCCTGCCCTAACCAATCTTTCACTAAAACCTGCTTCTCCAAATGCCGTCGAAAGTTGCGTTAACTCTTGTGCTGACCAATCTGATAGGTCGATCTCATCTGAAAGAATCGACTCAGCGACAATGCTCGATATGGCAATCTCTACGAGCAACTCGATCATCGCACCCGAAACTGGAACAAACCGTTGTAAATCACGGACCGCACGAATATCTGCGAGTACACGAGCATGATCACCAGCTTGCCCAGCAAGTATCGCATCGATGACGAGCAATCGAGATTGCTTCATCGTCGCACCCAAATTTGGAATCAATAACCCTATTGCCTTTGGAAGTTCTATATCTGGCTCTTGATCAAACAACACATCCGGCGACATCGCCAAATATGCCCGCGACGAATACCCCCGAATGCGATCCAACAACTGGCCTTGCCCTTGCACAAACTCAACACTCGCATCCCATTCATCATCACTTGGATCAGCCGTCATCCTGCGACCTTCGAGTCGTTCACGCAGTTCAGCATCTATCGCTTCCATCTCCTCCCACGCTCGGTCCGCCTCTGAGATGGTGTCATACCACGCAATATACCCAGCCTTAAACGCATCAAACGATTCGTCCAACTCCGGCATCGGCTGAGCAAACACACACGCCGACATCAACGCCACAACTATCATGATGCAATATTTCATACCCTCAGTATACACCAAAGAACCCTCACCCCCCAATCCCAATCCTCGGCGACCACTTCAACCAAGCCCCATCCACCTCGTCGGCCAACTCAAAGACATCMCCCGCCSCCGCCTTCTCACCCGCCCGCTTCTCAGGCGTCGCTAACGACACAGACGACGACATCGCCGCCTCTAATGAATCTGCCTGCACGCTGAGCCCGCTAAAGATCCCGAAATCGACACCCACGCCACCGGATCGCCAGAAGCGTGTTTTTTCATGAATCAACACGGCGTACCTGGGCTCGATATCAATACTGATCATCACCTTGGTCGCATCATTGGTCAGTTGCGCCCCGCGAACAATGCCCACGCGGATCTCACGATACAACACCGGATTGCCCGGCGACAATGTGCCCAGCCGATCGGACATCAGCACCAGCCGCAACGCCCCATCACTCCTCGGCTCCGTCGCAGGCGCTTGGTCGAGCGCAACAAATGCAACCTGCTTTGGCTGATCAATCACCCCGGGCTGCATCGCGATATACCGCGGGCCGAGCAGCGTATCGAGCCCTGCGATTTTTCCCAAACTTACTTGCGCCCGCACCACCCAAAACTTCGTGCCTTCTACAGCCAACCCCGATGCGCCAGGAACCAACTCGGCATGAACATCCACACGCTTCAAATCAGCTGCAAGTTTGACCTCGCGCACCACCCCAACGGTCACCCCTCGATGCTTGATCTCTGAACCCGGCTCGAGCCCGCCAGCATCCACAAATCGAATCGTGATCATCTCGCCCTGCTCGCGCATCACCTGCGACCAAACCAGATATCCAACAATCCCCAACGCCAAGATCGGCACCACCCACGCCAACGACATCCGCCTTGGGCGGATGGTCGCAACCGGAATATCTTCAACCCGCGTCGTCTGCCCTTGCTCCTCACTCATGATCCAATCCTCTCTTCTTCCCAGATCGCATGCGGATCAAACATCGCCGACGCGATCAAACTCAAGATGACGACCACCCCAAATACAACCACCCCAGGGCCGGGCGTGACCGTCACCAAATCACCAAGTTTCACCACCGCGACCAACACCGCAACAAGCAGCACATCCACCATTCCCCACCGTCCGATGAACTCGATGAGCCGATATGCCCGCGCCCGATCTCGTTGAGGCACATGCCTCCGACCCACACACAACACGAACAATAATCCAAGCTTACCCACCGGCGCAACTACCGAAAACAACAGCACCACCATCCCGACGAACCAATGCCCCTCGCTGAGCAGCCCCACCATCCCAGACCAAATCGACGCATCCGAGGCATATCCAAACCGTTCGATCTCCATCACAGGCAACACCATCGCAATCGGATAAAGCATCAGGGCAGCCAAGGCATAGGCAGATGTTCGGGTGATCGATCGTGGATGCACACCATGACGAATCACCGATTTGCACCGGACACAACACGCCTGCGATCGTTTGTCAAACTGGGGGATCTGATGAATAAGCCCGCAGCAATGGCATGCACGAAGTCGAGTTTCAGCTAGATCCACCTGTATTGACATACGACCATCATACGGATTTTTACCATTTATGTTGCGGAGCCATCTCTCCAAATCTGCCTATTTCCAGATTCCATTTTACACAATCGAGCATGTTGCACAAGATCCACATCATTTTTCAGATTCCATTTGAACAAGGTTAGTAATCACCAAAAACAGAGTTTAAACACTTTCCAACCACATTTACCAATTCATTATCTATTTGTCGCTACGCTTCAACGGCTTCAATTCCACTTCGATTTGATTTCTTTCCACTTCGCAACGAAACACCTTGATGACTTTCTACGAATACATTGGTGTGGAAGGCATGCGATGCCAACTCCAACTCGGGACACACGCAGCAACGACTGCCTCACCAAGACAGCACACATCAGCAACTGAGATTGAATCAAAACACATGGATCGAATGCCATGTCTGCGCGATCGGTCTCGAAATAGTGGACGAAAAAAATGAAACTGRCCCAAGATCAAAGCGAACAAATGATACTGGGAATATTCCCCATACAATCGCTCGTCCATTGATCACAGAAGACTCCTCTATTACCAGGCATACGCCGGGTGGGTAAAAACATTGGCTCAAACGAGCCCACCCCCTCCACCGATTCGATGGGCTTCCATGAATCGATTGAAGGGAACAAATCAACCGTGTCAGGGAGGATCGTCATCGTCCCCAACCGACCTGACGCGGCTCCCGGTCGGACTTACCGTTCGACCGGGGTTTCGGGAGGGATTCGGCTTCAACGAGGCCGAACCACTACCGGGCATGGGAATGCGAGAGCCCATGCCCGGTTTCTTAATTGAACCATTGGCCACTAGGCCACAACCACACCATCCATAAAAACCGGCCAACCGCAGGGTTGGCCGGAATCGTGTGTATATAAGGAAGAGAACTGACCAGATTGATTATCGCTGGAAGACGGAAGGCGAGCGTAAGCCAAGCCCCATCTCTGCGATATCGTCATAGTCGATCACAAAGTCGCCGTTCATATCGTAGATCTCTTGCCCTGGCTTGATGGTCTGCCCCTTGGGCGTGCGAGCCGCGACGGCTGCGGAGATTTCGTACCAATCGATTCGGCCATCGTCGTTAACATCGCCGAGTCTTGATTCTGGATAGATCGTCCAGTTCTTGTTCACTGGAGCATTGGTCAGCGTGCGAGTCTCGCCGCCGTGGAAGATCACCGTAACCAACTCTACAAGCGAAGTCGTCCCAAGCCCGTAATGCAAGGTGTATCCATCTTGCCCTTTGTAGTTGACACCTGCACGAACCTCGCGGATCTGCGCCTTGCCGGCTGCCAGAATATCAATACATGTCCCGACTGCAAACTTGTTGGCATTGTTGCCAACAACATCAAACCGAATCCAGTTGTTGGTTGCTGCATCGACCGAGTGATTGATATAAAGCTGAGCCTTGGTCAAGGTGCCGCCAACAACCATATCGAGATCGTTATCGCCATCAAGATCACCGATTGCGACACAGAACACATCAGAGGACTCATCCACACCAGCCGACGGACCTTCATCAATTAAAGGCCAAGTCTGCGAACCGCGATACAAGCGATTGTCGCCTTGCATATTGCACAAGTAGAGATCAAGCTCGGTATCGTTATCGAAGTCAGCCCAAGCTGCGCCCCATCCGATGTGATAGCTCCCGACACCTGCTGGAAGTGTTTGATTGCTGTATTGACTCACGCCATCATGCATAAAGAGCTTGTTGCCGTCAAAGACATTGGTGACATACAAGTCGTAAAACCCGTCGAAGTTGATGTCGCCCACTGCAATCCCCATGCAATCGACATAGGCCCAGGCGTTTGCGTCTGCGGTTACTTCGGTAAATACACCACCATCGTTTCGATAGAGCCTGTTCCACCAAGATCCGAGATGCCCCTTGTCTGTACCGAGATAGAGATCATCATCGCCATCACGGTCATAGTCAAAGAATGAACYGACCAATGTTGGTGTATCTTCAGCATCAATGCCCATCGGGCCGGCCATTTCGGTGAATGTGCCGTCGCCGTTGTTGTGGAAGAACTGGTTGCGTGTGGGATCAAGATTGGTAAATGTCCGAACTGCAATATACAGATCAAGATACCCGTCATTATCAACATCGGCCCAGCTGGTACTCATCATTGGGCAAACAAGCCCAACGCCCGCCACTGCGGTGACATCGGTGAATGTAAAGTCGCCATTGTTCCGGTACAGCTTGCTGGGAGCTAACCATCCATTGACATAGATATCAAGATCGCCATCGTTGTCATAGTCTGCACTGCTCAGCCCGTTGATACGAACACTGCCGGTCATGCCGGTGGTCAACGAATGATCCGTAAAGTTCCCAAAGCCATCGTTCTCGAAAACACCGATATGAAAATCGGCCGCTCCGCCAAGCACAATATCAAGATGCCCGTTGCCATTGAGGTCGAGCAGCAAGATCCCGCTGCCCCAGCCGTTGTAGTTCACGCCCATGTCATAGTCGAACCCGCGAGCGACCGCTTCGTCGGCAAAGCTGAGCGGATTCCCCGCGCTCGAAACCGAAGCAGCACATGCAAGCACGCAGCATAGCGTTCGTGACAAAGTAGAT
The DNA here is from genome assembly GCA_002401225.1 of bacterium. Lineage (GTDB taxonomy): Bacteria > Planctomycetota > Phycisphaerae > Phycisphaerales > UBA1924 > UBA1924. The sequence goes on from NVSM01000008.1 coordinate 69,459, forward strand.
TTGAATGTTTGATTAGCTGACATTTCTCTCTCCTGATAAGTGCCGATTTTTTATCGGCTGTCCCGGGATGCGTCCATCCCCTCCCACGAGCCTCAAAGATACCCTAAAAGTTGACGAAATTGAAGCGATAAATAGGAATTATCGCGCAGTTTCGCGCAATCCGATCCGCGATCACCATTTCGAGGTGTTTTTCGGACAAAGCCCCCACCAAAATGGCTATTCGCTTTCGGAATCAGTATTTTTCCCTGTACATATCGCTATCGCGACCTTGTATGCCCTATGTTGAAAACTGAGTTGAAAGCTGAAACTTTGCTGGACATTCCAAATGAACATCGTCGATTGAATACGCTTATTGCGTGAATACCGACAACATTGCCTATCTCACTGTGATCAACTGGCCAGATCGGCTCAGCGAAGACAAACGCATCGAAGCCCTCGTTGGCAGCGCCGCGATGGATCCGTTTCAGGCGAAGCTCGCTTGCCGACGCAATCTTCCTGGGGTGATGGCCACGATCGACGCTGATGTCCGCCCGCATATCCTCAACGCAATGCACAAGCACGGCGTTCTTTGCATCGCGCCGACTCACGACGAGATCGAATCGTATCCACAGGCTCAGATCGCCCTGGGTATTCAGCAGTTCCCCGATGCCGACCCGGCACGATTTGTCGTCGAGCTCAACAACGGCAAGCACTGGACCTTCAGGCCCGATCAGGTAAAACTTCTTGTTTCAGGCCATATCAAGTCCTCAACAACCACCGTCGATGTCGATCACAACGCCCCCGACTCTGGCGGAATGAACACCGATGTTCGCATCAACCGCAACACAAAAGTCTTGGATCTGCTCGATCTCCATATCCGCGTCGAGGACCAACTTCGGCTTGTCCGGCTCATCGGCCCGCGCACACGGATCGGAATCGTCGGCGACACCTCACGCCGATCGTTACTCGATGATTCTCGCCCGATCGAGATGGCCCAAATCTTAATGCCCGATGCGCAGTTCGACACCGAGTTTCATGACTTCGATCCGCCAGGCAATATCCGCAGACTCGCTGCGAAAAAAGGACGCAAGAGCGGCTCGCTGACGATGGAGTCTTGGGAGTTTTACTCGCCTTGGGTTGGGTTGATCAAGCAAGCGATGTATGGGTGGTGAGTATGAATACACGAGAAACAAAGCCTCAAATCCGAAACGATTGGATTACGCGGATACCGAAGTGGCTACTGCTTTCATGTTTTTGGATACTGCAAGCCATCACACTCTATTTGTTACAAGCACTGTCGTATCAGTCCCAAGGAGCTGTCGGCAACGATATCGAAGAGAGCGATAAGTTCTTGGAGATTCTCCGCAATGGGTTCTTTGGGAAGTGGCCGAGCTGGGAAGAATACTCCGATCTGCTCAAGAACTCAGAGTTTGCGATCGTGATATTTATTGCAATCGCTCTGCTCACCGTTGCCCAAATGATCTTCATGCTTCCGGCGCGAAAGCCTGGACTTACGCCGGGGCATGGGCGATCTATTCGCAAAAGCATTGCCGTCGCAGGCGGGGCCATCGGCTTTCTACTTCTCGGTGCCATCGCGGGGATCGGTGGCTTTCTCGACGAAGTATACGAAATCAATCTCGAATCTGAGTTCATCAACGATCTTCCTGGCCAGTCATACACCGCGATCGCGATCATCATCGGTTTCGGCTGGCTTGTCGCGACTCCATTCTTGATCAAGTTCTCCAAGCCCGGGCGCAAAGAAGATGTGCTTGCTCGGCTATCAAAGAAACTCTTCATTGGCACCATCATCGAAGTGGCCTTGCTGATCCCGCTTGATGTCATGCTTCGACGAAAGACAAGTTGTTATTGCTGGGCGGGAACCTATTGGGCGCTGACCATCTGCGGGTTTATCGGGGTGTTCGCGCTCGGGCCTGCGGTGTTCTTACCCATCCTGAGCAAGCGCCGAAAGACCTGGTACTCCGGGCATTGTGGCGTGTGTGGCTATGACATGGCTGGGATGCTCGATGCGCCCCGATGCCCCGAATGCGGGACTGGATGGAAAGACTCGCCGTCAAAACAGGCGATTAAAGCCTAATAGCATGGATTCCCCTGTTGATCGTTCACCCAGTTTGATATACTCAAGAAAAGAGATCGCTGCTGTGAAACGCGCACAGGCTGATTCCCAAAGAATAGATCACACCAGCGATTAGGAGAAACACAACATGGAAGAAATCATCCAACAGATCATCAACAAAGAGGAAATCCTCTTTGTATTTGTGATCGCTGGTGCCATCACCATTGTTTCGATCGTCAAAGCACTCACAGGCATGGTCGGGCGGCTCGCGAGCGAACGCACACGGCGCGAAATCGCAGCCTACATCGCTGAAGGATCAATGACCCCAGAACAAGGCGAAAAACTCCTCGCATCAACCAAACAAAACGATGGCTGTGGCGGCTGTGGCTAAACCAACTCCCGACACTGAACCAGGCACAGGAACTGAACAATGAATGAAATCTCTCAAGCACTCTCAGAGAATGTAGGACTTTTGATCCCACTCGTTGCCATCTGCGGCGGATTCGTTGTGGCGATCATCGCCATCATCTTTGGGGCCATCCAACGAATGACGGTCACCAATGAGCGCCAAAAATCGCTCCGAGAAATCGCGGCGTATATCGCCGAAGGTTCGATGACCCCAGAGCAAGGAGAAAGACTCCTCGCGTCATCCACTCAAAATAGTGGCGGCTGCRGCCGCGGCTAACCGACCGACCCATCGACACCATTGAGGAGCTAAGCCCATGCAACAAGATATTATTCAATCCATCGCCTCAAATGAAGACACGCTGATCCCCGCATTGATCTTTGGAGGCGGGGCCATTGTCGGCGTGGTTGCGATCGTGTTTTCTGCGATCAAACGCATTTCGATCAATGCTGAACGCGAAAAATCTCGGCGAGAGATCGCAGCGTATATCGCTGAAGGATCGATGTCCCCCGATGACGGAGCAAAGCTAATGAGTGCATCGCCGGATAAACAAGCCTAGCGCATTTTTAAGATCGACAACTCAGCACCAACACACGCAACGCTTCGGATATCGACCATGCCTGGGCCATGCAGCCTTGTGGCTTGTGATTCCCTTCGGTTGGTTCTGCATCGTAAATTTCGAACAACTGCCCCACTGCATCCGAGTCCATTTTCTCGACCAGCCCGAGCATGATTGCTTGGGCTTGTTTGCGTGAAATATCGTCAAAATCATTGAGCCGAAGCATCGCTTCGCAGAACGAACCCAGCAGCCAAGGCCACGCGGTGCCATTGTGATAGGCACGATCCCGGTCGGTCATCGAACCTTGATAATGTGGGCAATATTCAGTATTTCTAGGATCAAGCGTTCGCAACCCCGTTGGCGTAAAGAGCCCAACGCTCACCGCTTCGAGCGCACTCTTGGCGATCGAATCGGGCAGATTCACCTTGGGCAGCGCGAGTGCAAAAATCTGATTCGGGCGAAGTTCTGGCGAACTGATCCATCGTGCCATGCGCACGCCAGATTCAAGGGTGAGGCAATCGACTAAGCCGCCGTTGGGACCCTGGGCCATRCGCTTAATAAGCGATTGGCGGGCTTGGTCGGCGAGGTCCTCAAGGTTGGTTCGAGTATTGTCGAACCCCATCCGTGTTTCAAGAGCGTTGATCCAGAGCGCGTTGATCTCGATCGCTTTGCCATGGCGAGGCGTGAACGCGACGCCATTGCGTAACGCATCCATCCAGGTCAACTGCGTATTGGCATCGCCAGCGGTGATCAAGCCGTCGGTTTCGTCGAGCCCGATCTTGTTGATCGTGCCCACGATGTACGCATCGATGATCGCATTGCACGCGTTGAGCAGCGTTGAATCCAAAGGCTTGCCTGTTGCACGCGTCCACTCGCCGCAGGCATGTATAAACCACAACGACGCATCAACCGTGTTGTAATGCGATGCCCCGCCGGCATCATCGAAGCGATTGGGGATCAATCCGTGCTCGATCGCGTTAGCGAAGGTGGTGAGCGTTTGGTGGGCTTCGTCGAATCGGCCGGTGGTGAGGAATAATCCAGGCAGCGCGATCATCGTGTCGCGTCCCCAATCCGAGAACCACGGGTAGCCTGCCAATACCGAGACCGAATCATGCTTGCCGACACGCTTGACGATGAAATCGTCCGCAGCTTGCGCGAGTTTGGCGATGGCATCGCGGAGGATTTGATCTGATGGATTCCCTGCAAGATCGAGTGCGAAATCGACGGCTGACTGAACCCGCGTTCGCTTGCTAAGCGAACACGCCTGCCAATCGGTGGTTGGCTCGGCGTTGATCGTTGCTTCGATGCTCAGGGATCGAGATTCGTTGCGAACAATGGTCGCTGTGAACACACCCGGACAGAACAGGTCCTCAGCGTCGTCTTGATGGCGGAGGGTTTCGTGCTGATAGGTGATCCCGCGCCAGATGCTGGGTGTTTGCTGCCAATCGATCTGCACGCCTCGGATCGAGAGGGTTGGGCCGAACCCTTCGCGGTTGATCGCGACGCCTGCGACTACGGGTTCGACGATTGATTCGAGTTGGAACTGATCGCTTTCTAACGAGCCGGGGGTGTTCAAGGCATGGAAGTCGCGCATCGAGACCAGCGGGCGGATTTCAAGCGTGATCGGGAGATCCGAATCAAGCCCGGRTTCAATCTCGTACTCCACCCGGCACCCGCCGATGCGATCGGCGATGGTCAGGGTCTTGCGAATATGCACGCGTCCGAGCTGCGAGGGGATCGAATAGGTCCATCGGCAGGTGTCCGC
>NVSM01000009.1 GCA_002401225.1 bacterium
CAGTGGTGGTGGGGGAGCATCGGCGTCAGCGAGTAGTTCGGGCGGCGGGAGTAGCAGCCTACGCACCGGCGGCGGACACTCGGGCGGATCCAATAGTGTAAAGGCATCTTCATCAGCAGAAGTGCGGGCTCCGCACGCTCAACGAAGTGTGCCTACGGTTGGTCAAGCGAGTTATACAGACTTTGGTGCCGTTGGTGGCCAAAAAGTAGAGTTCCTCGACGCAGGAATCAGCGCATCAATCGTTGGGCAGACGGTCTATTTTACAGGTGTTCAGCTTGTTCAGGCGAATCAATCCTTTGGTATTGTTGCGGGCACCCGGCTCGGTGAGGGTTCGGCGATTATGCAAGAGGGGCGTCCTGGACGAGGGGACTCAAATCCGCTTGGTACAAGCAATACCGCGAGCAGCACGATTCGGCTTGATTTTGAATCCGGTACGACGGTCGACCTTGTGATGCTCTCAAATCCTGAGAACCCTGGTGATCCGATTCGTGAACAACGGACATGGACGGTTCGGATTCGATAGATGAGCGATCTGGTTGGTAGCAAGTGAATCTCGATTAACACGGCTTTGAAGCCGTGTTTTTTAATTGGTGAGGCCTCTTTTTCACATTGTTTGTAAAACTGAAACACGGCGCGATCCGGTCTGTTATTGGGACCGTATGAGGGTGGTTGTGATTCGCGCGGTTGGTGTGCGCATTCTTTGCGCGAACCATGAATTGTTTGAACCCTAGACTGATCTCAAAGCCCCCTGAAAGCGGCGAGACGGATCGGCCGATAGAACAGGTAGATTCACCTGGTTATATGGGTGGGCGGTCATGCCAGGTGCTGATCGCAGTTTGTCGTTTTGTGAGTGAATCACAGGAGTTTGATGGTACATATCGCTATGGCAACTACTAAATCACCATCTCGATCCGCTGAAATTCTGCAATCGATCCGTTCGATGATTGTGCTGTATGGTTCTGTTCGTACGACTTCGTTGTCGCGGAAGATTGATCGCAGCATTCTGGATTTGCCTTTGGTATCGGGGACGATTACTACGCATCACCTTGCGAATGCGAAAGCATGTGCGCGTCGGTTCAATCTCAAAGATTTCGAGATGCGTGTTCTGGTCGATACTGAGAGTTTGCCTCCCAAAGAGTACGCAGCGGTCGAAGGCGTGAAGTATGTTGTTCAGCAGGATGCTTCACCGATTCGTGGGGTTGCGGGTGTGCTTTCTGATGCGACCAAAAACATGGGCGATGATGAATATATTATTGTTTCATCGGGGGCACAGATTTATCTTGAGCCTTTGGATGATCTTGTTCATGCGATGGCCAAGAAGGAAGCGGATGTCGCTTTTGTGTCATCGGCCGAGGGGGCTCCGGTTGGTGTGTGGCTGATTCGCTGCGGGGTGCTCAAGTCGGTTAAGTCGATCGGGTATGTCGATCTCAAAGAACAATCACTCGAAGAGTGGAAGCAGCAGCACAAGGTGTGTGTTGTTGAGCGATCTCGCGCGTATACCCATCCGACTCGCTCGTTGATGGAATACCTTAGTGCGATTCGATCTGCCGCAGCCGGCTTTGGTTCTGGCTCGACGATTGATGAAGATCCATATCGTGAAGACTGGGAAAGTGCATTTTCGATCATTGAACCAGACGCCAAGGTAGCTGACGGGGCACTGCTGCATAACTCAATCGTGTTGGCGGGTTCAACTGTTGGCAAAGGTGCGGTGCTTGTTCGATCTGTGATATGTCCTGGAGCTGTGGTTGCGCCGGGGGCACGGGTGTGTGACAAGGTGCTGACGGGCGTTGCGAAAAAGGAGCGTGTGCGATGAGTAAGTTTGCGCTCCGATATGGCTGGGGTTATAAGCATGTTGTGCTGGTCACTGCGATGGTGATCGGGGCTCTTTTTGCATCGTTGACCCAATGGCTTGATATCGCGACGATTGCGATCAAGGACGAGGAATCGAGCCATATTTTCTTGGTCTTCCCGATCGCTATCTGGCTCATCTGGATTCGGCGCGTCCGGTTTCGGCGGTGTCGCCCTCGGGCGAGTTGGATCGGGTTCTTGCTGATCATCGCTGGGTTTATGCTTTCGTATTTGAGCATGGGGTATAACGAGAATACATTCCAAGCGGGTTGGCATGGCGGGGCTGTGGTAATGCTCGTTGGTGCGGTGACCGCGGTGGTGGGCACGCAAGTGATCGTCAACTTCTTCCCAGCGATCATGATCCTTGTGCTGCTCGTTCCGATTCCTGGAAACATTCGACTTGCGATTGCTGGGCCGTTGCAGAACGCGACGGCTCGGGTGACTACTTTGGTGCTTGAAACGCTCGGATTTTATGTCGAACGCTCTGGCAACCTGGTGAATATTAACGATATGCCAGTTGCCGTTGCGGAAGCCTGTAATGGGATGCGGATGGTCTTTGCGTTGGTGCTTGTTTCGTATGCGTTTGCGTTCTCGGTGCCTTTGCGGAACTCGGTCAGGATCATGGTCCTTGTATTGAGCCCAATCGCGGCGATTATCTGCAATGTATTGCGTTTGGCACCGACCGTTATTTTATATGGCAACGCTCCGCAGAGTGTTGCGGATAATTTTCATGATATTGCAGGTTGGCTCATGCTCCCCCTTGCGTTCATGATGCTCATGGGCGCGACGCGAGCGTTGCGTTGGGCGATGATACCGACTTATCGATTTACACTGGCGACCCAGTCCTCTTGATGAACCATTTGAAGGAAGTATTGATTTGATCTCACGACTCGCCATTCCATGCTCATTGATCACGCTGATTGTGATTGGTGCTTTGCGTGCAAACCCGCAGAATGCGATCGAGATCGATCAGTATCACGAGCGGGTTGCTTTGGAGATCAACTCCATTCCGATCGACTTTGGCGATTGGGTTGGTCAGCAGGTTGATCTGCCCAATGCAGCAACGAGTTTGCTCCATCCCAATGCGCTTGTTGCTCGCCAATATTTTAACGAAGAGAGAGGCGTCTTTGCGACGCTGATGATTGTTCAATGTCGAGATGCACGCGATATGGGTGGGCATTATCCGCCGGTGTGTTATCCGGGCAATGGCTGGACACAGTATCCTGAGAAGCCGGCAAGAAACGAAACAATCGAGAACGAATCGATCCGCGTCTATAGCTTCCATCGTGTGGCTGGGCGTGTTGAGCGAGAGATTACGATTTACAACCTGTTCGCACTCCCGACGGGGATGCTTTCTACTTCGATGCGTGATGTACGGAAGTTGAGTGCGAACTATGAGTATCGAAAATATGGGGCAGCCCAGCTTCAGGTCATGATCAGTGGGGATATTGATCAGCAAGACTATGCTTGGATTGTGGAAGAAATGTTGAAGATCGCACGCCCTGCGATCGACGCGGTGCTTGATGCACAGCTAGAACAAAGTCACGGCGAGGGGGGCACATCATGAATGCGAACCAGATGGATTGGGATTCGGGACAAGGGCATCACGACAATGTGTTGATGATTATTCATCGGCTGTTGCGTGGTCGATATATATTGACCATTGTTTTGGCGTTGGTCTTTGGGATTGCTGGGGGATCGCTTGGCTATATGTCGCGTCAGCCTCAGTTTGAGAGCGTGGGGCTTATTCGGATCAAGCCGACGCTGCCCAAGGTTCTCTTTGAGAGCGAGCAGAGTGTTGCGCCCAAGATGTTCTCCAGCTTTGTGAGTTCGCAGGCAGAACTCATTAAAAACGGGCGCGTCATCCAGCGGGCCATCGAGAGCGACGAATGGCGCAAGATCGATGGGCTTACCAATATCCAATCAGCGTTTGATGTACAAAAGCGTTTGCAGGTTCGTCCATCTCGACAGGCACAAGAAATTATCAAAGTATCGTTCAGCGATGCAAACGCACTGGTTTCGGCAACAGTTGTAAGCGCAGTGATGAAGTCGTACATCGAAGAATATCGTGATGAGGGAAGCATCAAGAATCCTGAAATTCTCGGCGCGCTCAATAGGCGCAAAGAGGATCTGATAAGCGAGCGGAATGTGATTAACAATAAGATCACGACCCTTGCAGAGAAGTACCGCACCGATAATCTTGGGCCTTTGATTGACAATGCACTGTATACGATCCGGTTGCTTGAAGCCCAGCGCAATGAGTTGGTGGATCAACGGGATCTCTATTCTCAGTTCCAGGGGAACGATGAGAATAACCCTGAAGGGCTCAGTATCGAAGAAGCTGCGGAGTTGGACCCGACCTTGGCAGCGATGGTTGCTCGTGGGAACGAGCTTGAAGATTTGCGAGATGAAATGATGGAGTCTGACGGGCTTCGCATGGGGCATCGTGATGTCCAGCGGGTGACCGCGATGATCGGCAGCACGCAACGCAAGATCGATCTTCGCCTGCTCGAGCTTCGCTCGGGTGATGTCTCTACATCTATCCCAGGCATCGATGGTGGACCAGGCGCGTCGGCCGGTGTTCTTGAGTACAAAATCACTCGGCTCAACGCACAAGTTCAAGACGCCAAAGATCAATCTGATGATCTCCACGGCGCGAATGTGCAGCTTCGAACACTCAACGATGACCGTACAAATAYTCAAGATTCGATCTCGGTGGTGAATGCTCGATTAGATCAGATCAATACAGAATCACAGATCCAAGATATGGGCAAGATCAGTCTTCCGAGTTTGCCAAAGCCTTCGCGCGAGCCAACCTCTGACCCTCGCAAGAAAATGGCGGTTGTTGGGTTTGTTGGTGCGAGTTCGTTGCCTGTGATGGCGGTGCTTGCGTTGGGATTCATGAGCCATCGCGTACAGTATTCAGATGATGATATTCTGACGAGCTCAGGTGCGGGGATCATTGGTTTGCTTCCTGATCTTGGGGATTCGCTCACCGATCACGAGGTTGCAGCCGCGTCTGCCTTTGCGGTGCATCAGCTCCGCTCGCAGCTTCAAATCAAGAGCAATATCAATGAGACGCAGGTTTATAGCATCACGAGTCCGGCATCGCAAGATGGAAAGACGAGCTTGATCATCGCGCTTGGGTTGTCATTTGCTGAGAGTGGTGAGCGGACCCTTCTTATCGATATGGACTTCATCGGGCGAGGGTTGAGCATTCACTTTGGATACCCTGATGCGCCGAGTCTAGCCGAGGCGTTGAGTGATCCAGACGCGGTTGACTCATTGGTTTGTGATACAGACTTTGATAATTTGAGTATTCTTCCTGCGGGGTTCGGCGACGAAGAACGAATCAGCCGACTCTCGCCGCGACTCGTCGGCGGGTTCCTCGACTATCTCCGTGGTGAATACGACACCATCTTAATCGATTCAGGACCAATCTTGGGAAGTGTCGAAGCATCGTTTGTGGCTCCACAGTCTGATGGTGTGATCTTGGTTGTTGGGCGTGGTCAGTTTAAGCCTTTGATTAAGAAGGCGATTGATCAGATTCATGGGGTTGATGGCGAGATTGTCGCAACGATATTCAATCGTGCGTTGATCCAAGAACTCCGCCAATCATCAAGCAGTATGTCTGTTCACTTCTCACGCCAGATGTCGCGTCAGCAAGAAGATATCAAAAACAAGCAGCAGCTTTGGGGCGGCCCGGTAGCTGGTGCATTGAATAGAGCAAAGCAGAAAAAGAGTTCTGATAAAGAGAGCGTAGGGTCATGAGCGCACAAGTTGTTGATGATTCTGTTCATACGCTCTGGGGGCTTACTCCGGTGCAGTTGCATGCGCGATACTGGAAATCGCGAGGGGTGCAGGTTGTCTCGAATAACTCGCCGGGCATTACGATCGATAAGCATGCCGAGTTATATCTGCTTGTCAAGCATGCGCACCTTGTGATGATGCCATTGCCCAAAGCACTTGAACTGATGTGCTGGATGGACCCTGAGATTTTGATGATCCGATTGGCGAGTCGATCAGAGCGAGATTATCGTGAGATTGTTGATGCACGCCCTGACGGGCATTTCCTTCGTTTTCGTCGTGTGTATGAAGCAGGGAAAGGGCAGCACCAGGCGCGGGTTGGGTTGACCTCGAATCCAGATCTTGCGCTCGACTGGGCTTCGATGGTTGATGAAGAATCGCCTTGGGCCAAGCTTCGCAGAATCGTACCCGCCGATCTCATCGGTGCAGTTCGGGTCAAGGGGCATGTGTACAACTCGGATTCAGATCTCGAATGCGCACGCTTTGTACGAGATCTTGCACAAGCCTGGAAGCATCCATTATCCACAATCTCACGCATCGAACGCATCGGTAAAGAGAGCTGGGGCGATATCAATGCAAAATCAACAGCTCCCGATGCGCTCACTGGCCCGATCTGGATCGGTGCAGGGCGATCGATTCCTGATGGGAAGTCGGGGGTTGGGCCTGCGGTGCTTTGGGATGATCCACAAATGCGTCCGGTGCCCGATGAGGTAGACTGGAAAGACATCGAGACTGTTCAGGCTCGTCCTGAGCGTCGGATTGATGTCGCTGCAACCTATACATCGAGCGTACTCAAACGGCTGTTTGATATCGTGTTCTCGCTCTTCGCTTTGGCGATCACGCTGCCGCTCTATCCGTTTATTATTCTCGCGATTTGGATCGAAGACCGATCGCCGATCTTCTTTGGCCATGAGCGAGAATCGATCCATGCCAAAGAGTTTAAGTGTTACAAGTTTCGGACAATGTATCGAAACGCTGAAGCGATGAAGGCGGAGCTCCAATCGCAAAATAAGGCGGACGGCCCGCAGTTTTTCATGGAGAAAGATCCACGAATTACCAAGGTCGGAAGCGTGCTGCGAAAGCTCCAACTCGATGAGTTGCCGCAGTTCTTTAATGTGCTCGCTGGGCATATGTCTGTCGTTGGGCCGCGTCCAAGTCCGTTTTCCGAGAATCAGTATTGTCCAGGTTGGCGCGAGGCAAGGCTGAGCGTCCGCCCGGGTGTGACGGGGCTTTGGCAGATCCGCCGAACGCGTTCTGATGGTGCAGATTTTCAAGAGTGGATCCGGTATGATATTGAATATGTAGAGAAGGCCACTTTCTTGCTTGATCTCTATATCATTTGGAAAACAGTTTCATTAATTTTCGCTGCACTTGCGAGACGATAGAAGAACCCTCGAAAGGTCGATGATGGCTTTGAAACCAAGAACATTCCGGCGGATTATTTTGATTGGGTCACTCTCGGCGGTTGTCCTGCTGATTTTGGTAGGCAACTTTGTGGTGCGCCCTTGGCAGCGGGGGCGATCAATAGAATCGATGCGCGTTGATGGGATGGCTGCTGTTCAAGCGGGTGATCATGTCGATGCGACGAAATACCTCGGGAGATATCTTCGTACGGATAATCCAGAACCAGAGTATCATCTTCCATTCGCTCGTGCGCGACTGAAATATTTCGTGAGCGACGGCGGGCATGTGAATGTCGCGATCCATCACTACCGTGAATATCTCAAGGCCTATCCAGACGATGTCGTTGCAGCCAAAGAACTACTGCCTCTCTTTAATACGGCCGAGATGTATCTCGAAGCACGCTCATTGGCGGAAGGGTTACGGACAAAGCACAATGATCAGTCGATCGAAGTACTCCGCGAAGAGCGGTTCGCTCGTCAACAACTCGATGATGATGAGCAACTCATCGAGCAACTCTACCTCGCTGCTCTTGAATATGAAGAAGTCGAGTTTCAAGATCTATTTAGCTTTAATGGATGGTTGGCCGAGCAGGGCAGGGCGGATGATGCTCGGGCAATGATCACTGCTCGACTCGATACGCATCCGCAAGATGTCAATGCACAACTTGTATGGTTTTGGATCGAAATGCAAGCCCAAGGCGGGTTCGATGACAAGGCACAGCTCGAGGCGTACACGCACGATCTTGCTTCGGTGCTCGGGCTTGATGTCCAGACCGGGCAATGGAAGAGCGAGCCAACATATCTTTCGCCTCAACTCGTTCCTTTTGTCGATGGGCTCTTTAATGCGTTCGAGCATCCTGAACTCTCGTTGCAGGTCCGACTCGCTTCGGCCCGTACCATCAAAGATGCACAGAGCATGATCTGGTCTGCTCGTCGGCTTTTCTGGGTTCATGATTTCGAGGGGCTCTATCAACTCGGAACAGTGAACGCTGATGATGAATCGATCCCGGATGTATTTGGATATCAGATATTGGCTCGTCGGCTCGAAGACAATGCGGAGGCAGCTTCGGCTTTGCTTACTGAACTCGATTCGATCAATACTGATTTTCGAGCAAAGGCTTGGCGGTCGATGATCGACGGGCTGGATTTGCTCGAAGCAGACAACGCGGTCGATGCACGCCCGATGATCAATAGCGCAATCGAGAACTATCCAAGCGAACCCTCATTTCATATGGCAATGGGGGATCTACATGCTTCGCAAGGACGGGTAAAGCAGGCGAAAGAGCAATGGCTTACTGCGGATACGCTGTCGCGCGGGGTGGGCAATGTCCGTTGGATCAATCCGCTCGTTCGTGTGATTAATGCGTATACCAATGCCGGTCGGCTCGGAGAGGGTATTGAGTATGTCGATGCGCTTGTGAAGTTGGCGCCTCAAAGCCCCGTCTCTGTGATGATCTGGCTCAAGTCATACGCTGCGCTGGCGCGCATCAACGATCTGGAATATACAAAGACACAGAGTATTTTAGCGACCTTTGCGGCTCACTCGGGCGAACTTACGCGTGAGCAAATTGCATTGTTCTCGCCTCAGATCGCGACGATGTATGCGTCGATTGATCAACTCGAGCAGGCGCGGGTGGTATTGGTCAATGCGATCGAGACTTCTCCCGGTGATCAGTTGATGCTGGAAATTCTTGAGGTTGATCAACGCTACGAACTCGGGATCGCAGAATCGATTGGCATTGCCACCGAGCAACTCGCGAGCGCATCGCCTGAGAGCGCGTTCCGATACGCACTCAACGCGTATGCACAAACCCAAGACATCGAGAGCGGGCTGACGATAATTGACCGGGGAGTTGCTCAAGCTGATGCAGAGCGCATGTACTCTTGGGATCTTGTGCGTGCACGCTATCTCGATAGCTTTGGAGACGAGCGTGCGCGTGAAGCTTGGATTACTCTGCGTGAATCACATCCTGATGATATTGAGTTGCTTTTTCAGATCGCAGAGTCCAGATCGTTCGGACAAGATCTCGATACAGTTAATAGTGTGATCGATGACATCGTTGAGAAGACCGCGACCGCAGGAAAAACACTCCCGTCTCGGCTTCGCCTTGCTCGGGCATCTGCGATTGTCGGTCAAGGGGTAACCAAGACCACCCGTAACAAGGCACTTGAGATTGTTCGATCTGTGGTGGCGATCGAGCAACGCAATATCCAAGCCCGCAATATGCTCGCTCGGCTGCTCTCGTTGCGTCCGCCTCCAACAATCGAGCCCAAAGATACATTCGTGCCCGATATGGAAGGGGCGATTGAAGAGTTTGTTTCAATCTCGCGACAGCTCAAAGGGCGGTCGGCCCAGAACTATTTGCTCGAAGCAGTCGATCTGAGCTTCGAGAATAATGATGAAGATTCAGCAAGGCAGTATCTGTTGGAGTTTGAGTCTCGATTCGCGAACGATTACGCGATCTTACCCGAAGTTGCATCTAGGCTTGAAAACATCAACGAGATCGAAAGCGCACGCTCGATCTATGCAAGTATCTATCGCAATGCTCGGCTCGTCGATCAGCGAATCGATGCCGGGTTGGCGTTGGTCAATGTGTATATGGCGCTCGGTCAGCGTTCGCAAATCCAAGCACTGCTTCGCGATCTCAAAGCGCAGCCAATCATGAATGGCGAACAGCTTTTAGAACTCGCGTCGCTGTATACCAAGACTGGGAACAGGGCAGATGATGGTTCGCCTTTGGGTAACACCATCGCACAGAGCGGCGAGCAGTATGGACTGGCACCATTAGAATCCAAAATGGTCTATGCCAAATATGCCGGCGCGTTTGTGTCTGGCGAGGTCTATGAATCAACACTCAAAGAAGTTTTATCGTCCGATGCAAACGACGAGGATGCTTTGGTAATGCTGATTCAGTTCTTGATTCGTGCAGAACGATTTGAGGAGGCTCAGGGCTATGTTGCACAAGGGCTTCTTGAGTCGCCAGAGGATCAAGATTTGCTGTTTTTGTCTGTGCTCGCCAAAGGCGAACTCGAATCGGCAACTGAACTTCTCGAACTCGAAGGGATTGGATCGAACAAAATCCTTGTCGAAGCGGTTGAAGGTGTTGATGCGTATGTGACGGCGAAAAAAGAATCGACGCCTGTTGATGTATTGGCTTCCCAACTCGTGACAATGCTGGACAAGTTTGTGGAGTTTGCTCCTGTTCAGCGATTTGCATTAACTGAACTGGTCGGGCTGGGGACGGATCCTGCGCAGGTTGCGGTCTATGCCCAGCGTGCTGCTCGGCATATGCCTGGCGACGCAGTTGTTATGGAGATCGCGGGGACATCATTCTTGCGTGCTTCAAAGCCTCTCGATGCGATGGCGATGGCTCGGCTCTGGCGTGCCAATATTCACGGCTCGCCGATGAAGCCTGATGTCATTATTGGGCGAGCAATGAGCCAGCTCGAAAACTACTCTGGCGCAATCAAAACGCTTGAGCCATACATGTTCGATGCGATGAACTCGACGCTTGAGCCTCAGGCGATCGGGCTGATTCACTCCTTTTCACATGCAAGAATCATGCAGGGTGTAGATCCTCAGGTTGTTGCCAAAGATCTCGAATTGCTTTTGGATGCAGATGCAGATTCGGGCGGCCCGTTGATCTGTCAAGCATGGATAAACCTTGCGGTGTCTTCACTCGATACACATCAAGAAGCGGCAAGGTGGTTAGATACTGTTGCCAAGTACATCCAAGACGATGAGCGATCAATGCTCGCCGGGGCGTGGCTTGTGCTTATTGATCGTCACGATGTGTGGATTGAGCGGTATGCTCAATCGGCGATCGATCTACTCGTGGCAGAGCCTTTGGCAGACTCCGAGGATATTGCTCATCTGAGTCTGCTTGCTCGCGCACACGGAGCGTTGGCTCGATGTGTTGAGGATCCATCGGTTCGCTCGACCAACACCGACAAAGCGATTGCGTTGCTGGATCAAGCCAATATGCTCGATCCCAATGATCTCGGTCATCTCGTGCAAGGGGCGATGTACGCGATCAAGGGCGGCAAGTTCCAAGCTGCGGAAGTTCGCTTCCGCAAGGTGCTTGATCGAGACCTGCCTCCAAGCCCATTCCTTGCAAATATCCAAAACAACCTCGCAACGGTAATTGAACGGCAAGGTGCTGATTCGAAAATGCTCGCAGAAGCTTATCAGCTTAGTGAATGGGCTACCGAACAAACAACAGGTATCGCAGCCTATTGGGGAACGCGAGGCTGGATCGAACTCGCACTCAACAATCTTGATGAGGCACTGGTTTCATTCGGGCGATCTGTCGAGATCGACTCCGAGAATCTTGAAGGTTGGACAGGGCTTGCAATCACGCATTATCGCTCTGGAGCAGACCATGCCGAGCAGGCCAATAGCTCGTTCCAGCGAGTCCTCGAACTCGCAAAATCGAGAGATTTGAGTGAAGATCTGATGAACCGACTGCTAACTGAGGGTGATTCTCAATGGCTTTCAGGTTTACAGCCCTGAGGCAGGGGCGATATTTGTAGTGATTTTCGATGAATTTGGCGTGTCGTTAGTAATTTGCTAGGCAAATTATGCCAGAATCTTCAAAATGAGCCTCAATATCGTATTTTCCTTTTCTATTCCTTGATTATTGTGCTATTCTATACCTGATTCAAGGTGTTTTGTTTGAGCATCTTGGTGCGGAGGGATTGGTCACGGTCATTTCTGTATCGCGATCAATGTTCGTATATGTTCAGTAAGGGTAAATGCTTCGCGGTGAGATGCGAGGCACATTGAAAGACCTGAGGGAAACAAAATGAAAAAGACTACTGTAATCACAATCGCAGCACTCGCTGCATCGTCAACATTTGCAATGGCTGATTTTGAAGCTAACTATGTTGGTTTGACCGGTGCTGGCACCGTTCACATCAACAATGGTGGGCTGATCGATCAAGACTTCGCAGCTGGTCACCTTGAGTTTGCATACACCAACAGCATGGCTGATGGTGGCGAACGCGGTGCTGGTCAGTTCGAAAGCGGCTCGTTCAACACTTTCTGTATTGAACTCCAGAATGTACGCAACGGTGCTCGCGTTTACGATGTGACAAACATCAGCGACGGCCCAAACCCATCACCAGGTGCTGGCGGCCCGGCATATGATGCTGCCGACCAAGCAGAAGTACACGCAATCATCGCTGCTGCGATCCGCCTCGGCTGGATCAATGGCGATCTTTCAGCTGCTTCAGCAACCAACCATCAGTTGGCTGGAATCCAAGGTCAGATCTGGGTTGCTGTTCTTGACAACTCAGTTGTGACCGGTAACGGCCAAGTTGGTACCGAAATGCTTGCATTGCAAGCAGAGATCGCAATGGACCCAACAGCAGGCGTTGCAGGTCTTCGTGCGATGCTCAATGCTGACTCACAAGATCAGCTCTTCATCGTGCCACTTCCAACCGCGGCATTCGCTGGTTTGATGACACTCGGTGGCCTCGCTGGTTTCTCACGAATCCGCCGTCGCTAAGACTGCCATTGGTTAGATAAACACTAAAACGGGAGAGGATTCGTCCTCTCTCGTTTTTTAGTGTCTATTCGGTTTTGTGTATCGCCTATGGCTCTTAATCGCTCGTTGCGATGGAATCAAGGACTTGGTGGAGGTGGGTCTTCCATGATCCAAGCGAGCCGATGAGCTTTGCAGATTCGGAGATGTCGAGTGTGGAATAGGCCGGGCGAGCAGCGGGGCGTGGGTATTCATCTGAGCCGCAGGCGTTGATGGTGCAGCCGAGTTCTGTATATCGAACGATCTCGGTTGCGAGATCAAACCAAGTGCATTCATCCTCGTCGCTCAAGTGCCAGGTGCCTTGGGCTCCTGCCAAATACAGCTTGAGCGAAGAGGCAGCGAGATGCTGTGCGCTTGTTGGATTGCCTCGCTGATCGTTGACAACTTTGAGCTCGTCTCGGGTTTGTGCAAGGCTACGGATTGTGCGCACAAAGTTGGTTCCCCAAGGCGCATAGACCCAGCTTGTGCGGATCATGATGTGTGATGTCTTTGATTGGGCAATCATCGATTCGCCGAGTGCTTTGGATCGCCCATAGGCGTTGATTGGATCGGTTGCCTGCCCAACGGTGTAGGACTTGTTGGCGTTGCCTGGGAAGACATAGTCTGTCGAGTAGGTGATCAGCGTTGCGTTTGTTTCATCGCAAAGCTTTGCGATTTCATCAACCGCATGCGCGTTCGCACGGGTTGCTCCTTGTTCGTCTGTTTCTGCTCCGTCGACATCTGTCCATGCTGCCGCGTTGACGACAAGGTCGTAGTTGGTGTTCTTGAGGCAGTGAGCAATAGAGTCTGGCTCCATCAGATCAAATGCAGGGCGTGAAACGCCTACGCATTCGATTTGTTCTTGTGCAAGAAGCTCAAGCCAAGATCGTCCGACCATGCCAGTCGATCCAAGTACCAGCACCCGCTTGGGCTTGGCGCGCGTATCAACAATAGATTGGCATTTCATAGCTGACTCGCTGGTCATTTGTGTTCGACTCCCCACGGGAAACCTGGGAAGGCATCTGGTGAGATGCGTTCTTCGTCGGGTGCTTGTGGGTTGTAGCTGTGGGTGACATAGTACAACAGCCCGGCTTGTGTTGGGCCAACGGTGGCTGCGCCGTGCCAGAGTGGTGGGGGGATGATCAATGTGCCCGGGCGTTTCTCGCCGATGACCAAAGACCATGCTTGATCATTTTCTTGGTCATAGATCCCAACCTTGAGATGCCCGACGAGTCCCATCCAGAAATCGGTTTGGAGCATGTGCCGATGCCAGGCTTTGACGACTCCGGGGTATTGCACCGAGAAGTTGACTTGTCCTTGAGGACCCATGACGCCTTGGAGTTGGTTCATGAGCGACCAGCCTCGATCATCTGTGAAATGTGTTGTCGGCACAAAGATTGGCTTCTTTTGTGCGGTCGCGATCTCAAATGCCTCGCTGAGCGGGGCGTTGAGTATTTCTGGCTGATGTACTTTCATCGTGTACCCTCTGTGGATTGGTCGGAGTCGATGCTCGTGAGTTGTGCCTTAAGCGTAGGTTCTGTATCGGCCTATTGGTGGTGTTTTCTACGCTCGGACGGCCGAGAGGCATCGAATTTTCATGGAATTTCGATGGGGATCGATGGGAGATGAGCGAACAGATTCATGGTTCGGTTTCGTATTGTGGCAATGGGTGGCAAGTTCAAGAAGATTCGATCGAGATTGATCTCCGTATTCTTGGCAAACAAAGTGATTATCGGAGGGGCGAGAGGCCGGCATAGGCAAAGAACCCGGCAGATTGGGGGAATGATGGTCAACCGGTTGGATCAGATTTGCCGATAGGAGAAGGACGACGAGCATGCGAACCATTGATGAATATGGCTCGTGATTTTGAATCTTTGTATGGGCAGATTTGATGAGTGAATCGGGTACAAACTTGACGAACGATGATGGCGCTCCAGATGAGCGTGGGGCGTTATCTAAACTCAAAGCCAGTCGGCTTGGGCGATCGATGCAGGGCGATGGGCTTCGGGCCAAAGCGATGCGTGGTTCGAGTTGGACAATTGTGGGCTTTGGGACAGGGCAAGTTATTCGGCTTGGATCAAACCTGATCTTGACTCGGCTGTTGTTCCCTGAAGCGTTCGGGCTGATGGCGTTGGCGCAGGTGTTCATGCAAGGGCTGAGCATGCTCAGTGATATTGGTGTTGGGCCTTCGATTATTCAGAACAAGCGTGGCGATGATCCTGATTTTCTTGCGACCGCTTGGACAATGCAGATTATCCGTGGGTTTATTCTTTTCGCGGTGATGGTCGCTTTATCATACCCGGCATCGAGAATCTATGAAGAGCCTATGCTTTTTCCTGTCTTGATCTGGATTGGTTTTGGCGCGGTTATCCAAGGCTTTCAGAGTATCGGGATGGCACTCGCTAATCGGAAGATGGCACTCCGCGAACTTACCATTATTGATTTTCTTTCACAGATCGTGGGTGTATATGTGATGATTTTGTGGGCGTCGATGTATCCGACCGTGTGGTCATTGGTCATCGGCGGCATCTGCGCATCGCTCACACGATTGGCTCTTGGGCATCGATTACTCAAATCATCCGCAAACCGATTCCACTTTGATCGCTCGGCAGCACTCGAAATATTCCACTTTGGGAAATGGGTATTTGTCGCCACTGCTATGACTTACTTTGGTGGACAAGGGCTTCGGCTTGTGCAAGGATACCTTGTGCCGATCGATGTGCTTGGGTTGATCTCGATCGCGGTCATGCTGGGCATGGTGGTTGACCAGTTGATCAAGCGAATGGGGAGCGTCGTTCTCTTTCCCGCGTTCGCCCAGATCTATCAAGAACGGCCAGAGGAACTTGCGGGCAAGCTTCGTGAAGCGAGAACAAAGCTATTTCTGCTCTCATTTCCATTCTTTGCGGTATTGATTGTGCTTGGTCGAGATCTGATTCATGTGATGTATGATGAGCGGTATCATGCAGCCGGGTTGTTTTTGGTGATCTCCGCGACGAGTTCAGCCATCGCAGCTCAGCGTACGCCGTTCGGAATGGTGTTGATTGCGACGGGCGATGCGTTCGGGCATGCTTTGATTAAAGGCGTCACCGCATTCGCACGCGTTGGGGCGATCYTTGTTGGGTACTCGATCAATGGGGTGGTCGGGATGCTTATTGCTGATATTGTTGCCCAAGCGATTATCTATCCGTTTGAAGCATGGCGATTACAGTCCAAGGGGCTTTGGTTGCCGATATTTGATTTAGCTGTCTTCTCTGGATACCTCGCGCTTGGTGCAGTGTCATATTTCACTGGTCCATACTTCTTCGCATCATAATGTACATACTCTGAATGGAGCAGATGCCCAACGACTCGCAGAACAACTCGGAAATGATCGAACTGGCGGTGGTTGTGCTCAACTACAAAACGCCGGGGTTGGTTGTGGATTGTTTGCGATCGCTTGATGGGCAGATTCAATCGCCAACTCAGGAGGTTGTCGTTGTCGATAACTGTTCTGGTGATGATTCCGCAGATCTGATCGAGGCAGCGATTGAAACCAATGGCTGGTCCGGCTGGGCGCGTATTGTGCGATCGCCAATAAATGCTGGCTTTGCAGCCGGGAACAATGTCGGTATCAAAGCATCGAATGCGAAGGTTTATATGCTGCTCAACTCGGATACGGTTGTACGAGAAGGTGCGGTCGAGATCATGATGCGAACGCTCGATGAGCATCCAGAGGTTTCGATGCTCGGGCCTCAACTTAAGTGGATGGATGGGCAGCACCAGACATCGACCTTCCGCTATCGCACGCCGATTACAGATTTGCTTGTCGCGTCAAATGTGGGATTGTTCTGGAAGCTGTTCCCGAAGCATGTTTCAGGGAGAGAACTTCATGAGTTCACTACGGGGCTTGATTGGGTGAGTTTCGCGTGCATTGCAATTCGGCGAGAGGTCTTTGATTCGGTTAGCCTGCTTGATGAGAAGTATTTCATGTATTTCGAAGACATGGCGATGTGCAGAGAGGCGACCAAAGGCGGGTTTACTATTGGGTATCAGCCTCAAGCGCATGTCGTGCATTTGCGTGGCGGATCGTCGCCTGTGAAAGAACAAACGCGCCAACGCAAGCGCCGACCAGCGTATTACTACGCAGCGCGTTCGCATTACCTGCGAAGCTACTACGGCCTCATCGGGTTCGTCGCAGCCAACCTGCTCTGGCTCATGGGATGGGCGATCGGTTCTGTTCGAGGGCGTCCGGGGGTTGTCAAGCGAGAGTATGCAGACATCTGGTCATCACCAACGCATAAGGTGCAGATTGGTGGGGGCAATGGATAAGCGAATGCGCCCAGATTTTATTATTATTGGTGCGATGAAATGTGCGACCAGTACGATTCATGATCAGCTAGCGTTTCAGCCTGGGCTCTCGATGTCTGAGCCGAAGGAACCGAACTTTTTCTCTGATGAGGATCAATGGGGCAAAGGCATGTCGTGGTATGAGTCGTTATTTGATGCGATGCCAAGCGAGGATCTCAAAGGTGAGTCTTCTACGCATTACACCAAGCTGCCGACTTATTCGGATTGTGCCAAACGCTTGCATGCTTGTGTTCCCGATGCGAAGTTGATTTATGTCATGCGTGACCCGGTCAATCGGATAGTGTCGCAGTACATCCATGAATGGTCACAGCATGTGATCGACAAAGAGTGCAGCATTGATGAGGCGATTCGTCAGTATCCGATGCTGATTGATTATTCTCGGTATGCGTTGCAGTTGAAGCCTTATGTTGAGTTGTYWSGNSMWCGNMYGCGRYWTNWKYCANSKGKWCWTYRARCNSWGSAWKSYGNMTCYWCNWMCMMGARSKTGMGSGGANYGMKRAKCAWGYYGKGYRMCKYKRKSATNTGCNMTGGSKGCAAGATGATGTTCAGAATATTTCCTCGCATCGACAACGGATGAACCCGAAGCTTCGTGCGGTGTTTGAGTTTGGGCCAATCAAAAAAGCTAGGCGAACATTCATGCCCGAATCGGTTCGTTACAAGTTGCGTTCACTCTGGACTAAGAATAAACGCCCAGTGTTGTCAGGTGAATCGCTTGCCTATTTGCATGAACAACTTGATCCAGATCTAAAAACACTCGGAGGCTATTTGGGGATGGATCTTAACTGTGCGTCATTTAAGCAGGAAGTGTGTGCTGGGGATGCGCCCGAGTGGGTAACATCAGCGGGGGCTGGCCATGAATAGTGAAAATGATTTGCGAGAAGTTGTCGGGGTTGTTGCGATTGGACGCAACGAGGGTGATCGGCTCAAGCGGTGCTTGCAGTCTGCCAAAGCGCAGACCGAACGCGTGGTGTATGTCGATTCGGGATCAACGGACGACTCGGTTGCATTCGCAGAATCGATTGGCGTCGAGGTTGTCAACCTTGATACATCGATTCCGTTTACGGCTGCTCGCGCCCGCAACGAGGGCATCGCTCGGCTGATCGAACGGTGGGAGACGATCGAGTGTGTGCATGTGCTTGATGGGGATTGTGAGTTTCAAGACGGATGGATTCAGATCGCGTATGACTTCATGTGTGCGCACGAACAGGCTGCGGTTGTGTGTGGGCGTAGGCGCGAGCGCGATCCGGGGGCTTCGAAATATAATCTGATGTGTGATCTCGAATGGGATACCCCAATCGGGCAAGCAAGATCGTGCGGCGGCGATGCGCTGTTCTTGCTCAAAGCATTCCATGAGGTCGGCGGCTACAACTCGTCGGTGATCGCAGGCGAAGAGCCCGAACTTTGCGTTCGGATTCGGAGCAAGGGATATACGGTGCATCGGCTCGATCATGAAATGACATTGCATGATGCGTCGATGACACGGTTTGGGCAGTATTGGCAGCGGGCAAAGCGAGCCGGGCATGCGTACGCCCAGGGCGCCGACATGCACGGTGCGCCGCCTGAACGGCATTGTGTGAAGCAAACGCGATCAGCGATTGTGTGGGGATTAGTGTTTCCAGTAATCGCACTGGCCTGCTCATGGTTTACCTTTGGGCTTTCGATTGCAGCGTACTTCCTGATGATGTGCGCACAAACAGGGCGGATTCGATCCGGGCAGATCAAGGTTGGACGCTCCAAGCACGACGCGAGTTTGTTAGCGGTGTTTATCATGATCGCAAAGTTTGCCCAGGCCAACGGTGTGCTGTTGTATTGGTATCGTAAAATTATGAAGAAGCAAGCAACGCTGATCGAATACAAATCTGCTTCAGATGCAGAAGCAGGAGGGGCTGATGGCTGAGCAAACAAAGACGGTTTTATACATGTCCGGGGTTTTGCCTGCACGATCAGAGACCTTTGTTTATCGTGAGATTTTGGCATTGCGTTCGTTAGGGCTTGATATTGCGACTGCTTCTGTTCATGCGCCAACGCACGGGCTCGATAAGGGCGATCTTCAAAAGATGGCCAAATCGACGACAGAGCTGTATTCGTCGGGTGCAATGTTGGTCATGGTTGACGCTGCGGCTGAAGCATGTACGCATCCGGTTCGAACCGTTTCTACATTGTTGCGATGCGTTCAAGATGCTGCGCTTTCGCCTGATGTGCCGTCGCGTAAGCGGGCAAAGGTTGTTTGGCAAGGGCTCGCAGGGCTCGCGTTGGCCAAGCGTGTGCGTGCTCAGAAGATTGTGCATATTCATGCGCATATGGCCCATGTGCCGACCACGATCGCGATGTATGGTGCGATGCAGCTTGGGATATCGTTTAGTTTTACAGGGCATGCGAACGATATTTTTCCAAATCGAACGCTACTCAAGGAGAAGCTTGAGCGGGCATTGTTTGTGAACTGTATTAGCTATTGGCATCGCGCGTTTTATCAGGCGATTGTATCTCGCCCTGACGCCGAGTATCCGGTTGTACGGTGTGGCGTTGATACGAGCGTATATGAATCGACCATTGCACCATCGGGTGATAAACTCGAAGTGTTTAGTGTTGGTCGATTGATAGAGAAGAAGGGCTTTGATGTATTGATCAAGGCGGCCGGCGAAATTGCGAAGGCGGGTGGTCCTGAGATGCGGATCACGATCGCGGGCGGCGGGCCCGATGAAGCTCAGCTCAAGGCGTTGGTGAAGTCATTGCCTCCGACTGCGGAAGTGGTTTTACTAGGCGATACAAACAACGATAAAGTTATGGAGTTGATGGCGCAGGCTGATGTGTTTGCCCTTCCATGCCGGGTTGCGCAAGGCGGAGATCGCGATGGGATTCCGGTGGTGTTGATGGAAGCGATGGCCCGCGGGCGGTGCGTGATCTCGGGAGATTTGGAAACCATTCGCGAGTTGGTTGAAGATGGGATATCGGGCGTGATGATTCCGCCTGGAGATCAGAAAGCATTGGAGAAGGTTTTGATCGAGTTGGCCAACAATCGGATTCGGGTCGATGAACTGGGCGAAGCAGCGAGAAAACGGATCGAGGATGAGTTCGATCTGATGCTCAATGCAAATCGGATGAAGGATGCGTTGTCATCGAGGGGGCTGATATGAGCGAATCATCTATGAATGAACAGGTTTCTGGCCGAAAGTATGTGCTGATCACGCCTTGTCGAAACGAGGAAGATTATCTTCAGGTGACGATCGATTCGATCGTCGGGCAAACAGTTTTGCCCGCGTGCTGGGTGATCGTTGATGATGGTTCGACCGATCGCACGCCTGAGATTCTCAAGGCGGCAAGCGAACAATATCCCTTTATTAAAATCATCGCGCGTGCCGATCGCGGCGAGCGAGCTGTTGGTCCGGGTGTGATCCAAGCGTTCAACGATGGGCTCGATTCGATAGAGCTGAGCGAGTTCGATTATATTTGCAAACTCGATGCAGACCTTGGGATTCTCGAAGGCTACTTTGAAGAGATCATGGAATGTATGGAGGCCGATCCGCTCTTGGGCAATATGTCAGGCAAGACCTACATCAATGTGCAAGGTGATAAGTGGGTTCCCGAACGCATGGGCGATGAGAACGCGATTGGTGCTGCGAAGTTTTATCGTCGAGCGTGCTTCGAAGATATCGGCGGGTTCGTTCCTCAGGTGTGCTGGGATGGGATCGATGGACATACCTGTCGGATGAAAGGGTGGAAGGCAATTTCTCGCGATAAGGAATCGCTTCGGCTGAGTCACTATCGCCCGATGGGCAGTTCGCACATTGGGCTTTGGGAAGGGCGCAAGCGGTGGGGGCTTGGGAAGTATTATATGGGGTCGTCGGTGTTTTATGTGCTGGCGGTGTCGGTCTATCGCATGGCAGAGCGGCCGTTTGTTCTTGGTGGGATTGGGATCTTCGTTGGGTATGTCGGTGCATGGAAAAGTGGGCTCAAACGCTATGGAACAAGAGAATATTTAAAGCATCTCCATCGCTATGAATGGTCATCGTTGATTCGAGGCAAGGGACGAACACTCGAACGATTTAACGCCAAACTCGATGCCCAGTCAGAGTCGAAAAGAGATGCGCAATGAGTGACGCTGCGCAGAGTGATCCCGTCAGAACGCAACTCGTCGGCGTGTCAATCGATTGTTTGAGTGAGGCGCAGACCATCGATCTGTTGGCAACTCGATCGAAGGCCGGGTCGGGTTCGTTTGTCGTGACAGTGAATCTCGATCACTTGCGAAGATGCCGAAAGGATTCGGAGTATCGTGCGTTGGTTGCGGAGTCTGATATTGTGGTCGCCGACGGGATGCCTTTGGTTTGGGCTTCGCGGATGCAAGGTGGGAATCAACTCCCCGAACGCGTCGCGGGTTCGAGCATGATGTTCGGGATGTGCGAGCGGGCAGCCAAAGACGGGCTTTCGATATTTTTGCTCGGTGGCTATCCCGAAGGCGTCGCCAAAGAAGCGGGCGATGCATTGATGGTTCGGTATCCTGGTCYTCAAATCGCGGGGACGCATTGTCCGGAGTTTGGGTTCGAAAACGATGAAGCCAAAATGGAAATGATCTCGAAGATGTTGCAAGAAGCATCGCCAGACATTGTCTATGTCGCGCTTGGGTCACCAAAGCAGGAGGTGCTTATTCGCACGATGCGCGATGTGCTTCCCAATGCGATCTGGGTCGGGATCGGGATCAGTTTGAGCTTTGCGACCGGCGATGTTCAGCGGGCGCCGGTGTGGATTCAGAAACTCGGGATCGAGTGGCTCCATCGGCTTGTTCAAGAGCCAAAGCGGCTATTTCGTAGATATATTGTCGATGGAATCCCGTTCGCGGCTGTCTTGTTTTCGACGGCTTTCTTTGCGAGAGTCTCTCGCAATGGTAGCAGGATCGATAGTGGAACCTGAGCAGGTATCGAATCTGACGGCTGGGGGGGCAGTTTCATTCGTTGCTCACACAGAACGCTGCCAAGCACTGGCGAGGAACAAGAATACGACCGATCTATTGGGCAGTATCAATGCCAATCGCTCTGATGTCGAATAGGATATCGGACGCGAACGAGTTATTCCTTATGGAACCCAAAATGACACACACTATGACTGATCACGCACAAGAACTCAAGAACAAAATCCAAGCGAAAACGGCAACCGTAGGGATTGTCGGGCTCGGGTATGTCGGACTTCCGCTTGCTGATGCATTGCATGCCGGTGGGTTGAGGGTACTTGGCTTTGATGTTGATCAAACTAAAATTGATAACCTTGAAAAAGGTGTGAACTATCTTAAGCATCTTGGTTCTGATATGACCGAGCGGCTCAGTGCATCGGACAAGTTTGATGCAACGATCGACTTTGATCGGCTCGGCGAACCAGATGTGATTTTGGTCTGTGTGCCAACTCCTGTCGGGACGCATCTCGAGCCAGATCTGAGCTATGTGATTGATACCGCAAAGGCCATCGGTGCCAAGCTTCGTCCAGGACAGTTGGTTGTACTCGAATCAACGACTTACCCAGGGACAACCACCGGCGACTTTGTGCCTGCGATGCTCAAAGCGGCGAGCGAAAACAATCGTGGTGAGTATGTGCTTGGTGAGAACCTGTTTGTTGCTTTCTCGCCAGAGCGAGAAGATCCGGGCCGGAAATCACACACGACGACCACGATCCCCAAACTCGTCGGCGGGACTGATCCGGTCTCGACTGAGTTGGCGTGCGATTTGTATGCACATGGCGTGAGCGAAGTCGTGCCTGTATCTTCTGCCGAGATCGCAGAAGCAGCGAAGATCTTGGAGAATGTATTCCGTGCGGTCAATATCGCATTGGTGAACGAACTCAAAACGGTATTCGATGCAATGGATATTGATGTTTGGGAAGTGATTCGCGCGGCTTCTACAAAGCCGTTCGGGTTTATGCCGTTCTATCCAGGCCCTGGGCTCGGCGGACACTGCATCCCGATCGATCCGTTCTATCTGACATGGAAAGCACGCGAGCATGGTTGCGTGACACGATTTATCGAACTCGCTGGCGAGATCAACCGCGGGATGCCTGAGTATGTGGTTGAGAAAGCTGCTGAGGCGCTCAATGACGATTGCAAATCGGTCAAGGGTTCGAAGGTGCTTGTTGTTGGTTTGGCCTATAAGCCCAATGTCGATGACACCCGCGAGACTCCGGCTGCCGAGATTATCGAGTTGCTTGCTGAGCGTGGAGCAGAGATTACCTATCACGATCCGCATGTCGAAAAGTTTCCTAAAATGCGAAACTACTCGTTTGATATGCACTCGGTGGCGTTGGATCAGCAGACGCTTGAAGCTGCCGATTGTGTGATCATCGTGACTGATCATACGCGAATCGATTGGGCGATGATCGGTAAGCATGCCAAGCTTGTGGTCGATACCCGCAATGCAATGCATGGCATCGAGGGTGTGAACGCCCGCATCGTCAAAGCATAAACAACAGCTACAACTAGAGCGTGTTTTCGCGTATACTACCAGTGTTAAACTGGTGTTTGCGACAAGGAGCATGCTTTGAATCAGCCTATCGATTTACGATCGGATACCGTCACCCGCCCGACGCCTGCAATGCGTAAAGCAATGGCGAATACCGAGGTTGGCGATGATGTCATGCGCACAGACCCGACGGTGATCGCGCTCGAAGAGCGAACAGCGGGGTTGTTTGGAAAACAGGCAGCGTTGTTTGTGCCATCAGGAACGATGGCAAACTTGTTGGCGATTTTGGCGCAGACATCGGCGGGCGATGAAATATTGACGCATAGCGAGAGCCATATTTTCTATTATGAAGGCGGCGGCTACGCAGCGGTCGCGGGGTGCAGCATCAAGTTTGTTGATGATGCAGATTCGCCTAAGCCTGGCATCATGACCGCGGCTTCGTTGGGCAAGGCCATCCGTCCCAGTGATGTTCATTTTCCTACGCCCAAGTTGTTTACGATCGAGAACACACACAACCGTGGGGGCGGGGTCGTGTGGCCTATGGATGTGCTTAAGGAGACCTGCACATTTGCCAAGGAGGCCGGGTTGTGTGTGCATACGGATGGCGCACGGATTTGGAATGCAGCGTGTGCGCTCGGGGTCGATCTTCAATCGCTCGCGGCTCACACCGACACCATCTCGGCGTGCTTGAGCAAAGGGCTCGGGTGCCCGGTCGGGTCATTGCTCATCGGCGATCAAGAAACCATTGATATTGCTCGCCATAAGCGCAAGATGCTCGGTGGTGGAATGAGGCAAGCGGGGGTACTCGCAGCAGCGGGGCTGTACGCACTCGATCACCATCTCGATCGGCTCGGGGAGGATCATGCGCGTGCAACGAAGACAGCGTCGGCTCTTGCAGAGATGCCCATGTTCGACTTTGATCCAGCAAAGGTTGAGACCAATCTTGTCTATGCTAAGCTTTCAGAGCAGGCAGTTGAAGCCGTCGGCGATGCGTTTGTGTGGCAGGATAAGCTTGAGGCTGCAGGCATTTTGTGCTATGCGGAGAGCGTTGACACGATCCGATTTGTGACGCATTTAGACCTCGATGACGCGATGATCGAAGAGGCAATCGGACGGATCGGGTCGCTTTGATCCGGTTTGGGTGGTTTTTCTTGATGATTGTGCGAATCATTATGCACGATGCTGCAATACACCATACTCCTGTTCGGCCCTGCCAGCGCCTTGATCGGTGCGGATCGGGTTGTTGTTCAATGTTCTCGTTCATACACCTGCGATGAGCTTAAGGCACAGATTGTCAAAGCGAACCCATCGCTCGAAACCCACCTGCAGGTCGGTCGGCTCGCGGTGAATCAGGGCTTTGTTGCTGGCGATGCTTCGATTGAGCCCGATGCAGAGATCGCATTGATCACAATGGTATCGGGAGGCTGATGATGAGTGTGCAAGTTCGATTGACCGATGGGCCGTTGAGTGAGATGGTTGATATGCCAACGACACATGGTTCGGGTGCCCGGATTGTGTTCGATGGAATCGTCCGCCCAATGGAAGATGGTGCCACGATCGAAGGTCTCGATTACGAGGCGTATCGCCCGATGGCTGAGCAACAACTCGCGATCATTGGCAACGATTTGGTCGAAAAGCATGGGCTGCTGATGATGGATATCGAGCATTCGTATGGATTTGTTCCTAACTTCGCGTGTTCATTTCGGCTGGTGATTGATTCCAAGCACCGCAAAGAAGGCTTGAAGGCGATGGATGAGTTTATCGATCGGCTCAAGGTCGATGTTCCCATCTGGAAGCGGGCGCAGTAGTTAACGCCATATCGCGTGTTTTTTCTCAAGAGAGACTTCTTGTCTCGCAGAATAAAAGACCAAAACATCCGAATAAGACCTCTTGTTTCCTGTTGGACGGAATGAATGCGGACTAGAATGTCCTGTTTGATTTCCGCTTTGAACAAGGAGATTCATCATGGCTATTGTCGGTGCCTTTGCTCGTGTTGATACAGAATACACCAGTGCATGTCGAGAAGAGCTCGATCAGCTCGGTGGCGTGAGTACCTTTGATCTCGATGACCCGGACAAGGTCGGGATTCTGATCGAAGCGGACACGCTCGATGACGCGCATTCAACAATTACAAAAACGATACGGTCGACCACCGGTGTGATGGGGGTCTGGCCGGTGTATGTCAATACTGAAGACGAACAAGAACAACTGGACTAGTTCCGCAGGCATGACGCCGACGCATTATGCACCGGCGCAGCACCCAAATGAAAGGGAGCAAGAAATGGAAAACTCTCGAAGAGACTTCATCAAAGCATCAGCCATGGCAAGTGTGGCATCGGTCGCGGTCGGAGGCACTGGTGCTATCGCTGGTGAATCAAAGGAAATCAAAGAAGTCGCAGCAAAGAACAAAGTCGAATGGACCAAGTCTGTTTGTCGTTTCTGTGGCACCGGCTGTGGCGTGATGATCGGGCACAAGGGCGATCAAATCGTTGCCCTCCGTGGTGACCCAGAGCATCCAACCACCAAGGGCTTGGTCTGTGCCAAGGCGTTGTTCCTGCCCAAGATTGTTCACTCGAAGGATCGGCTCAAGACTCCGATGCTCCGCAAGGATGGCAAGTTCGTGCCTGTGAGCTGGGATGTCGCCATGGATGTGATGGCAGATAAGTTTGCCAAAGCGATCAAGAAGCACGGCCCAGACTCCGTCGCTTACTATGGCTCAGGCCAAGCGATGACCGAAGAAAGCTACTTCTGCAATAGGTTGTTTAAGGGTGGCATCGGCACGAACAATGTCGAAGGCAACCCACGCTTGTGCATGGCGTCGGCTGTGGGCGGGTATGTGACCACCTTCGGCAAAGACGAACCAATGGGGTGCTATGACGATATCTGGCATGCCAATACGATCTTCTTGGTCGGCTCGAACACCGCTGAGTGTCACCCAGTGATCTTCGATCAGATCCTCGCAGCTAAGCAAGCAAATCGTCAGTTGAACATTATCGTTCTTGATCCACGCAAGAGCCCGGTCGTTTCGGCGGCTCGTTTGCACCTTGATCCAATCCCAGGATTTGACCTTTGCGTGCTTCATTCAATGGCCCATTGCATCATTCGTGATGGAAACCATGACAAGGCATTCATCGAGAAGAACTGTCAGTTCAAGGTGATGAAAGATGGCAAGGCTGTGAAGGTCGGGCTTGATGGATACACCAAGTTCCTCGAAGACTTCACGCCAGAACGCGCTGAAATGATCTCGGGTGTTCCTGCTGAGAAGATCGAACAAGCTGCTAAGTTGTTCGTCAATGGTCCAACCATGTCCATCTGGACCATGGGTTTGAACCAACGAACTCGAGGCGTATGGGCGAACAACCTGATGCACAACCTGCATCTGATCACCGGCAATATTGGTAAGCCAGGCGCTACGCCGTTCTCGATGACCGGTCAACCCAACGCCTGTGGCGGCGTGCGTGATACAGGTACACTGTGCCACATCTTGCCTTATGGTCGTTCGGTCAAGAAGGCCTCGGATCGTAAAGAGATGGAAAAACTTTGGGGCTCCAAGCCTGGGATTATCAAATCCAAGCCCGGTCTTCACACCATCGCGATGTTCCGTGCGCTCGGCGAAGACAAGATCAAAGCCATCGTCATGCTGACCACCAACCCTGGTCAGTCGATGCCAAACCTGCATCCAGTGCGTGATGCGATCGGCAAGCCTCGCAAGGATAAGCCGTTCGTTGTCGTGCTTGATTCGTACCCAACGCGTACGACCGAGATCGCAGATTTGGTACTTCCTGCTGCGATGTGGTCAGAAAAGACCGGCGTATTCGGCATGTCCGAACGCCGATACCAGCTGCATCCAAAGGTCAAGAACGCACCGGGCGAAGCTCGCTCAGACTTCGACATCATGGTCGATTTCGCCATTCGCCTCGAAGACAAGGGCGTCGTCAAGAAGGGCTACACCAAGGGTAAGATCAAGACCACAGACGATATGTGGGACGAAATTCGCTTGGCCTCCAAGGGCACGCCTTATGACTTCATGGGCATCACCCGTGAGCGGCTCCACAAGGAGCGAGGCTTGCGTTGGCCATGTCCAACCGAGGATCATCCGGGGACCGCTCGTCGGTTCGTCAAGGGCGACGATCCAAACTTGGACAGCGGCAAGTACGCCGATCATACCTTGGCACAAGGTGAGACCAAGTTCTATGCGGCTCCTGATCAGCGTGCGGTTGTTTGGCTCCGTCCGGCATTGGGCCCTGCTGAAGAAACCGATGCAGAATACCCAATCGTGCTCTCGACCGGCCGCGTGCTTGAGCACTGGCATACCGGCACCATGACCATGAAGGCTGAGGAACTGCGTCGGGCGTATCCACATTGTTTCGTCGAGATCAATCCAAAGGATGCCCGCGAAATGGGCGTGCGTTCGGGTGACATGATCAAGATCACCTCGCGTCGAGGCGTCGCCAAGATTCGTGCCCGTGTGGTCGATATGCCACGCCCAGGGATGGTCTTTGTGCCTTGGCATTGGGACGATAAGGATTCCTTGATCAACTATGTCTGTAATGACGCGTTTGATCCGGGATCAAAGCAGCCAGAGTTCAAAATCTGTGCCGTGAAACTCGAGAAGATTTAAACGAAAGGAGCGAGTTATGAATCAGCGTATGAAAATACAACATGTATTTATCCCGCTCTCGCTTGGTTCGGTGGCTGCGGTGGCAGGCTGGATCGCGTTTGAGCCTGAGTTTGTCGAATCTGCCCCAGCGGTGATTGAGTATGACCCTACCTTCGGTGCTGAAAAAGAGGCGCCTTCGGTTGTGGTCGGTGAATGGGACATCGAGATCGATCCCGAGACCGGGTTCGCCCTCGCGGCATTCCCGCCGACGATCCCTGATCGTGAGTGGCATCAAAACGCATGGTTGGTTGACAACTGTTTAGATTGTCATGAGACCGGCGTGCAAGACGCACCGATGATCCGTCACAAGGGTTTGCCTGATATCACCTATCAGTCCAAGTGCCGAACATGCCATGTGTTGATCCCTGGCAACACGGATTACACAGAGAAGGTTGAGGATTCGGAGTTTGCATCATGGGCTTTCCCGCCGATGATGCCAAACAATGACAACCATGACCGGGCATGGGGCAACAACAACTGTTTGATGTGTCATGAAGATGGCACGATGGATTCACCCATCATCAAGCATGAGGGCTTGCCTCGGCTTACTCTTAAATCCAAGTGTAGAACCTGYCATGTCCARATTCGAAGYCACATGACTTCGCCTTGGAACGAGGACCAGTTCGACTTTGGTGATGATGAGTAGTGTGTTTTRATAAGTTCGTGCCGTAAGGACTTTTATAAATGGAACCCCCGATGCCTGACGACAAAGCCCAAGCCGTGCCCACTCCAGAGCAAGGATTGACGCGTCGTCAGGCGATCGTAACCGGCGGCGGCATCGTTGCTGGTTGTGTGATCGGGCTTGGATACAACGCGGGCGATCGCACAGGAAATGGATCGTCCGCATTGCGTCCACCAGGAGCACAAATCGGAAACGATTTTTTAGCCGCCTGTATCCGATGCGGGCAATGCGTCGAGGYRTGTCCATACGACACGCTTCGGCTTTTAGACCTCACCGCCGGCATCGAAGCTGGCACCCCGACATTTACCCCTGTATCCAACCCGTGTTGGCTCTGCCAAGGGTACGACTCACTCTTGTGCATCGATGCGTGCCCGACCGATGCGTTGATTCCGGTCGATGATCCGATTGATGTTCGCATCGGATTAGCGGTGATTGATGAGTCGCTCTGCTGGGCATACAACGGCGCAATGTGCCGGGCGTGTTGGCATGCGTGTCCGTACCCAGACCAAGCGATTGTCTATGACGAGATGCTTCGCCCAACGGTCAACGCCGATGTTTGTACCGGGTGCGGGTTGTGCGAACACGGTTGTCCGACCGAGAAGGTGGCGATCAGGATCGAGCCTTTGAAAACCGTGAAGCTGAGCATCGGAGGGAAATCAACATGACCCGCCGAATGAGAAAACAAAAGAATATGCACACACGCCCGTGGYTCCGCAAGTGGGTGCTCTGGCGTCGGCTGACCGCGGGGACATTCCTCGCCCTGTTGATCGTTGCACAGTTCGATTGGTTCCCTTGGTTCGCGGGGACAACATCAGGCACAAAGATTTTAAACATAGTCCCGCTGACAGATCCGCTTGCAGCACTCGAACTGCTCGTCGCATCGCGTTCGATCACATTGACCGCGATTATCGGCGCTGGGATTTTGCTCCTCGTTGCCATGTTGCTCGGGCCAATCTTCTGCGGGTTTGTGTGCCCACTCGGGTTGGTGCTTGATCTGAACCAAACACTCCGCCGAGTCTTTCGCAAGCGGGTGCTTCGCAAAACAAAACGCGTTGCTGTCACCAAAGCGGTGCCTCATTGGGCGCGGTTTGCACTCTTGGGCATCCTGCTCGGCTTCGCACTCATCACCGGTCTTCCATTGTTCCAGGCCCTCTCCCCAATCAACTTGCTTGTTCGCGCACTCGTGATGGGATCGCTGTTCGGGCTTGTGGTGGTGGGGGGAATCATGGTGCTCGAATGGTTCTTGCCTCGGGTATGGTGCCGGGCGTTGTGCCCATTGGGCGCGTGCTATTCGATCCTCGGTCGCAAAGCGATCTGGCGTGTGCGGATCAATCCAAAGACCGCCGGGCAGATCCGTTGCAAGCAGTGCCAGATCCGTTGCCCGATGGGCATCGAGATTATGAGCGAGTACACGCTGCCCGGGCATGATTCGATCACCCATCCTTCATGCATCCGCTGCGGCGATTGCATCGATGTGTGTCCAAATACCGTGCTTGGTCTGCGTGTTCGTCCGTTCCCAGCGGACGAAAAACGCGAGGCGGATTCAAATCTTCACCTGACGATACTTGATACAGAAGAGATGGCTTGTAATTCGTGTGCTCATGTTGAATAATGTATGTAGAGGAACCTTCAATGTCCAAATCACTCACTGTGCTCAACAATACCAAAGAATCAGTCGGTCATCATGTGCGCATGCTTGATCCTGCGATCTTGAGCACGGTTGATGACGACCTTATCAGAGGCAATGGCAATGAGTTGGTCGATACCTATGGCCGCGTGATCCGCGACCTTCGGATCTGTGTGACGGACCGGTGCAACTTTCGATGCCGATACTGCATGGACCCTGATATCCGGTTCAAGCGCAAGGTCGAGTTGCTGACGGATTCAGAGATCGTCCGAATAGTGCGTGTTGCATCGAAGATGGGTGTCAAACGCATCCGTCTTACCGGCGGCGAGCCGATGGTTCATCCGACGCTCTCGGCGCTCATCCGTGATCTGCGAAAACTCGATCTCGAAGACATCGCCCTGACCACCAATGGGTCACTCTCGACCAAGGCAGATCTCCAAGAACTCAAAGATGCCGGGCTCGATCGGATTACAGTCTCGCTCGATTCAGTCCGCGAGGATCGATTCGCTTACATCACCCGGTCGAGCACCACCGTCGCGCGCGTATTGCAAACCGTGCAATGGGCCAAAGAGGTCGGGTTGAACCCGGTCAAGATCAACGCGGTCGTGATTCGTGGATTCAATGACGATGAGCTCCCCGAGTTAGCCGATCTGGCGCGGACAATGGGCGTCGATGTGCGTTTGATTGAGTACATGCCTCTGGATTCTGGACGCAGGTGGGAGATGGACAAGGTCGTCACCGCTGATGACATGATCAACGCGATCAATGATCGCCATGAGTTGATCCCGATCGGTCGCCCACGCCCGCATACCCCCGCGACGAGCTACCGCTTCGCCGACGGCTCAGAAGGCAAGATCGGCGTGATCGCAACGGTGACGCGTCCATTCTGTAATGCGTGTTCTCGTTTGCGGATCACGGCCGAAGGGCGCGTGATGCCGTGCTTGTTCTCGACGACTGAGTGGGACATGCGTTCGTTGCTCCGTAGTGGAGCCGATGAGCGTATGATTGCCAAAGCACTTGTTGCGATCACACATCGCAAACAAGCCGGGCACAAGATCCACGACGAAGATTATCAACAACCAAACCGCCCGATGTCCGCAATCGGAGGCTAAGTAGAAAGAAACAACAATGAGCATCCCCAAACCCTACACCGATATGAAAGAACAGTTTCCCGAGTTGGTCGGGTCATACGAAGCGCTCGGCGAAGCATGCAAGGTCGCCGGGCCGCTTGATGAGAAGACCGTTTCGATGCTCAAACTTGCCACTTCGATGGCGGCTGGGCTCGAAGGTGCGGCCCATTCACACACACGAAAAGCGCTCAAAGCAGGATGTACCGCTGCCGAGCTCGAGCATGTTGCCATGCTCGGCACACCAACGATCGGGTTCCCATCAATGATGCGCAACCTCGGGTGGGTGCGCGATGTGACCCAGAAGCAGGATTAATCCATGTCGTGCTGCAGCAGTTCAACACCAGCCGAGTTCGCTTTCGATTCGCCCGCATCCGCGCTCGAAATGCTTTGTTTACAGATAAAAACAGTTGATACCGAGCAAATCGCTTGGGACAAGGCAATGGGGCGTGTGCTCGCGATGGATGCGATCGCCGATCGCCCAAGCCCGAGTTGTGATGTCAGCGCGATGGATGGGTACGCGTTGCGATTGGACGATTGCAAAGCGGGTGTGATCGAAGTCGCTGGCGAAATCCATATCGGGCAACAGCCTCAGGACATGCCCGTTGGTAAGGCACTCCAGATCGTCACGGGTGCGCCGGTTCCAACTGGAGTTCATGTGGTCATCAAGCGCGAAGATGTGATCGAGCACACAGAATCGATCGAGCTCTCCGAACAACTCATCCAATCGCTCAAACCAGGAATGAACATCCGACGAGTCGGCGAGAACATGGCTACGGGAACAACGGTTCCATGCAATGGTCGTGTGATTACGGCGCCGATCATGGGAATGCTTACCGGATTTGGAATCGCCAATCTAACCATGCGCAAACAGGTGCGGCTTGGCATCATCACGACCGGAAACGAGGTTGTGCCCCCAGAAGAATCGCCGAGCGAATGGCAGCTACGAGACTCGAACGCGTCATCGGTGATCGCGTTGTGCGACCAGTATCGGTGGATCAAGTTCGAGTCCCATGTTCATGCACGCGATTCGATCGAAGCGATTAAAGACGCCGCCTCGGAACTCCTTGAATCCTGCGACGCCCTCGTCTTCACCGGCGGCGTATCAATGGGCGATCACGATCATGTGCCCGAAATCATCAACGCCATCGGTGCCCAAACAATCTTTCACAAACTCCCCCAACGCCCCGGCAAGCCTGCGCTCGGTGCGGTGTGCAATGGAAAGCCGGTCTTCGGATTGCCCGGAAATCCAGTATCGGTCATGGTGACCGCACATCGTTTGATGATTCCCGCATTGGCGGTTCGTGCTGGTATCCAAGGGCGGATCGCCACGCCTCGCATGATGCGTGTGGTGAATCCTGATGAGAAATCGATCAAGATGTGGTGGAGTCGGCTCGCCAGAGTGGTATCTGACGACAGCGTCGAGCTCATCAAATCCAAAGG
This sequence comes from bacterium, assembly GCA_002401225.1. Classification (GTDB taxonomy): domain Bacteria; phylum Planctomycetota; class Phycisphaerae; order Phycisphaerales; family UBA1924; genus UBA1924. Next base: position 32,907 of record NVSM01000009.1, read on the forward strand.
CTCGGGCGATGTCCCCTCGTCAGCGATGTCCGATGGATTCGTCGAACTCGCGCCGGGTCAATCGGGCGAAGGGCCTTGGCCATTCTGGTCTTGGTTGGGCTGATCAGTTTCTTGATTCGTCGTTTTCGGCGGGCGATCCTTCATCGGGATAATCGAGATCGCTGCGGGTTCAACCGGGCAACTATTGACACACAACCCACACCCGGTGCATGTGCTCCGGTCGATGGTCGGGATCTTTCGCCAGTCGTGGGCGATGGTGTTTTCGATCGGGCAGACATCAATACAGAGCGTGCATTCTTCGCCGATGTGCGATCGGCAGGTGTTGCGATGCACGATCGCGTACCCCATCTTCATAGGAAGTAACGCGTCGATAATGTCTGCGCCTTCAAGAGCACAGGCGGTCGCACACGGACGATCTTCGCACATAGTGCACCCGCCAAGGTTTGGGTCGACCACGGGGGTCTCGAAGGCCTTGCCAAATGCATTGGTCAAAGGCACCAAAGTTTTGGGCGGGCATGCGTCGATGCAGGCGTTGCATTTGGTGCATTGGGCAGCGAACGAAATCTCGTCAATCGAACCCGGCGGGCGATGATACACCGCGAGCTTTGGTGGTGGCGGCGATGGCGGGACTGGTTCGCGGATAGATCGTTCGATGTGCTTTCGGACGCCTTGGGTTTGACCCATGGCGTACCCGATGGACTGTGCTAATCCGAGCCCGAGCTTTGATCGCAGCATTTCCCGCCGAGAGATTGGGTCTTTTTCGCTCATGCACACTCCGCGTGCCAATGATTAGCCATGTCCAAAGTCGAACAGTCTATTCTAGATCGCATCCAACCCGTTGTGCTCGTCGGCGGGCAATCATCTCGATTTGGACGCGACAAACTTGTCGAGCAGGTCGATGGATCGCCAATGGTCAGTGTGCCGATCAATGCTCTGCGTGCAGTCTTCGGCAATCGCGTCGCCATCGTCGGGCAGTGCGACAAGCAGGTTTTTAAACTTGCCGATTTGGTAATTTACGACCCATATCCGGGGCTTGGTCCGGTGGGCGGGATATGTGCTGCTCTTGAAGATGCGAAGACCGACATCTTTGTGTGTGCGGGCGATCTRRTTTCGATTGATGAAGAGASCATCCGTGCGATCATTGAGGCGTCGATCGAAACACCCGATGCACTGGCGTACATCGCACATGATGATCGCCGGCATCCGACGGTGGGGTTGTATCGTGCTGAGTGTATTTCATTTTTTCAGCAATCAATCGAAGCAGAGAAACTCAAACTCGGCATGGTGCTCGATCAGGATTTGATCTGCTTTGTGCAAGTAGATTCGAGTTCGGTTCGGAACATCAATCGTCCAGAAGAACTTAAAGATTAGCACGGGTTTTTTTAGTGCAGCGTGCGATCGCCTTGGAGCGTTTTGAGCGCGTGTACCAGTACCGTTTGGATCGCTTCGATTTGTTCGATAGCACCCTTGGGTGATCCCGGGAGCGTGATGATCAGCGTGTTCTTTGCTGCGCCGGCGACGCCTCGCGAGAGGTACGCCAGTTCGGTGATCTCGGCGGTTTTCGATCGGGCGAGTTCGAGCAGCCCGGGGTGCGGGCGGTCAATCACACGCATCGCTGCTTCGGGCGTGTGGTCTCGGGGCGAGAGCCCGGTGCCTCCGGTGGTGAGGATGAGGTCGATGGTGGGGGTGGTGTCGACCCAGCGTTGAAGCTGCTCGGCGATCTGGTCTTCTTCATCAGGGATACAAGCAGATTCGACGACTTGGCTGTGCAGTGAGTCGTTGATGAATGTGGCCAAAGCGGGGCCGGATTTGTCTTCGTATTCACCCTTTGAAGCACGATCAGAAACCGTGAGCACCGCACATCGAAATGCTGAAGGAGTCATTTGGATTCCCCTGCTTTGAAGTGTCCAGATCGCCCGCCCCATTTTTCGATGAGACGGATGCCTTCGATGACCATTGTTTTATCGACGGCTTTGCCCATGTCGATAATCGTCAACGCAGCGATACTTACCGCGGTCAACGCTTCCATCTCGATGCCTGTCCGCCCGCAGCATTTGGCACTCGCTTGGATGTGCATCGTGGTGCCTATGAGTTCGATTTCGACAGCCACCGAATCAAGCCCGAGCGGGTGGCACAGCGGGATGAGTTCACCGGTTTTTTTCGCGCCCATGATCCCGGCTAACCGGGCGACATCAATCAGGTTGCCTTTGGCGATGTCATTGGCGTTGATCCGGTCGGCGAGCTCTTGGCTGATCTGCACGCGACCTTCCGCAACCGCGCCGCGTTGGGTGATGGGTTTGTCCGAGACATCAACCATCGAGGCGTGCCCGTGTTCGTTCATGTGGGTGAGCTTTGGGGTTGTCGTATCTTTGTTCATTTCATTCTCCAACTCTCTCTTGTGAAAATCAATCGTCGCCCATGCTTCTCGTTCGCACAAAGATCATCAGGCAGGCGGTGATCAGAATCAACTCCGCCGAGATTAACAATGCCCGATCCATGTCGCTCTGCAATGCCTGATAGATCGCCAAAGGCAGCGTCTGGGTATGCCCAGGTCGGTTGCCCGCAAATGCAATGGTCGCTCCAAACTCGCCCATTGCCCGTGCCCAGGTCAGGGCGGTGCCGCCGATGATTGCAGGGCGGAGACCGGGGAGGATGATCTTGCGGATGACTGTCCATTGCGATGCGCCCAGTGCTTGCCCTGCATCTTCCAAAGGCTTAGAGAGGCTCCGCATCCCTGATTCGAGCGTGATAATCATGAATGGGCTGCTCACAAAGGTCGCAGCCAAGATCGCGCCTGCCATCGTGAACGGCAGTCGAATCCCAATCATGTCGAGCAGTTGCCCGATGGGGGAGTTGGCACCGAATGCGGAGAGCAACGCGACGCCGCCAACGATCGGAGGCAAGACCATCGGTAGCAACACAATCACACGGATGATGCGTGTCCATCGTGAGGAATACCGAGTCATGATCCATGCGATGGGGAAGCCGAAGATGAAGGAGAGGGCGACGGCACTGGTCGAGACGATCAATGAGATGCGCATCGCATCCCAAATTTCCCGATTGGAGATCACCTCGGGCACTCGGCTCCAAGGCATGCGTGCGAGGAGTGATACTACCGGGATCATGAAAAACATCAGCCCGATCAAGGCGAGCGTAAAGAGTACCGTGTTGGTGATTCGTTCGCTGGAGCGATTCACGGGGCATCCTTTATAGGTGTAAATCCAAGGCTTGTATAGATTCGCTGGGCATCAATCGATTCACTGATGAACGCATAGGCGATAACAGCGGGGGAGTCGGTCTCGATGTCTGCACGGAGTGCAACCCAGGTCTGGGTGGTGGTTGAGATGTTCGATGAAAAATCGATTATGTGAACACGATCATTGGCGTTTGCAGCATCGGTTCGGTAGACAAACCCGAGGTCCGCTTGTCCCATGACCATCTTGGTCAGTACCGCTTGGACTGAGTGCTCGTAGGAGACAATCTTGGGTTTGATTGTTTCCCAGACGCCGAGTTGTACGAGGGCGTCGTAAGTATATTGACCCGCGGGCACATCTTGATGGGCGACAAGAATCTGTGTTGCGTTGTGGATTGCTTCGGCGACGGTTGTCAAATCTGAGTTCGTTGTGATCGCAACAAGTTGGTTCTCGACAAGCACCGTTGGTTCGGTGAACCCGCGGATTCTTTGGATCTGCGTGAGATTCGCCGAGATGAAGATGGCCGCATGGGCACCTTCATTGAGTTGCATCGCCAATGTTTGCGAGCCGGCAAAAATGAGTTCAAGGTCGATAGACGGATTGGCCAGTTCGAATGCTGTTTCGATCTCCAGCATGGCGTTGGTCATTGATGAACCGGCGAAAATAACAACATGAGACTGAGGTTCATCTGCGCAACTTATGAGTATGACGGCAGGCGATAGGGCAAGGAATGGGAGTGNTAAATATGCGATGAAATGCCCTAATCGTTTGTTCCAAAGGGGGTTCCGTGCCTTGGGATGAAGCATCTGTAGGTTCATAGCAGTCAACACTAGGTAAGTTGTTGCCAACAGGTTGTTGAGAGAGTGTCTCAATAAGGATATATTGGTCTTTTTTATCCTGAAGGACGAGAATTCTTGCTGAGCGGTAAATATTATTGTGGAGCAAGTTGTCTGTAATTCTGGATCTCGTACTCCAAGCAGGAGGAAAATCGAAGGTGTCCAAGTCAAATACACAAAATGAGAAGCTGCCAGTTGCTGGGTTCTTTGTGGGGATCGGATTTCTGATCACTGCGGGAGCCTTATTGGTGACTGGTTCGTCCGTTGATATTCCCCTTGTCGAGAAGCCCATGGTGCGTGCGGAACAAATCGTTCCCGGTGCATTCCGTGTCGCGCTCACCGATCCGCCGATCGTCAATCTGGGGACTTATGACCAGCGATGCAACGATTGTCATACTTTGTTTAAAAACGAACGCCCAGATGATCGCGCGTTGACACAGCATACCAACATCGTGCTTGAGCATGGCAATAACGATTCCTGCCTCAACTGCCATGATAAAGACAACCGCGAGAAGCTCACACTCCGCGGCGGCAAGACTGTCGGCTACGACCATGTCGAGAAACTCTGTGCCGAATGTCATGGACCGATCTATCGCGACTGGCAGAGCGGTGCTCATGGCAAGACCATCGGGTATTGGAACACCGATCTSGGYGAAGCSAWCAAACTCAMATGTWCASAATGYCAYGAYCCGCATCATCCMGCSTATSSMCCGATGKCKCCRYTGCCNGGGNCCAAACACCCTGCGCATGGGTGATCAACATCGGGAACATGAGATCATCGATGAACGCAACCCACTCCAACGCTGGCGATTGCTCGAAGAAGATTCAACTTCTCATGGAACAAGCCATGACGCTGAGCATGGAGGAGATAACTAATGCAACTACCGATTATGAATAATGGCGAGCAGAAATCCGAAGGCTCGTGCGGCTGCGGAACTCGTGAATATACATCTCGCCCGGGCATGACCCGAAGAAGCTTTCTTCGCCGGGGCACCGCAGCCACGGGTGCGGTTGCTGCGATCGCTGCGTCGCTTAATCCGCTCCGAGAACTCACCGATACCGATGAKTTTACSGTSGCCAASTTCATCCAGAAGCACTACAAAGAGATGGATGGCAAGGACATGGCCAAGGCGCTCGAAGGCATCGCCAAGCAGGTCGAGAAGCGGTACGATGTTCGCCCGAATATTCGTGACATCAAGCCTATGGATGGTGTTGAGTTTGTATACGCATTGAATCTCACACGCTGTATTGGTTGCCGAAAGTGTGTCCATGCGTGTGTGGAAGAGAACAACCAATCACGAAGCCCCGAGATCCAGTACATCCGTGTCCTTGAGATGCCAAGAGGCACCAATGACATCGAGCAGGGCAACCATCACTACGATCGCGCGACCGTGCCTTCGGAAGATCATTACTACATGCCGATCCAGTGCCACCAGTGTGCCAATCCGCCATGTGTCAAGGTCTGTCCGGTCGAAGCAACCTGGCAAGAACCAGATGGCATCACCGTGATCGATTACGACTGGTGTATCGGGTGTCGGTAYTGYGAAGCRGCGTGCCCGTACTGGGCTCGSCGRTTYAACTTYASYAMGCCTTCGATYCCCARSGACAARRTCAAYCCGGAYATGAGCTACCTCTCGAACCGTCCRCGYSARRAGGGCGTGATGGARAAGTGTCACTTCTGTTTGCATCGCACACGCGAGGGCAAGATGCCGGCGTGTCTCGAGGTTTGCCCAACCGGCGCCCGCAAGTTCGGCAATGTGCTCGATCCAAACTCCGATGTTCGCAAGATTCTCGAAACCAAGCGGGTCTTCGTGCTCAAGCAAGAAGTGGGGACGCTCCCAAGGTTCTTCTACTACTTCGATGAACGCGATCCGATCAATAAAAAAGTTCCGACCGGCCCGGGCGGAGGTGACGCATGAAAACGCTCGCTCAAGAATATACCCGATTCCTCTGGCGTTGCTTTCGGCTGAGCTTTGTCGGCAACTGGAAATACTACTCCTGGATGTTCGCCCTTTCGGTGATCGCACTCTTTGGGCTCAATGCCTACGCCAAGCAGTTCGTGCAGGGCATGGGAACGACCGGCTTGACCGATCAGGTCTCGTGGGGGTTGTACATCGCCAACTTCACCTATCTTGTCGGCGTGGCGGCAGCTGCGGTGATGCTCGTGATCCCGGTGTATGTGTACAAGAACAAAGATCTGCACAACCTGGTGATCTTCGGCGAGCTCCTCGCGGTCGTTGCCATCATCATGTGTTTGATGTTCATCACGGCCGACCTTGGTCGCCCGGATCGATTTCATCACATGCTGCTTCGGTTTAACTTCCCGATCTCGATTTTGACTTGGGATGTGATCGCACTCAACGGATATCTGCTGTTGAATATGCACATCTGTGGGTATCTGATTTGGTGTGCGTACAACAAACGCAAACCAACCAAGAAGTTCTATATCCCGTTCGTGTTCCTTGCGATTGCTTGGGCATTGAGCATCCATACGGTGACCGCCTTCCTGTATTCAGGCTTAGGCGCACGCCCATTCTGGAACAGTGCGGTGATCGCGCCGCGGTTCCTCGCTTCGGCCTTCGCTGCCGGTCCTTCACTGATTATCCTGACGCTTCAGGTCATCCGAGTGGTGACAGGGTATCCGGTTTCGGAAAAAGCAATCTTGACACTCAAGGGGATCGTCACGGTCGCGTTGGGCGTCAACATGTTCTTGTTGATCTCCGAAGTCTTTACCGAGTTCTACACCGGGACATCGCACTCTGTATCAGCCAAGTATTTGTTCTTCGGGCTTCATGGCAACCATGCCTTAGTCCCTTGGATTTGGACTGCAATCGGGCTCAACTCGCTGGCGCTGATCGCGTTGTTGACCCCRATCAGCAAACGGCGATGGGTGCTCAATCTCGCATGTATGGCGATGATTGTCGGCATCTGGATCGAAAAGGGCATGGGGCTGATTGTCCCTGCGTTTATCCCTTCGCCGATCGGCGAGATCGTTGAATATGTCCCAACCCTCAACGAGGTGTTGGTTTGCACAGGCATCTGGGCATTCGGGGCGTTGATCTACACGATCTTGATCCGAGTCACGATCCCGGTGTTGTATGGCGAACTGACAATCGACACGGTGTATCACACCGAACCAGCGTTAAGAGAAGAGAAGAAACAAGTTTTGAATGACGCGGCGAGTGTTTCGCCGTGATAAAGGAGATGGTCATGAGACGCAAACAACTATTGTTGGTCGCAGGGATCTGTGCCTTAGCCTCGTCGGCTATGGGACAAATATTTGCTCCAGCAGAGATGTCACGCCAAACCAAAGATTGTTTGGAGTGCCATAAGAAGTTGAACCCTGGTCTGTATCAACAGTGGGGTTCAAGTAAACATTATCGTGGCAATGTTGGGTGCTACGAATGTCACCAAGCGGATAGAGATGATATCGATGCTTTCAATCATGAAGGCTTCACAATCGCTATTCTGGTGACCCCAAAGGACTGTGCTCGATGTCACAGCAAGGAAGTAGAACAGTTTGCCAGTTCCCACCATGCCAAGGCTGGTCGGATTCTCGGTTCGCTTGACAATGTTCTCGCTGAGGTCGTCGAAGGCAACAAGGGTATGATCACCCGTGCATTCCCTGGTGGCGTATCGGCCGCAGCAGTCAATGGCTGTTGGCAGTGTCACGGCACCGAGATCAAGGTTCTTCCGGGCGGCAAGCTCGATCCAGCAACCTATCCAAACTCWGGWATCGGTCGCTTGAATCCMGAYGGYTCGGARGGWTCATGYAATGCGTGTCATACACGCCATGAYTTCTCCGTKGCGCAGGCYCGTCATCCWGACACCTGTGGCAAGTGYCAYCTTGGTCCTGACCATCCTCAGAAGGARATCTACGAAGAATCCRAGCAYGGCATCAACTTCTTCTCGAAGATTGATGARATGAACTTGGATAACGAAAAGTGGATCGTCGGCGAGGATTACTGGGCYGCYCCAACATGTGCAACATGYCACATGTCRSAGACCARAAAYCAASMMGTMACCCAYGATGTMGGYATGCGGATCAGTTGGAACAACCGTCCAGCRGTMTCYGTRCGYCCWGAAGTTGCWGATGCCAAGATGGGRCTCCCRGGCGCGAATGTGCCTTGGCAGGTTCGTCGTGACAACATGAAAGATGTTTGCCTTGCCTGTCATCAGACACAATGGGTAGAGAACTTCTATGTTCAGTACGATGGGTTGGTCAACTTGGTCAATGAGAAGTTCACTATTCCAGGAAGTGAACTTTACAAGCTCGCCAAGCCATTGAAGAGTCCTGTTCCATTCGCGAACAAGATCGACTTCACATGGTTTGAAATCTGGCATCACGAAGGTCGTCGTGCTCGTCATGGTGCTTCAATGATGGCACCAGATTACACTCATTGGCACGGGACTTACGAGATGGCTCGGAACTTCTATTCTGAGTACATCCCAGAACTCCGTGAGCTCGTAGAGCACGGCATGGAATCTGGCGACCCAGATCTGATCGAAGCCGCGAAGGCTCTCGATGCCAAACTCGAAGAAGTCCTCAACTCTGATAACCACAAGTGGTTCTTGGGCAAGATGGACGACGATGAATCGGCTGCTCGTAAGAAAGCATCTGAGGATTTCAAGAAGCGTTACGATGATTGAGTGATCAATCTCGATACAAATCAGACTGAGAAATCGGTCGCACAATCAATGAATGAACCTACGACAGGACTCTACCTATGGCACGCCAGTTAACCGAACAAGACGCACGAGTCGCGCTCAAAGATCACCTCGGTGAAAAAGCGATGAACGCCCGGCTTAAGCACGGGATGTACATCGACGCCGAGGCAATCATTAAGATGCTCGATGACGGTGACTTTGTTCGATATCCGGTGAGCATCCGCTTCGACGCCGAGCATCTTGAGCCCGGCGAGTTCGCGGCACCGATCGCCCTTGGCGATCATCCATCGGCGGGGTACTGCCTATTCATTCATCCATACTTTGAGCAACAGTCAGAAGCCTGGCCGTTGCTCATTGCGTACCACATTCCCACCATCAACTATGGCGAGATCGTTTCCAACGAGGATGCCGAGCACTTCGGTGCCACCCTTGTTGGACTCGAGACCGAGACCTACTACCAAGCACTGTGTGAACTTGCGGATTCGATCCCAGGGGCACCGGGGGCTTCAGGTTGTGGCGGGGGATGTGGATGAAACGCAAAGGAATGAAGGACTGACCAATTCGCTCGCGGGGCGATCGGCGTCGAATGTTCGGCGTGCACCACGCGGGTATCAACACTTGTAAGCCTGGAGGCTGCAATGACACGCAAGAGTAATAGGAATGGGATTCAACAACTGACCGCCGCCGCATTGGCAGGGACAGTCGCACTCGTCGCCACCGCAGGATTCGCGGTAGCGAGTGAAGATGAATCAACGAGCGTCACTTATCCAAAGTTCAAGACCCTTCGGTTCGATGAAGATTGGTCCGAGTTCAACCCGGCTGATGGAACAGATTTTTGGGATGACATCAAACACATGAAGCTCAACGACGATGGCTCGTTCTGGGTTGGTGTTGGTGGCGAGCTTCGGATTCGTACCGAAGCATGGAAGTCCTTCGGGTTCTCACCAGCTGCAACCGCAGATGATTCGTTCGCGCTCGCACGGGCGCAGATCTATAGCGATTTTCACTTCGGCGACAACTTCCGCGTCTTCATCGAAGGCGAGAGCGCAGTGGCAACCGATAGAGACCTCGCAGGTGGGGTTCGTGGGTTAGATGCCGACGCATTGGATCTTCAAAATGCGTTTGTAGATATCACGCTTCCATTTGGCGAGTCGGATGACAAGGTCACTTTCCGTCTGGGTCGTCAAGGATTGTCCTTCGGGAAGCAACGCCTTGTTTCAACCCTGCCTTGGGCAAACTCCCAGCGATCATGGGACGGCGGGCGTGCCATTATCGAACTCAACGGCTGGCGTGCAGACGCGTTCTACACACGCTATACACCGGTCGAAAAGTATAACTTCAATGATTGGAACGCCGGGCCAGACTTCTACGGCATCTACGCAACAGGCAAGTTCGGTGGTGATTATAATATCGGGGCAGATTTCTACTACCTCGGGCTCGAAACCGATGGTTCAAGAACATACAACGGTACTTCGGGTATCGAAGAACGCCAGACCATCGGTGCGCGGCTCTTCGGCAAGTTTGGCGATTCGGGTTTCGGCTACGATGTCGAAGGTGCCTATCAGTTTGGTGATGTCGGCAGCGCCGATGTCAGCGCCTACATGTTCGCATCGCAGGTGTACTACTCATTCGATTCAGAATGGAAACCAAAGGTCTACATCGGCTTTGATCTTTCATCTGGCGATAAGACCGCTGGTGATAGCGATGTTGAAACATTCAATCAGCTCTTCCCACTCGGGCATGCCTACAACGGGTTTATGGACCTGATCGGACGCCAGAATGTCACTGATATTTCGGCGGGTGTTTCGTTCAAGCCTCACAAGAAGTTCTTTGTGAAGGCTGATCTTCATAACTTCACACGGACCGAAGATACTGACTCAGTGTACAACGCTGGCGGCGGCGTGCTTCGCCCGACCGCAGCGGGTGCATCGAGTGATGTCGGACAAGAGTTTGACCTGACCGTCAAGTACCTTGTCGATCGCCACCTGACCCTCCAGGGCGGCTACTCACACTTCTTCGCTGGCGACTTCTTCACTGACACCGGCGCGGATGAAGATATCGATTTCTTCTACTTCCAAGCTGTCTACAAGTTCTGATTCAGAACTTGAGATACATCTGAAGTACAACTCCTTTATACAGGCAAAGCCTCGCATTCGCGGGGCTTTGTTTTTCGTTGGCGATCAACTGAAAATTCGGCTATCCTTCCTCTGGAGGAATACATGTCCAAAGCACCATCACCAGATGTCTACGAAAAACTCGGAGCCTTTTATCTCGGTCGCGAGTACGATCTGGCAGAGAAGGAGATTTTGCCGAACCCGATTTTGTACGATTCAAAGGATCTGACTACGCATGCGGTGTGTGTTGGGATGACTGGTTCGGGCAAGACCGGGTTGTGCATCGGCTTGCTCGAAGAGGCAGCGCTCGATGGGATTCCTGCGATCGTGATCGATCCCAAGGGTGACATCGCCAACTTGATGTTGACTTTTCCAGATCTCAAAGGCAAAGATTTCGAGCCTTGGGTTGACCCTGGTGCTGCCCAGCGCAAGGGGATGGATGCCAAAGAGTTCGCAAAGAGCGAGGCAAAGCTTTGGAAAAAAGGCCTCAAAGACTGGGGCCAAACCGGCGAGCGAATCTCCGCGCTCAGAGATGCCGTCGACATGACAATCTACACCCCCGGCAGCAGCGCAGGCGTTGGATTAACGCCTTTAAAATCGTTCGATGCGCCCGGTCAAGCGGTGATTGACGATGCCGAAGCTTTGCGCGATCGTGTGAGTTCGAGCGTGTCGGGGTTGCTCTCGTTGATCGGCGTCAAGGCTGATCCGATGCAGAGCCCCGAGCATATTTTGTTGAGCACAATTTTCGAACGGGCATGGCGTGGCGGGCGCAGCGTGAGCTTGAGTTCATTGATCCCAATGATCCAAAGCCCGCCGTTCGATCGTATTGGTGTGCTTGATGTCGATACATTCATGCCCGCCAAAGTCCGGTCTGCGCTTGCTATCAAACTCAACAACCTGCTGGCATCTCCCGAGTTTGCCAGTTGGCTCGAAGGCGAGCCGCTCGATATCCACAAGTTGTTGTATACAGAGGAAGGCAAGCCTCGGATTTCAATCCTGTCGATCGCTCATTTGTCAGAGAGCGAACGGATGTTCTTCGTAACGCTTGTACTCTCGGATATGGTTGCGTGGATGCGGACCCAGCCGGGAACGAGTTCGCTGCGTGCGTTGATGTATATGGACGAGGTCTTTGGCTATTTTCCACCAACAAAGAACCCGCCAAGCAAGAAGCCGCTGTTGACGATGATGAAACAAGCCCGCGCCTATGGCGTAGGCGTGGTGCTTGCGACGCAGAACCCGGTTGACCTTGACTATAAGGGCCTGAGCAACGCGGGGACATGGTTCCTTGGTCGGCTCCAAACTGAGCGTGATAAGAAACGCGTGCTCGAAGGGCTTGAAGGTGCTGCGATCACGCAGTCATCAAAGTTTAATCGAAGAGCGATGGACAAGATGCTCGCGGGGTTGGGCAAGCGGGTGTTCTTGATGCACAATGTGCATGAAGACGGCCCTGTGATTTTTCATACGCGATGGGTGATGAGCTATCTGCGCGGGCCGATGACGCGCACGCAGATTAGCACGCTGATGAAGGATAAAAAAGCAAACAAGATCGAATCAACAACATCACCATTGCCATCTGYTCCGAAACAAAAAATGCGGGCTATTACCCCGCCTGACTCTATTCAAACAGCACCGATCCCGGCGTCGGGTATTTCAGTTGGGTATCTGCCGATGGTGGGGGCGTTGGGTGCAAACGAGCGGCTTTTCTTCACGCCGGCGTTGTGTACGAATGCTTCGTTGCACTATGTTCGTGTGAGTGCAAAGATCGATCAATGGCGTGATGTTCGTTTAGTCACGATGCTTGAAGACTCTGTCGGGGCAGATCCCTGGGGTGATTCCTTCGAGATTCCCATCGAGGCCGATGTGTTTGATGAACCAGATGTGGACGGTTCATATGATCCGTTGCCTTCGAAGGCGTCACGAAAAACTTCTTACAAATCTTGGGGGACGCGAGCGAAGGCTCATCTCTATCGCCAGAACGCCAAGAGTGTGTATAAGTGTAAGCTACTAAAAACTTATTCAGATCTCGGCGAAGAAGAGGGTGCGTTTCGTGTTCGTCTTCGCGACACGCTCCGCGAACACCGTGATAAAAAGCTCGATGCTTTACGCAGGAAGTATGGCTCAAAGGTCGAGACACTCAAGACTCGGATCATGAAAGCCGAGCAGAAGGTCGATGTACAAAGAGCACAATATAAGTCCAGCAGAATCTCAACGGCAGCTTCTTTTGGGGCCACCCTCTTGGGGGCATTGCTCGGAAGAAAAGCCATGAGCGCAACCAATGTGCGCCGCGCGGGAACGACTGCGAGTCGGGCATCAAGGACCGCTAAAGAACGCGGCGACATCGGACGCGCAAAGGACAGTCNTGATCATCTGCACGAACAACTCGCTATACTCGAAGTGGAGTTTGAATCAGAACTCACGCAAGTTCGCAATGACATCACCATTGATGAACTTGAGATCGATAAAATAGTCCTCAGCCCGCGTAAAAGCGAGATGGGTGCGTGTGATGTACAACTTGTCTGGATACCGGTCGGATGCGATCCCAAAGGGCGCCGAAGGCTGCTTATCGAGCTTTGAACTATTCGAAGCGATGTTTGATGCGTGCTGTACTGCGTGTATAGCAGAGCTTGGTGTTTATTTTATTTCGCGTTACTGCGCTACAATAGTGGGCAGGACAAATACTCAGGAATGAGAAGAAAGGGACGGCTTCATGGGCATCGTCCGCAAAGTAGTGTTCATTGTCATCCTCGCTGGTGTCATCGGGTTCTTGTTCTATACACGCGTCCTCAAGCCGGTCCCTGTGATCGGATACGAAGCCAAAGCCACCGAACTCGTCGTCGAGGTCATGGGCACCGGCACCGTCCAAGCACGCATCGCAACCGCCATCTCACCAAAGATCCAAGGGCGACTTGTCGAACTCAGTGTCGATCAAGACGATCGCGTCACTGCTGGACAAGTCATCGCTCGGCTCGATGACGCGGATATTATTCGCCAGGTCGAAATAGCCAAAGCGAATTTTGACGCGGCGCTCGCCGGGATCGATCGGCTCAAGGCGGATGAAGTCCGAGCACAAGCAGTGCTCCGCCAGGTCCAACGCGAGATCGGGCGCGTCCGCAAAGCCTACGACCAAGGTGCAGCCAACGAATCTGAGATCGACAAAGCAGAAGAACAAGTCGCCATCGCCCAAGCCGATCTTGCACGCACCAAAGCGGGCAGTGCTGAGGGACGGATGCTGAGCATCGCAGCCGAGAAAACACTCGAATACCAAAACGCTCGGCTCGACGACACCATCATCAAAGCCCCATTCGATGGATTGATCGTCCGGCGCGACCGCGACGAGGGCTCGATCGTCGTCCCCGGATCGGCGATCTACTCGCTTATCTCACTCGACGAAATCTGGCTCTCGGCATGGGTTGACGAAACCGCGATGGCTTCGCTCTCATCCGATCAACCCGCCCGTGTCATTCTCCGCTCGCAGCCCAACGATCCCTTCACCGGGCATGTCGTTCGGCTCGCACGCGAGACCGACCCAGAAACACGCGAGTTCATCGTCGATGTGATGATCGAACAACTCCCCACACACTGGGCGATCGGACAACGCGGCGAGGTCTACATCGAAACCGCACGCTTGGACGATGTGCTCACGGTGCCTATGAACTTCGTCAAAATGATCGAAGGACAACGCGGCGTGTATGTATTGCGTGAAGGACGCGCGAGCTGGACAGTCTGCACCTTTGGCGCACAAGGACGCAACTCGATCGAGATCACCGAGGGCATCAGCGAGGGCGATACGATCCTCCGCATGCCCAAGCAGGGCAAACTGCCCGATCAGAAGAAGGTCGTGATCCAATGAACCTGGCCATTCGCGATGTCCGGTTCAACTTGGGACGGTTCTTGCTCACCGCTGTCGGTCTCGGGCTGTTGTTGATGATCGTCATGGGGATGGGCGGGATCTATAAAGGCATCGAAGAAGACGCGGTGCTGTTGATCGACGAACTCAACGCCGATCTGTGGATCGTCCAGAGCGACACCCGCGGGCCCTTCGCCGAGCTCTCACGCTTGCCTGCCAATGTCGAAGACCGCGCATGGGCAGTCCCCGGCGTCGCCAGCGCACGCCGATTCGTCACCCACACCGTCCAGCGAGAATACCAAGGACGATCCATCCGCATCTCGATCGTCGGGCTCTCTTGGCCAACCGATCGCGGCGAGTGGCTGCCGATTATCTCTGGCCGAACCATCGCCCAAGGGCACTACGAGATGGTCGCTGATGTCACCCTCGGGCTTGGTGTCGGCGAACACATCACGCTGGGCAAAGACACTTACCATGTCGTCGGCGTCACCAAAAACATGATCAGCTCCGGCGGCGACGGCTTGGCCTTCATGAGCATCGCCGACTCGCAAGCGATCCAGTTTGATGCGGCGGGCGAAGCGACACGACTAGAACGCGCAGCCCGACGCGGACGCGCCGAGGACGACGACATCACCCAATCCCAACCCGGAATGCTCGAACGCGCGAACATGCCCGCGAGCAAGAACCCGGCGTTCGGATCACCAATGGTCAGCGCGATCCTTGTGAATCTTAAGCCCGGCGTCGACATCGAAATCGTGCGATCGGTCATGAGTGGTTGGGCCGATGTGACGGTGTACTCCACCGAACAACAACGCCAGCTCTTGCTTCAAGGGCCGGTCGATCGAGCCCGCCGACAGATCGGGCTCTTCCGCGTCTTGCTCGTCGCGATCTCGGCGATCATCATGTCGCTGATCCTCTACACCATGACCCTTGACAAAATCCACGACATCGCCCTGCTTAAACTGATGGGTGCGAAAGATCGCGTGATCCTCGGATTAGTGCTTCAAGAAGCGTTCTTGCTCGGCGCGATCGCGTATGTCCTCGCCTACTTCATCGGTAAAAAATTGTTCCCATTCTTCCCGCGGCGCGTCATCGTCACCAACGACATGCTCGTCTGGCTCGCGTTCGCGGTCGTCATGATCTGCATCGTCGGCAGCGCACTGGGCATCCGAAAAGCCATGAGCGTCGAACCAAACGAGGTGCTCTCATGACTCAGCACGCACCCGCGATCGAGACCGTCGCCATCTCCAAAATCTACGGCTCAGGAAACACCGAAGTTGTCGCTATGCGCGAAGCAACCATGACCATCAATCGCGGCGAAGTCGTTGCACTGCTGGGTCCGAGTGGTTCAGGCAAATCGACGCTGCTCTCTTCGATCGGTTTGATCAACCCGCCAACGAGCGGCCAGATCAAAATCGACGGCAAGGTCGTCATGGACGGCCCAAAGTCATTCGTCAACCTCCAACGCTATCGGCGAGAACGCYTSGGATTYATCTTCCAAAARTCCAACCTCATYCCGTTCCTCACAGCGATCGAAAATGTATTGATCGCGTTATCGATTTCGGGGGTCGAAGGGCGAGCTGCCAAACGCCGAGCGATGGAACTGCTCGATTCATTGGGCGTCGCCGATCGCGCCAAGAATCTGCCATCAGCACTCTCAGGCGGTCAACAACAACGCGTCGCCATCGCCCGCGCATTGGCCAACAAGCCGAGCCTGCTCCTCGCTGACGAGCCCACCGCCGCCCTCGACGGCAAACTCGGACGCCAAGTCATGGAACTCTTCCGCGAGATCGGGCACGAAAACCAAGCCGGCGTCTTGGTTGTTACCCACGATCAGCGATCGCTCGAAGTTTTCGACCGAATTCTTCATATGGAGGATGGCGTACTCACCGAACTCGAGGTTGCCAACTCAAAGCCAGAATAAGCCCAGAATCCTTCACTTCTCTTGCTCAGATCTCATAAGAAGGAAGGAATGCCTCCAAAAACAACCAAACCCCGTCAAAAACGGGGTTTGTGAAGCACGCGCGGAAGGATTCGAACCCTCAACCTCCTGATCCGTAGTCAGGGGGAATCGGCCTTTAAGTGGCAAAAAAGGCTATAAACGAAGATTGAAATTCGCAAAACGGATACGAAAACGGATACCTTAAAAAGGCCTCCATTTACCTGATTTCTCGTCAGATATCGAGTTTGGGGTCGAATTTTGTATCCGTTTTTTATGTATCCGGTTTTGTATCCGTTTTGGGGTCAAAAAACACCTGATTAGAAATCAGATTGGCAGTGGGGCGGAGCAAATGCCACCGAGATTTGGTCATGAGCAGTTGGCCATGCGGTGATTAGACAGTCTATTCACCGCAAATCATGCGGGGTTCTGCTTGCGTGTGCGGTGAATATCACGTATAATCGCCGCAAAGGAAGCGGTGATTATGGTGTATATTCATGAAAATGTCGATTGGCCTCAGTTCTTATGGGACGCAGATGCCTTGGCGTCGGCCCTCGCTGCGGTACGCCACAAGCAAGGTCTACTACTCGGCAAGATGGAGTCCATGGGCTTCGATCTTCGCGCCGAGGCAAGCCTCACCACACTGACGAACGATGTGGTCAAATCTTCCGCCATCGAAGGCGAGCCGCTCAATCCTGACGAAGTTCGTTCCTCACTCGCTCGCCGACTCGGTCTCGATATCGCCGGGCTCCCTCAAGCTGGGCGTGATGTCGAAGGCGTCGTCGAGATGATGCTCGATGCCACCCAGGGCTTCAAGTCGCCATTGACCAAAGACCGCCTCTTTGATTGGCACGCAGCTCTGTTCCCTACCGGTCGCAGCGGAATGCGAAAGATGGTCGTTGGCGCATGGCGTCCAAAGGAAGCCGGTGCGATGCAGGTGGTCTCCGGACCAATCGGCCACGAGAAAGTCCACTACGAAGCACCCGTCGCAGGCCGACTCGACGGCGAGATGACCGCATTCCTCGATTGGTTCAACGCATCGCCAACGACCGACCCGGTCATCAAAGCTGCAATCGCTCACTTCTGGTTTGTGACGATCCATCCATTCGAGGATGGCAACGGTCGCATTGCAAGAGCTATCGCCGATATGGCACTCGCGCGAGCCGACAACATGTCCGAACGCTTCTACAGCATGTCCTCGCAAATCGAAGCCGAGCGTAAGATGTACTACCTCCGGCTCGAATCATCCCARCGCGGAACCCTCGACATCACATTCTGGTTGGARTGGTTCYTGTCRTGCYTGGATAAYGCKGTCGAWGGTGCCCAAGAAACYTTGGCKGCTGTGATGTACAAAGCCAAGCTGTGGCAATGGATCAATCAAGATCCAGTCAACGARCGCCAACGCTCAATCATCAACCGAATGCTCARCGGCTTCAAAGGCCACATGAGCACATCCAAATAYGCCAAGYTSGCCAAATGCTCYAACGACACCGCACTCCGCGATCTCCGAGAGATGGTYGASCGTGGCATCCTCCTACAAAACCCMGGCGGCGGTCGCAGCACGAGCTAYCGCCTCACAACCATTGAAGCGATAGAGGCGTAAGGGCAWGTTGGGTTTKGGATCTAAATATCGATTGTTCTGTGGATTTATTTGTAGTTCGAGTGCAATTTTGATCGCATTCATTAGCGATGCAGCTCAAATGGCTTGCGGCGGTTTCTGCTTTTGACAGGCAGAGTTGTCTGACCCGTTAAAGCTAGCAATCTGACCCGCTAGGTGCTGGCTCTGCAGGCACATGTCATTATTGGTGACTGCGTAGATCGAGATCTTGAATAGATCACACCTGCCCGCCCACACCCTTAAACTTTTCAACAAATGCAGCTATTTTCTGAAACACGCTCTGCTTCTTAGTCAAGTACTGCGGATTCAAAGGGCTCATTTTGGGTAAGATTGAGTTGAGTTCGGTGCCATTCTCGCTGGCGAACTCGCGTTTGAGTGATGTTGTGATGTAACGCTTGGTCGCTTCGGCGTTCAGCTTCTCGGTGCGAATAAGTTCCTCCGCTTCACGCTTCTGCTCGGCTTGGGCAAATGTGAAGAAAGCGTCAATCACACTTGCCTTGTCGCTGATCTGATCAAGATCGGTCTGGTTAATGAAATCGACCAGTAGGCTCTCCTTGGCTCGATTGCCGATGCTCGAACGGATCACTCGTCGCACATCGTCGACCAACATCGACTTGTCTTTGACCTTAGTATTGTTCTCGAAAATCAACTCAAGGATGTAATCGAGGTTGATCTCCTGAGATTTCAGCAAGTCGACTTCAAAAACGACATCGTCCCAGTCAATCGTAGATTGCGCTGTTTCCTCGGCTGCCTTCTCACGCCGCAGCCAGTCTCGGATGTCGTTGTATGTGGATCGATAATCTTGGATGGCCCGCTCAGCCGGGACCTGAATGGCCTGTAGGTCCTTGATATCTTCATCATCTAAGTAATGCATAGCCTTGAATGCCTCAACGGCGTCGTTGTCATTCAAGTCGACATTCTGCAGTGATTTGAGGGATGCGAACTCATCATAATTCTGAAGTACATTTTCAACCTTCAGATATTCGCCAAACAGTTTGACGAACTCTTTCTTCTCGGCTTCAGTTTCGATCTCTGAAGGCTCAGGGAAACGCCGTTCAAGTTCGGAAACCACATCGATATAACCACGCCTTGCCTCACCAGTAGCGATGTCGGTGAAGCCTTCCATGTACTCTTTGTAGCTTTTCTCCAGTACGACATTTCTGGTGTTTGAGTCTCCGAAAAGCGTGATCGAATCAATCGTTGCCTTTTCCAAATCTCTAAATGTGACAATATTACCGAAGGTCTTCGTGGCGTCGTAGATGCGGTTTGTTCTTGAATACGCTTGCATCAATCCGTGGTAGCGAAGAGTCTTGTCAACAAACAGCGTATTGAGCGTTGGTGCGTCAAATCCGGTCAAGAACATACCTACCACGATCAGGAGGTCAATTTCCTGATTCTTCACTCGCTTTGCTAGGTCACGGTAGTAGTTCTGAAAGCCATTGCTATCGACGCCAAAGCTAGTCTTGAATAGAGCGTTGTAATCGGCAATAGCGGCGTCAAGAAACTCCTTGGCCGATTTATCCATAGCCGACACATCAAAGCTCTCGTCGAGAATCTCACCGATTGCGTTCTGCTCTTCATTCGCTGCAAATGAGAAGATGGTCGCTGTCTTCAAGGGCTTTTCTGCATTATTCTGAAGCTGCTTGAATGCTTCATAATAACACTTGGCGGCATTGACACTACTGACAGCAAACATGGCATTGAAGCCTTTGTTGCCACCTTGGGTTCGATGTGTTTTCTTCCTGAAGTTGTTCAAGATGTACTGGGTGACTTCGTTGATACGGTCGGGGTGCAACAGGGCTTTTTTGTTCTCCGCGGCGCTTAGTTTCTTCTCGTCCTGCTCACTTTCTATAGCCTTGAACTTTGGGCGCACATCGTTGTAATCCACTTTGAACTTCAGCACCTTCTCATCACGGATGGCGTCCGTGATGACATACGAGTGCAACTCAATACCAAAGACTCCCTTAGTGGTCTCGGAACCGCTAGCGTTCTCAGTAAAGATGGGCGTGCCAGTAAATCCAAACTGGTAATACCGTTTGAACTTCTTCTTCAAGTTCTTCTGGGCCTCGCCAAATTGGCTGCGGTGGCATTCATCGAAAATGAATACAACCTGTTGCTGGTAGACGGGGAGTTCAGCCTCCCCCTTCATCAGGTTGTTAAGTTTCTGGATCGTCGTGACGATGATCTTGTTGTCGTCTTTATTCAGATTCTGCTTGAGTGCTGCGGTGTTGTTTGAGCCATTGACGCTGTCAGGAGAAAAACGCTGGTATTCCTTCATTGTCTGGTAGTCGAGATCTTTTCGATCCACGACAAAGAACACCTTGTCAATGAAATCGAGCTCTGTTGCAAGACGCGCCGCCTTAAAACTGGTCAGCGTCTTGCCCGACCCGGTGGTGTGCCAGATGTAGCCGCCCCCTTCGGGCTTGCTCCAAGTCTTGGCTTGATAGGAACTCGCTATCTTCCAGATGATCCGTTCGCTCGCCGCTATCTGGTACGGTCGCATCACGAGCAGCGTATCGCTGACATCGAAGACCGAATACTTCAGAAGCACTTCCAAGAGCGTTTTCTTCTGGAAGAAGGTGGCCGTAAAATCCTTCAGATCCTTGATCAGCCCATTGTTGGCCTTTGCCCAATGCATGGTGAAATCAAAGCTGTTCTTGTTGCGTTGGGTCGTATTTGCAAAGTAGCGGGTGTCGGTCCCGTTTGAAATTACGAAGAGCTGGAGGTACTTAAAGAGCGAGTGCTCGCTGTTGAAACTCTCTTTGCTGTAGCGATGAACCTGATTAAACGCCTCGCGGATGGCGACGCCGCGTCTCTTGAGCTCCACTTGCACCAGTGGCAGACCGTTCACCAAGATGGTCACATCATACCGGTTGGCGTGCGTGCCCGCCTGCTCAAACTGCGAGATCACCTGCACCTTATTGCGAGCGGTGTTCTTCTTGTAGACCAGATAGATATTTTGGATGTGTCCGTCATCAAAGACAAAGTCGTAAATGTAGTCATCGTGAATCTTGCGGGTTCTATCGACAATGGAATCGCTCGGTTTGTCGAGGTAGGACTCAACGAAGCGACTCCATTCGTCGTCGGTGAACTGCATGTTGTTCAGTGCTTGCAGCTGCACACGCAAATTGGCGAGCATCGCTTCTGGCGTCTTGATGTCGGCGGCGAACTCGTAGCCTTGATTCTGCAGGTCTCGGATCAGCTCTTGCTCAAGGTCGTTCTCGCTCTGGTAGGTCTCGGCAGAGTCAGTCTCTCCGGTGTACTTATCCAAAATAATGAAGTTTTTGGACTCGGCAATAGGTTTCGTGCAGTTAGTCATTGGGATACCTCTAGGATTACTCCGCCTTCATTTTCATGCGATACATCTCATCCAGATTCCTGACGAGGAAGCCTAGGGTTCGTTTGTGGTCGTCTTTAACTTCGGTGATCTCCTCGCTAGAGTGCTTGGAGTGGCTGTACAAATTGATCATTCGTGCATAAGGGTTTTCTTGCTCGCCGTTGCTCTCTGGCAAAAGGTCTCCCCATTTTTCGTAGCCAACAAATGTGGATGTTTTTTCGAGTAGGTTTCGGAGGAAATTGAAATGATATTTCTTGATATCTCCGGTCTCCACTGCTCTTTCTAGCTCTTCCTTTATGAACAAGTGGTAGGCGAATGGGGAATCGTTTTTCTGAGTACGAAGGTCGTATTCGCCATTCTCGTCTTTGGCAAGCATGAATTTTTTTGCTTTGTTCAGCTCGTTAAAAAGCACATTGTAAAACAGAGGGTTGTGGGTTGAAATGATAAACTTGATGCCTTCTTTGCTGTCGGGATCGAAATTGCTTCCTTTGATCAGCGCCGCTAAATCGATAGCCAGTTGAATCAGGTGGTTTTCATCCAGTGAGCTGACAGGGTCATCGATGAAGATGTATTCGAGATCATCAAAATCATGGGTCTCCCGGTCGCCAGGGTTGGCGACATTGAGCACGCCGATGACTTCCTCAAGTACGGCGTAGAAGATGCTCCAGATGAAGTTGCTTTCTTCGCCTTTGGAGATTTTGATGTTGTCGGTTTGCTGGTCGTCTCCGCGCTCAAATGAGAATGTGACTTCGGAGAATGCGGGAATGATCCGCTCCTTACCGTCCACATCTTTGACGGAGTAAGGTTCGTTGAATCGCGGCGTCAGCTTGTCGTTTGTGTACCGTTGGAAATGGCCGATTGCATTTCGGTCTTGCCCTTGCTCTTCGAGTACCCATTGAGTGTATGTGTTTCGCTGGATGAGTAGCTTTCTCTCTGTGTCACCTTCAAGGTCATTGTCCCAATAGAACAGGTCTTCGGTGAAGGCGTTGTAGTAGAGGATCTTGCTGCGGGCGGGTTGATCGTCGTCTTGGTCGTCCGCGTCGGGTTGCTTCGGGGCGACCAGATCCTTGAACTCACGCGATAGCCGGGTCTTGCCGGAGCCGTTGAAGGCGTAGATCAGCTGGACCTTCTTGTTGTTGTCCTTGAGCTGCTGGGCGATCTCGGCGAGGGTATTACTCATCTTAGGCCACCGCCTCTTCAGCCCGAGGGAAGGTCAGCAGTTGATCGCGGTAGTACTCGTACTGCTTCCGCCGAGCGTTGATCTCGGCGGGCAGGCCGTCGGTCAGGTCGTTTGCCAGAGCCTCGAACTTGTCGAGGATGGAGACGATACGGGCTTGTTCAGCAAGTGACTTTTGGGGGTCGTCTGGGTACGGGACGGGTATTCGGATCTTGCCTAGGTTTGAAGACGAAATACGGTTGACTTTGGCACGAGCAACATACTTTCGTTTTGCGGTATGGAATGCTGCGATCTGAAAGCAGTATGACGCATATTTGGGATTCAGCGAATGCCGGAAAGCACAGCTGTCATCATGAATCGCAACTTTTTCAGTACCGAGCCATGCAACGGCCTTGCCAACATCCTCAACAGTTTCGCCAACACCCGCAATCACAAGATCCCCCGGCTCTGCATATTGCAGCGAAGATGCCATATCCGAACGCACAAACGAAACTGTTGAAGTTGCAGAACTTCCATAGTGGGTGTAAATTTCGCCGTAATGAATACAGGGAATGCCGTCTGTTGTGTAATCTTTCTTGGTGAAGCGGCGGCCACGGATAAAATGACCAATCTCATCAAGCGCTTTCCACCCAATATTTAACTTTTTGCTGCGGTCCCCATCGTCAGAGACTAGGAGCGCTTCGCGGTAGTATTGGTACTGCTGACGACGCGCTTTCAGCTCCGCTTCCAGCTCCGCTTCCAGCTCCGCTTCCAGCGTAGTGAAATTGTCGAGAATCCGAACGATCTCTGCTTGGACGGCTAACGATTTCATTTTGTCATCTGGGCAAGGGATTGGGATCTTTTTATGGCAGTACTTGCTAATCCATTGCCGTTTATGGTCGCCTTCAATTAATTCGCTTGGCAGCGTGTTTAGCCAGTAATAAATATACTTACTGAGAACCTTGGTCTCATCTGCCGAAGTGATCATTTTCATAGCCGAGGACTTGGCCTTAAAATCAAAATCCACCCACTTGTTAGCAGTTGTGAAATCATCAAAAATTATCACAGGGCTCTTGGATGCATTGTATATTCCATGGGTCTCGTTTGTGTATCCCAAAACAAATGTCTTCCCTGCGGTTAAAACCGGTGTTTCCCAATCGTCGTTGTAGTTTTTCGATTTAACGAGGTACTGTGTTGGCTGTTCATATTGCGATACTTGTCCAAGTGGTAGCCAATCAACATCAGACCCATCCAACAACTTGTCTATAAATAGAGAGTTGCTCATGCCTCCGCCCCTTCGAGTTCTGCAACAATGGAATCGATCTCCGTCCGAAGCTCGATCTGCCGCTTGACGATCCCTTTGATCTTGGCGTTGAGTTCCGTGATGTCGATTACTTCACGCGTGTCCTTGGGTTCGACATAGCTGCTCACCGATAGGTTGTACTCATTGGCAGCGATATCCTCGAAACTGACCGACAACGCGAAATGGTCGGTGTCGGCTTTGGTATCAAAGGCCTCCATGATCTTCTGGATGTGCCCTGGGTTTTCTGGGTCGTCATTATCGACCAGAACATTGTTGTTGGTCTCTTTCTTGAATAACCCGCTGGCGTCGATGAACTGGGTGGCGGTGTCGGTTTTGTGTTTGGAGAGCACAAGGATGTTCACGGAAATGGTGGTGCCGAAGAACAGATTGGGTGCGAGTGAGATCACGGTCTCGACGAAGTTGTTATCAATGAGGAACTTGCGGATCTTCTGTTCTGCTCCACCTCGGTAGAAGATGCCGGGGAAGCAGACGATGGCGGCTCGTCCCTTGCTGGAGAGATAGCTGAGGGCATGTAGGACGAAGGCGAAGTCTGCTTTGGATTTGGGGGCGAGCACACCGGCGGGGGCGAAGCGATCGTCGTTGATAAGGGTTGGGTCGTCCGAGCCGACCCACTTCACGGAGTAAGGCGGATTGGAGACTATGGCATCGAAGGGTTTGTCGCTGCCGAAGTGCGGATTAAGCAGTGTGTTGCCGAGCTTGATATTGAACTTGTCATAGTTGATGTTGTGCAAGAACATGTTCATGCGGGCGAGGTTGTAGGTCGTGTGGTTGATCTCCTGGCCGAAGAAGCCTTCTTCGATGATGTGGTTGTCAAAGTGTTTTTTGGCTTGCAGGAGCAACGAGCCAGACCCGGCTGCGGGGTCGTAGATTTTGTTGACGCTGGTCTGCTTGTGCATGGCGATTTGTGCAATCAGCCTTGAGACACTTTGCGGAGTGAAGAACTCGCCGCCGGATTTACCGGCGTTGGCGGCGTAGTTGGAGATGAGGAACTCGTAGGCGTCGCCGAAAAGATCGATCTGGCTGTTGCTGTGGAAATCGCCGAAGTCAAGCCCGCCAACGCCTTTGAGCACGGCTGCCAGACGGGTGTTCTTGTCGGCAACGGTGTGGCCGAGACGATTACTGGTGGTATCGAAGTCCGCGAAGAGGCCTTTGATATCATCTTCGGAGGCGTAGCCGTTGGCGGAGCTTTCGATGGCGGTGAAGATGGCGGCAAGGTCGGTGTTCAGGCTCTCATTGTCGTTGGCGGATTGGACGACATTGACGAAGAGCTGGCTGGGAGAAATGAAATAGCCCTTGGTTTTGACGGCGTCCTCTCTGATTTCGGGGGTGATGACGGAATCATCGAGCTCGGCATAATGAACGCTCTCGTCGTCGGCTTCGATGTAGCTGGCGAAGTTCTCGCTGATGAAACGATAGAACAAAGCACCAAGAACATACTGTTTGAAGTCCCATCCATCGATGGCACCGCGGACATCATTAGCGATCCGCCAGATGGCTTTGTGTAGCTCGTCGCGTTGTGCGTTGTTGTTGCTCATGCGTTTGTTTTCTCTTGGGTCTGTGCCGTACTGGTCATGGCTGTGTCATTCGCCTTGTTCGGTTTTCAATGGCTCTACAGCCCTTAAATGCCTGAGTGGTATCACTATTAGAATGTCCTCATTCAGATTGGGGTTTTCTACGAGGATCTGGCTGATCAAATCGTTCTGATCGTCGAATTTCAAAAAATTCCCTGACGGAAACCGGACATACGAGATGTATCATAGCGAGATGGGTTCGTAATTCCCTGACTGGCTAGGGTTTGGTGACAACAAGTAGTCAGAGATGGCACGCATAGTACAACCACTAGAAGTAGGTGCAATTCAGACAACTGGTTGCTAAGCCACAAGTTAGGCCAGCGTAGATAGGCCGACGAACGATGTGGCTGATTTGAGGCCGCTGAAGCTGGCGAAACTTGAGCCGCTGCATGATCCGAACCATCGCCGCTTGATCCACCGCCCGATCTTGCGACGCTACCTTTGCCTATGTCGTTATGTGGGGCCAGACGCATCGGTTAGGTAGGTGATTGTGCCGGGGATGTAAAGGGAGACGGTGCGGGTTATGGCGTATTTGAACCGATTGATCTTGATCCTTTGCCTGAGATGAATCATGTCGAGCTGTTTGAAACCATGCATCAAGATCAATGGGCAAGATGAATGTCATTGCTCTCGCACCAGCTCCACAAATACGCACAGATGGCAAGCCTTCGTTGCTGATCCAACGACGAACACTCTTGGCTGAAACGCCACAGACGGCTGCCACGTCCCTCACGGAAAGAGCTGCTCTTCCTAATGCCCATGATGGAGTTGATGGACAAGGTTCGGAGTTGGACTGATTTGAGTTGTTTGGCTTGAGGTCTAAAGGCTCGGTCATCGCCGAATCAATCTATCGGTTCTGAGAAAGCTCGGCTCTTGTCCGACTAATGCTTTCTCTAACAAAGGCCATTGTACTGGAAACGAGATACACCTGCTAATGAAAAAATGGCCGGTCCATAAAAGACGAATTTTCGATTCTGAGATTCTGTATGGGACCCACAAGGCGTAATGGGGGGTATGCCAGGCCTACCCCTGCGAAGAAAGATGGGTGCTCTCGAAGTCGGTTTTCAGAGCATTCATTCACCGATTCACGCTGCTTGTTGATGACTTGTGAAAGCAAACAAACACATCTCAAGGAGCAAGTCATGCTGGTATCAGAGTTGAATAGAAATCGTCGTATTGGCACAGAGTTCGAATTTGTATTACCACAGATTGGAACCGGTACTGGCGATGATGTTCGTCGTACTTTGGCTGAGGTCTTGACGGCAAATGGTCTACCCACGGTTGCACGAAGTTACAGCCATCGTCCTGTGCCAGCCGGAGCAGTATTGGCGGTAGAGTATGATGGATCAGTTAGAGGCGAGAGTCGCTATCGGGGGATCAAGTGGCAGAGCGTCGAGCTCAAGACAAAGATTCTGTCAGGTATCGATGAATGGGAATCCATTGTTCCTAAAGCATTGAAGATCTGCAAATATTTGGGCGGACGAGTCAATATCAGCACAGGTCATCATGTTCACATCTCGATGCCTGAAGTCAAAGAGAGTCCAACAGCATTCCGGTCGCTCTACAACACCATCCATCGATTCGAGCCATTGATCTATGGATTGGTTGCTGAGAGTCGTCGTACCGGCCATTATGCAAGACCGATGCTCGACCAGCCGGCATTGCTCAATGGATGTAAGACTCTGTCTGCGATGAGTACCGCATTGGCAAGGCATCCAAGAACGAACGGTTTTAATGTCATCCATCTCTTCGATTCAGATCCTCGATGGGAGTCGAGGTATCATGGCGGTACGCTTGATCCAATCAAAGCTAGACACTGGTTACGATTCATGCTCCGCATCAGCGACCATTCCACGATGAGAGTTTGCAAGGCTGCGAAATCGCAGCATCCAAACAATCGAGAATCCATCGACAAGATGCTGGTCACTTTGGGCCTCAAGGTAAACTCAAGGGTTTACGCTCAAGTGTCACCAGAAATGAGAGACACAGGAAAGTTCCTTCTCCGTCGCTGGAAAGAACTCAACGGAGATCAAGAGCACTCTTTGAGTCGTAGTCGTCGAGTATCAGAGACAATCGAACCTGCTGCAATGGCTTGTTAAAGAAACAGATCAGAAGGCTCAAGCGTTGGCTTGGGTCTTTCTATTTATGGGCTCAGGCCACTCATCTTATTCCCAAAGTGTGCAGCTCAGGATTGCTGAATAACGCCAGAATAACGATTTGTTTGTGAGTGAAAAAGTTCACGCAGCTTAAACACGAGCTAAGTCACGGCGGTTGAGTTCCTGTAAGTTTTATTGTCGTGAATGTCAGGTTTACGCCGGAAAAGACGGAAAAAATCAGGTTTATCAGTTTCTTGATCGTCCTGGTTTGATTTGTGGTCGTTCCAGGCGTGTGGTGTGTTTGTCAGCTATTCACCGAAAAGTGAAAGGCTCTGATGATGGATAAGGAGATCATCATGACGAATACAAATCAGTCAAGCCAAACAATCCCGCCCACTCTCGATCATGTGATTGGACAACAGAAAGTCGTTGCCAAACTCAAGGTCGCCGTTGAATCGAGTTTTTTCGATGGTGAAGTTCCATTACCCCACATACTACTAACCGGGCCTCCAGGAACAGGCAAGACGATGCTCAGCAAAGTACTTTCAAAAGAGATGGCCTCAGAATTTTACGAGATACTTGGACAAACAATTGTTTCCCCGCAAGCTCTCAACGGATTTCTGATGAGCCCTGAATCGGCCAACTCAATCCTTTTTATTGACGAATGCCATGAGATGTCACCATGGATACAAACCGCTTTGTATAAAGCGATAGAGGAGGGCTGTGTGTTCCTTGCCAACGAAATGCAGCAGAAAGTGCAGAAGCTCAAACTACAACCGTTTACGCTCATTCTTGCTACGACAGACCCTCAACGATTACTCCAACCCCTTCGAGATCGCATCAAGCTGAACTGTCAGCTTCGGAGGTATACCAGCGAGGATATTCAACTCATTCTCCGCCAGAAAATACGTCAGATTGGATGGGAGGTAGAGGATGAAGTTCTCGAACAGATAGCCAATCGTTCCTTCGGTACTCCTCGACTCGCTCTTCGTTTGATGGATTCAGTGCGTCGCACAGCGAGATCATTGGGTGAAACGAATCTGACTATTCAACATGCGAACCAAACATTTGAGATCGAAGAAATGGACAGCATTGGCTTGAGCAGCGATGAGACTCAGTATTTGTCAATCTTGAGCGATTCAGTGCGTCCCATGAGGCTTGGAGTCATTGCTTCAAGGATGGGTCTACCCATAGAGGCGGTCGCAAAAGTTGTGGAATCGAATCTGATTTGGCTCGGGTATGTTGATCGATCCGAGCAAGGGAGATCATTGACCGTTTCTGGTCTTGAGCATATTCAGAATCAGAGATCAGTATCGAGTGATCAGCAAAGAGATGGGGGTCAGCAATGAGTCGTACAAGATTTACATTCGATCCATCTAGGCAGGTAGCTTTGACTGTCAGCGACATGGCGAGAGCAGTCGGACTCAGTAGGTCAAGGTTCTACTCGTTGGTGCAGCAAGGAGTGTTTCCTATGCCCTTGTATCTGATATCAACCAAACGGCCATTCTTTGATGAGCGGCTTCGAGATCAATGTCTTGAAGTGCGTCGAACAAGTCTTGGAATCAACAATCAACCAACTCTGTTTTACCCTCGGAGAGCCGGTTTGCCAACAACTCGTTCGAGTAAATCATCTTCTCGCCGAAAAAAGAAAACTCCCGCTATGAATCCGAGAGTGTTGAGGCTCACTGAGTTACTCAAGGGACTCGGAGTTGAGAGTCCGTCGCCTCAAGCGGTGGCGTCAGCCATCAAGGAATGCTTCCCAAACGGTGCTGAGGAGATGGAGGATCATGAGCTCGTTGGAGCCGTCTTCCGCCGCTTAAGACAGTCTTCATGACCAGATAAGCACACCACATAACTTAGATTATCTGGGGTAACTCTGTTCAATGTCTGTGTTCTTTCCGTTCTCTTTCTGTCCACAAGTCTGTCCTTTATCACCACATAATGCTTGGAGTAATGCCATGTCTAATTCCGAAACTAGCCTGATCGAAAACTTCTTGAGCGTGAACGACTTCTCTGATCACACAATCAAAGCCATCACTCATGACTATCAGAAATGGGTCGGATGGTTTGAGCGTGCCAATGAAGAGGAGTACGAGAGTCGCCGAGTTACCATTCGAGATGTAACTGATTTCAGAAAGCATCTTCGAGAAGAACGAGGTCAAGCTGTTGCGACGGTCAATCGCTGCCTCGTCACACTTCGTCGTTACTTTCAATTTCTCGCAGAAAAAGAAGTGATCGAAACAAATCCTGCCAAAGGCGTCAAAGAACTGCGCCGGACGCCAACCGCACCCAAGGCAATAGAGCGATCAGCAGTCAGGCGACTCCTACGAGAAGCAACAGTCAGAGAAGATCATCGAGCGTCAGCCATTCTTGGGCTGTTTGTATATTGCGGTCTGAGAATCAGCGAGGTATCAGCTTTGAAGCTTGGAGACATCGATCTCACAGAGCGTCGTGGATCGCTTGTGGTGCGTCATGGCAAACACAACAAGGAACGCATCGTACCAGTTCCTATCGAGGCACGACGAATGCTTGTGAGCTACCTGCATGGAAGGCCGCCAGCAGATACTGATTGCATTTTCGTGGGACGAGGTCTCAAGCCTTTGGGCATTGATGGAGTCAGGTACACGGTCCGGAAGTATGGAGTTGCGATAGGGATTGATCTACATCCACACGCTCTTCGCCATACTTTTGCGACTCAGTACTTAGAGGCCAACAACAACGATATCGTCGGTTTGGCTCAAATCCTCGGGCACGAATCAATCCAGACAACATCACGATACACCCAACGAGGCGAGTCGCAGCTCTCAGAGGCTAGCGAGATGGTGACATTTTGAAATCAGACAAGTCATTCGAGTATCAGGTCGCCTTCTTCATCGGATTCATTCTCGTAGTCATGGTTGGGGTCGCTGTCAGAGTATTTGCGGATCCGTCAGTCCTCCATCACGACGCATGGATTTGGTTGTCCTCGATATTCACAATTATCAACGGATTGTCGCTGGTCAATCATTTCATTTTCCGCAAATAATTATTGATGATCAAAAATGAAAAGACCCATCAAGAACTCAGTAGCTCCGATGGGCCTGCATAATTTGTAGAAACTCAAAGAGTATCGAAAATTGACCATCCCAATATCCTCGGATCAATAACAGCGACTCTATTCCCGAGTTTGGTAATTTTGAGCTCTCCAGTTTGAGGGTCAACGACAGCCCATTTGAGTTTGATCATGGCTTTCCTCGATTTCTCAATCTCAATACTGTTGACCGAGTCGAAGTTGTACTTCTCATCGAGATGATCCGCAAACTCTGCAATGCTGACATTGCAGAAATAGCCCTTATGAAAACGTGCATATTCATAGCTTGCTCGTAGGTTGAGCATGTCCTTCGCTCTCTGTTCTACAATTTTTTCTTCATCCGATTTCCGCTTCATTTTTGTTCTCCTATTCAATGGAATAATTTCCATGGCGATTCATCGGTCTTGAGAACTCCAAGTTCAAACGAGCGATGATCGTCGCCATACTTCCATTTCGTCGAGAGCTGGCGATTGCAAACTGCGGTACACGTACAAATTTCTGCGGAAAGATGAAAATGCTCCCTGTATATAGACTGAAATAAATGGTTCAGATTTCTGCGTGTTTGACGGAGGGATCAATCTTGTATTTGTCGAACTGAATAGGTGCGGGTTGCTTCAAACGCTTCTGATCTCCCTGCAAATCTACCTCGCCTTGGTTGAAAGACCTTGGCGAGTGTTTCAGTTCAACAAGATCATGAACCAGATTTAGATTATCTGATTCAAATACAAACAGAGATCGGAAGCAAAATGTCTAAAAACAAAATAGTCCATAAGTGGAATGGGAAAGTTACGGATAACAACAAATGGTATCGGGATCCATCTGATCCTCGATATTTCTCAGGCGAAGCAATGGAGGAGAGAGTCAGGCTAAAGAAGATTTCGGATCAAATACGACAAACCAAAAAATTGAATGCGATAACCAAAGCCAAAGTCCATGCGGCCCTTGGAGATCAAACTGGAGAGCTTGTTGAGGCAATCATGAGTCATGTCAGCGGCTTTGATTATGGACTCGGGCTCCCTACTCATGTCAACTACAGGGGTATCCATTTTCCTAGAAAGCTCAGGAAGAGCGATATCTACAATCATCTCGCTGGAGATACAAGGCTCTACTACACGACCAATCCATTGCTGAACGGATTTCATATCGAATGCATGGTGACTGTTGATCTCGACAATCCAAATCATGTTTCCAACTCTGAATCAAATGTCGCTCTTCAAGCGAAAGATCAGCTCGTATCAGATCTCAAAAAATTGGGACTCTACCCAATCGCTCAGGTCAGCTCCAATGGCAACGGGTTTCATGTGACCTTCTGTATTTCATTTCTCTCTGGCCGAGTTGATTCTGCGATCAGAGATCTATTGAATCAGCTCAGGTCTGCCATCAGTTCCTTTTACGAGTCTTACTCCTGTCAAGAGATATGCCTTAAAGGTACAAATTACAGTCGAATTGGTTATCAACCTGCTCTTTATGGAACTCTAGTCAAACTGCCAACGATAAATGATCCTGAGATGTCGTATGAGTTTTTAACCATGATCTCTTCTCCTATTCCTTTCTCCAAGATCATTTCGTATTACTCTCCAACACCAGCTGATTCATCCATTGAAGGGGTGGAAGAAAGAACAAACTTATATAGTTGGGGGGACAAATGCCAATTGTCTCCAATTTCAAGGAAGAAGAAAAGGAAGAAATACGGGAAGAAGACAGGGATGAAGTCGAAGGGAAAACAATGGGGAACTTCAGCGATTGCAAGGATGAGAAGAGCTGCAACAATGTTCTGTCATGAGAATAAACGATTGCCTGGATCAGTTGGTGAACTAGTCCATTTCTACGAATCAGAGAGTTTGCACACAGGCACCGCAAAGCCAAACAGAGAGAAGAATGCAGAGATTGCTCTTGAATGGATAACGACAAACCATAACTTCACACCGCCGTCAGAGCAGTCGCTGTATGACAAATGGTTCAAGCATTTCGAGTCGAAGGAATACGCGAAGGAGAGAATGACCTATACCACAGGTCGCTTCATTCGCCCATGCCATCTTGCCCTGGTCGCTGCAGTTATTGAGCACAAACAACTGAACAAGCACATGCGGGGCATTGCGAAGAACTACTTTATTCAGATTTCTCGGGAAAAGAAAAAACGGGGAGAGATTGGGTTTGTCCTCGACAATAAGAAGTTCGCCCATTGCATTCCGATGTTGGTCGATGAACAAATTGTTGAGATATCAATGCCATCAACAATGCGAGAAGGAACGAAGTATCGGATTCACTGCATATAAAAAAACGGAGAAGGAGTAAAGAGCTCCTCATCCGCTGGATTGATATTGTCAGGCAGTTAAAAACCGTATTGTTTCCCGAGGAAAATTGTAGGAGCATGCCATGGGACTCCCGCGTCAATCTTCCGGAATGTCATCGTCGGAAGAAGATGAGTGGCCATTCCGCAAATAAATGCGGATGATCAAATGGTTTTTATACAGAGCGTATCCAGGATTTTATGGCGTTATCTACTTGTCACTGTCTGTAGTGGATTGCTGCATTCGTARTCTTCKCAACCGTTCAACACCAAAGTTGAAGTTCGCGTCGTTGCTYTCGAYATAGGTCCAGTCTGCGCCATAYTGCWKGGCAGCGGCRCWGAAACTMGCKGAGCACCCAAAGAGATCAACAACGCTTTCGCAGGGGAGCGCATACTTTCCGAGCAGGAACAGCGATGTCTCTTCGTGCTTCATCATGAAGTGYCCGTCTCCRTTCTCGATCTTGCTGTCCTTCCGGATCTTGCGGTGTCTGAACTCCTTGGGCACTGTCGGAAGCATGGGGGATCCTTCAGCGAAGGACCAGAATGTACGGTTRTTRGCAGATTGCCARYKTTGGGCATAYTGCTTGATGTCATCGAACATGACGACGCACCCGGTATGGCTKARCTCGTCTCCYGCATCACAYCGAAGGAGTTTGTCCTTTGGGCGTTGTATCACGAGGAGTTTCT
Source organism: bacterium (assembly GCA_002401225.1). GTDB lineage: Bacteria > Planctomycetota > Phycisphaerae > Phycisphaerales > UBA1924 > UBA1924. Next base: position 66,654 of record NVSM01000009.1, read on the forward strand.
CAGCGTTGCGAGCGTGGGGWGATCGGGCRTCGCCGGGTTTGGGCGTTCCRGTATGAACCAACAGCTCCCATTTGACTTCGAGTTTGGCTTTTTCAATSGCYTCCATGATGGGCTTTCTGATTGGCATGCCYGCTGCCTGCCAWAGCARWAGAACACCGCCTCCATGRCCATCATCGCGAGCCARTACTCGTGTTGATGCCTTGATCATGGCGCAGGTCACCTTGATTGCCGCTGTCGAGYCTTCGTTATCGCARTCGGTYCGAAGTCCGGCGACAGCGGATTGATCCGCGTAGAGCTTCCCRTCCTTCTTGTGKGTGTAATCGCCRTATGGAGGRTCTGCRTGGATTATCTTWAYCGAGTTGGCCTTGGCGCTCTTYAACCAATCRATACAGCTGCCGTGAWAGCATCGATCTYTGAGTTCTTTGRTTTTTAGAGTTYGRGAWGTCTTCTTTGCRAGCGTCGCCTTCCTGGATTGAATCAGTTGGCTGGTCAGCTTTCTGCGGACTTCTTTCTCTGAGCGTGCYTCAAGTCTTTCGCGGGCGAAATGGACRAGCCCAATGAGATCAGCRTCTTTCGTGCCCAGGTTTTTCCATTCGCGGTAAGTCCTCGCGGCAAAGTCCACGCCGACTTTCTCCTCGAACTCATGAAATCCGCTGGCGCCAACGGCTTGGCCGACCCATGCAGCCTTGATGTAGGTGCTGACAGTCCCCTTGGCTTTTCCGAGTTCTTCCGCTATCTGTTTCTGCTGAATRCCGTCRTTCTCAACAAGATCACATGCCAGATACGCGGCTTTCCAGGCGGCTTCACGCCCKGTWGCATCAAGYAGCCGGWGTTTMTTGATCTTCTTCTGWACGCTTGCAGAGAGTGTTTTYACTCTTTTAGGAGTCTTTGGCTTGGTTTCGAGGTCCAAACTTTTGATGGWTTTCGTTYGTGTCATGAGCCCATTGTACTACATAATTGCTTCACCCGGAAGTATCTGGGATATCCATGCAAATGTTTGAGCAGATTCAGWRRACKGTTCTCARCWGGTNAKTTWGATTGGNCTKRWYSCCTTNGGTGCAGATCACATYTGATCWTCWTCTGCGCTGAAYAAYAAAAAGYTCGCGGGTGATRGGAAGAAGTCCGGTGGTCTTCTKTGCATGKTCARMCCGGAAYSCRCYATGAAAKGTCTTTGGGTAAGGGACCTGGATTCGYYGTTCGATTGTTCCATGCCGYTCAATGATCTTGCCGGTATCCCATGCAAGGTCATACCATGTTCCATTTCTGAGAGCATTCCCGATGATGACAGCGACACGCCCATCTGAATCGATTGCATTCAGCGCTGATTCGATGACCGATTCGAGTTGTTCATAAAACGAATCAAGAGATTCTGCATTTGAAAGATCAGTCGCGTCATCGCTATAGATCTTCTGATCGAAGTATGGCGGATCCAAGACAATCAGCTTTGGTGGTTCCTCTGTCTTTGGCATGCCGGTGGTTACATCATGCTGTTCGATGTCCTTTCGCTTTGGGTTGAGGTCGTAGGCCATGCATTCACGATTCATCGCTACGGCTACATCAAGCACCCCGCCTTCCCCGGCAAATGGATCAAGGATGACATCGCCAGGTTGAGTCCAGCGAGCGATCAGGTTGACCCATGTTTGAGGCGGCGGGGCACCAAACTTCGACGACTCTGCCGCATCAGTGCTTGCAGCTCGATCAAACCGTTTGTCCCGGGCAGAAAAGTCCCAGATATCTACATGGACTAAGAGGTCTTCCCATGGTACTGAATACGTGCCCTTCGATTCTTCAAAGCTCTTGTTTCGTTCAATACGCTTGCAATGGTCTCTCGCCATCTTGCTGGCTTTGTCGATTGTGTACTTGCCAGACAAGAGGTGCCCATGGATATCCATCAGATGCTCGTCCTTATCCTCGATGCCCTGAGTGACCGTCTTCATGACTTTCTGAAGCGACCGTAAAGTGCCTCTACTTATTCCGATCTTCTTAGCGATCTCATCGTCCGCCCTGCGAGCCTGCTTCTTCTGATCTGAGGTCTGGCTTTGTCCAGATTTGGACACAGCTTTGCGATGCTTACTCTTTCCTCCTGCTCTTCCGCCTTCTCGTTTACGGTCATGGGCCTCATGACGGATTGCTTTTCCGATATGTTCAGATTCATTGAAGAGCATCATGGGAGTCTTTTTCCTGAACTGATTGGATTCGATCATGGCGATCACCTGATCATCAGGATTGATGCGTTCGATTGGGACGCTGGTGAGCCCGGCTTCGATGGCTGCCTGAAGCCGCCGATGGCCTGAAATGATGATGTTCTCATCAGTCACAAGGATGGGCTCCATGACTCCATGGGTCTTGATGCTCTCGATCAGTTCAGAGAGTTGGTCATCCGTCGAGTAGATTTGGCTGTGCTCAGGATGAGGCTTGAGATCGTTGATAGGGAGGTGCTTCGATGGCATTAAGCGGTGCCTCGCATTTCTGGTTTGTCGTAGTTGATGCCAATGGCGAGTTCTTTTCCAAGTGTTCGCTTCGTATTGGAGAGAGAGTACCGGATGGACAGCGGGGCCATGAACCGGGCGAAATCGTATCGGGCGCGAACAGCCGGCAAGTCGGGGAGCGTCACGAGGGCCTTGCCCTTAATATGGCGGAGTTTTTCGGACAGTCTGGTATGGTCATCCACTTCAAAGTTGATTTTGTAGTAGTCCTCGCGTCCGTCATATGGCGGATCAACGAAAAAGAACGTATCGGGCGAGTCATATTTATGGATAATCTCCTCGAAATCTTTCTGAACAAAGGTGATGTTCAAAATCCTTCTGTGCAAGGAGTGAATACGCTGATACAACTTTCGAGGTTGATACCGCATTGGGGCTGACCGGGGTATTGCAAGATACTTCTTCTCGCGGTACTTGCCGCAATATCCAGCCTCCGCGAGATAGAGAAATCGAGCAGCGCGTTGTACCGGGGTGAGCGAGCTTGTGTCCTGCTTTGAGATTTCTGCGAATAGAACGTCGGAAACAGGAAACCCCTTGAGGGCATGATGAAGAATATCTGGATTCATTTGAACCATGCGGAAGTAGTTGATGACTTCTCCATCCAGATCGTTTGCGATTTCGACATGCGCCGGGATGAGCGGGAGCGTCGCGTTGCCGCTGCCGTAAAACAGATCCACCCGAATCTTCGAATGTGGAATCAGAACTGAGAGTTGATTATGTACTCGCTTCTTCGATCCTGGATGAGCGAATGTCTGGACATTTGTTTTACGATGAGTTGATGGTTTACGGCTTGTTTTACAGTGTTGAATCGACCTTGGCATTTGTGTTTCTCCAAATAATGGGGATGGTTATTCGAGCGTCTCTTGCTCGCCAAACTCCATTATGCAGGAAACTTGATGCACCTGCTTCACTAAAGTTCAAATTGGGAAAATCGCATTCGGATTCGATTGAGATTTACGAGCCTCGAATGGTTTCGAGGTCCAAACTTCAGCGATTGATTCTGTCGATTAGCGTGCCTGACTTTTCAGTAATTGAGGAGTTGAAGTAGTAGGGGATCCGCGCACCTGTGTCGCTAGACGAGTCGAGTCGAGTATGGAACAGGACTCGCCCAGGCAGAGCAATTGCTCAAAGGCAAGTCATGGCTTTTCTCATTCTGCGAAACGGAAACTACTCCATCCAGTACTCGGTCGGCAAACGATCGAAGCGAAAATCACTCCGCACCAAGAGCAAGCAGGTCGCCAAGGAGATGCTTCGCCAGTTTAAGTCCTCAGAGTATCAAGGACTTGGATCACCGCTTCCAACCAAGACGCACATCAGCGAAGTGGTGGGGGCGTATGTCCGCAAGATGCGAGCGACGAAAACCGAGCGGAGCGTAAAGTCAGATATCCAGCACCTCCGAGCGATCTTTGGTGAGTGCTGTGAGGAACTTGAGTACTCCCAGTACCGCATCGGGGCGAGATACGACAAGAGGCCCGTCAAGGAAGGTAGGCAGCCCGTACAGGTCATTGAGAAGTTGTGCTTCGAGGCCATCACCACCCAGGACATCGCCGACTTCATCACTGGGATGGTGGATTAGAGCCAACGACGGCCAATCGATACCGCGAGGTCTTGCACTCGCTCTTCAGCTGGGCAATCAGCGAAGGCCGGGTAAAGATGCCCAACGACAAGAATCCTGTCACAGCGTTCAAGTAGTTCAGGGTGAATGCTCCCCAAATCCGGTATCTCAACCTTGAGCAGGTCGATGAGCAGCTTCAGGCGTTGGAATCCCATCGGCTGGTGCAAACGGTGGTGTCGATGTTTATCTTTGCCGGGATTCGCCGAGAGGAAGCTGCGTGGCTCACGATTGATGATGTCGATCTCCACGCCGGAACCAATGGCATGATCCGTATCCGAGCGAAGACCATCAACGGCATCATGTGGCAACCCAAGACCAAGAAGAACCGGGTAATACCAATCAGCCGGTCCCTGTTGCCTTACCTGATGCGGCACAAGCTCGCCGACACTGAGCAGGGCTGGTACTTCCCAAGCCCTCGCAGCCACGCTCAGTGGGATCCTGACAACCTCTCAAGAGCCATCCGGGCGGCAAACACCCCGAGTGAGTTGCACTGGACATGCCTCGACTACCGCCACACCTTCGGCAGCCAGCTTGCTCAGAAGGGGGTGAGTCTCTACAAGATCAGTGCGTTAATGGGAAACTCGCCGGATATCTGCCGGAAGCATTATGCAGCGCTGGTGCCGGAGGCTATGGCTGGTGAGGTAGAGTTTGTGTAGGAGTGAAGTAGGAGTATTTGACACATTATTGTGGCATTGCGTAAGGAATCGATGCGAATTAAAGTGATGTAGATTAATAAGTAAGATGATTGAATAAAAATTACTGTCATTTAGGATATTTGTGTGTGGTCTTTTGCTTGGGGAGATTAGTGTCACATAATCTGGTGCTTTGTTGTGGTTTTGGCCTCGCTACATAGTGCCAAGTTGGCAGTCGGCAGTTTTAGTTTGTGAACATTGACATGCAACTTGTGGTTTCTGGATGGATTCAAGGCCTTCTTGTTGAGTTGTAGTTGGCATAGGACTTGCCGTTTATATATTGACCAGCAACTTTTTATCTACTGAAAGGGCGCATCATGCCACATGTTTCGAATCCTACATTGACTCAAAATCCAAGAGGCCGACATCGGCTCGATGAGCACCTTGACGATGTTGCTGAGGTGCTCCGCCTTGACAGCACACGTCGTCGCACTGCAGAAACCGCTGCTGGGGAGCTCTACGAGTGGGTTCAGTCTGATCCCGGGCTGCAAAATTTGTCACCGCACCTCTATCCTCAGGGGTCATTCTTGATCCAAACAACTGTTCGGCCGAGGGATGAAGGTCAGGATTGTGATGAGTTTGATCTTGATATGGTGATTGAGCTGCGTGAGGGATGGACAGGCACGCCTGATCTTTTGTTTGAGCTCGTATGGAGCCGTCTCCGTATGCACCCTATCTACGGTAAATATGCGATCAAGAAGCGTCGGTGTGTTTGTATAGATTTTCCAGGCGAGTTCCATATGGATGTGCTACCGGCACGTCCCGATCTAAATCGCCGATCTAAAGGTTTCGCTACAGCTATAGAAGTGCCTGATCGTAAGCTAAGTGATTGGAAAGAATCTGATCCAAGGGCGTTTGCCGAATGGTTTGAGCAACGGTGTAAAGATCGTCTATCAGAACGATTTTTGAAGGCTTCCATGACGCCAATTTCCGAGGATTATGGATTTGGTCTTGATGCTCTCAGGAAATCAGTCCAGCTCACCAAACGGCATCGTGATGTCGTTTTCAATGGAGATGATGACGCACCTAGATCTATTGTGCTGACCACGCTCCTTGCTGATAACTACTACGGTATAAGCTCAACATATCTGGCACTCTGCGATTCGATCGATCGTGTCATCGCATGGGCTGAATCTGCACATGGAGTTCCTCTTGTGCTCAACCCGGTCAATGAGGAGGAAAACTTTGCAGAAGCGTGGGATGATAAATCGTTCGCTATATTCAAAGAGTACATGGCCGATTTTAGTGCAAAGCTGAAGTTGCTCGACAAAATGCATGGGCCTGTTGATATTGGAAAGTGTTTAGCTGGTCTCTTCGATGAAGGCATAGCAGTAGCAGCGATGAAGCGTTTTGGTGAACGACAAGAGCAAATCTTCGTAGATAGAAAAGCTCGGTATGATCCGAAGTCTAACTGCGAAATCGTAGTTCCATCTGGAGTTGCATCAGCCATTTTAGGAATAAGTACGAGAGCAGTACCAAAGGGGACAAACTTTGGTGAGTAAGGGCCCGCCTATAAATGCAATCGGACTTCAGGATCAAGTGGCAAGATTTCGTGTACTTTTTCCGGAATGGAAATGCGTCGTCAAGCATTGCCAAACTGCTCGGCCAAACAAGGGATTGGTAGCTATTGGTCAAGTACAGCCAAACAGTAACGGCGACAGCTATCGAACCAGAATCGAATATAAAATTGGCAAGGCTCCACGGGTTTGGATTGAATCTCCAGAACTAGTAAGTCGTTGTGGGGAAAAGATTCCGCACATGTATTCTCAGGAGCGTGTGTGTTGTTTTAAGCCGGGTGCTGATTGGGACTGGAGTATGTCTGTAGCTGGCTATATTCCCGGCCGTGTGTCCCAGTGGCTATATTTTTACGAGTTATGGCATGCCACAGGCATCTGGCATGGTCGTGGTATTCATCCATTACAGAATGATTAGGAGTTATTATGTCTCAGATTGAATCGTGTAGCAAGCCTGTCGAGGAGCCTTCGTGGGAGGGGCAGTTGAACATTCTTTCGCTAGACGGCGGAGGAATCAAAGGTCTCTTTTCGGCTGCTGTCCTCGCTAAGCTAGAAGAAGATCACAAAGTTTCCATAGTTGACCATTTCGATTTGATCGTAGGAACTTCAACTGGTGGCATTCTTGCGATCGCTCTTGGGCTTGGTCTCTCGCCCGCCGAACTCGTTGAGTTCTATATAGAGCATGGTCCAAAAATATTTGGCGGCGCACCAGAGGGGAAACTACGCGAGCTCATCCACCATGCACGGCGGAGGAAGTATGGCAATGAAGCACTTCAGAACAGCTTGCAGTCCGTATTCGGAGATCGCGCTCTTGGTCAAAGTTCGAAACGACTTGTGATTCCTGCTTACAATATGGGCGAAGACGAGGTGCGGTTGTTCAAAACAGCTCATCATTCTCGCCTGATGCGGGATTGGAAACTTCCTGCTTGGGAGATCGCAATGGCAACCTCAGCAGCTCCGACATATTTTCCTGCTTGGCACGGAATCGATGACCAGCGATTGGTTGATGGCGGAGTTTGGGCGAATAATCCTACGATGGTCGGAATCATCGAGGCTAAGAGTGTACTCGGAGCATCTCTTGAACAGATTCGCGTCATGAGCCTTGGTACTTGTGACGATCTCGTGAATCGACCAGGCAACTTAGACGAGGGCGGATTATTGGCGTGGAAGGAGCAGGCTGTCAAAGTGGTCATGAGAGGGCAGAGC
>NVSM01000010.1 GCA_002401225.1 bacterium
AGTCTTCAGCCGACGGCAGATTCAGTTCCGTCGGCATCGTCTTGCGATATCCAAGCAGGCGAACCACCTCAAGCACATCAGTCCAGGTGGGGAACATCCGGTCGTTACCCTTTTTGAATGCGTCGATGGCCATCAGGAACAAGAACTGCTCGGTGGTCATCTCGCCTTCTTCTGCCGATTTGGTGAACTCCGAAAGCCGACGCCCGCGTCCGCGTTTGCGTTCGAGTCCGGTGAACCCATCATCGGTTGGTGTAGTCGCCTTTGGCCCAGTGTCGCTGGCAGGGACAAGGCTCTTCTTGCGGGATTTGCTTCCCGAAGCTTTGCCCTCAGCAGGTGCTTTTGAGTTCTTAGAACGCGGGTCGTTTTCGACACGCTGATCGAGCCCGAGTCGGCGATCGATTACGGTGCCCGGAGGCGGTTTGCCTGCGCCGCTTTTTCTGCGTTCTGAACTCTTGCCTCTGCGATCTTGTCCGTCGTAAGCCATCGGCTGTTCCTCCATGGGAACGCCGAGGGTTGAAAAAAGCTCAGCGTTCAGAGCTCTTCATCGTCATCTTCTTTGTCGGAATCCTCATCCGGTCCGTCCTCATCGTAATCGTCGTCATCTTCTTCGTCGTAATCGTCCTCGGCATCATCGTCGTCATCATCGTCATCGTCGAGGAAATATGCCTCGTCGTCATCGAGATCGTCGCCCTTAGCGCACCAGGGGGTATCGGCGAGGAAGCTGGTCGAATAATCGGACGCAGATGAACCATTTGAGCGTGTCCAAGGGCTTTGGGTGCTTGGGTCACTATCGGGCGTGAGGACAGCAGTATTTGAGCCTCCATCGAAGAAATTTGAAGCTTGGATCAGTTCGTCGGCATGTGTGAAAGTATTGCTCATGGATGTTCCGCATTGATACTTCATCTCATATTCTGAGAAGGTGTTGCTTGGTTTTGGTGAGAATGATTCGCCAACGGTACCCGCGCCAATCTCAGGGTCAATGGGCAGATGATGGGTATTGCGTTTGATGTCTATGGTTTTTTACGCGAGCGGGTCTTGAGGGTTTCGTCGTCATACACTCTGTGTCTATGTCTACCCCAACTCCAACCGAGTTCAATCCCCTCGCCGGGCTCGCAGCTGCCATATTTCCTGGTGCCGGGCACCTTGTGCTTGGGCGACCAAAGCGAGCACTGTTTGCATGTATCGGCGTCATGGGGCTTTTTCTGTTCGGCTTGCTCATCGGCGGGATCGATGCGATTGATTCGAAGAACGATAAAATCTGGTACTACGGCCAGCTTCTCGTTGGCACGCCAACAATCATCGTCGACACGATCCACCAATCTCAGTTTAAAGCCTATGACCTCGATACCAACATGCTCCGCACCGGGTTTCCTGGCGAGCATCGGATTCATGATGGCACGCGCCCGATCTGGGAGCCTTTGACCTATGACGAAATCGACGCCGGGATGGGCCCACCCAATATTCCTGGGCTTGGTCGAATCAACGAGATCGCGATGCTCTCGATCGTGCTTGCTGGCATGTTGAATCTGATTATCTTCCTCGATGCGTTGATGCCCAATCCGAATCATGCGCCCAAAACCAAAACCAACCCTGAGCCGGAGGCTGCGAAATGAACACACTCGCATACACTCCATTTATTGATGCACTCGCGATCCACGCCTATTGGTATTTGCTGATAATCCCGATGTCGATCTTCTTGGCGATCGGGTACAAATCTGTTCGTTGTATGGACATGAGCAAGTTTCTTCGCGAAGTCATTATCTTCGTGATCCAGATCCTTGGCGGCTTGATGCTCATGGCAATCGCGTTCACGATTATTATCGTGCTGGTGCTGCCCATGCTCGCACCGATGCCTTGATCCTGATTTTTTCATACTCCCTTCCCAGATAAATACGAGCCGCTTGTGGTGGTGAATGCGCGGTCATGGTTTTGAATCATGTAGCGCAGCGCATCGACACAGTGATCCGAGCCGTCTTTTTCAGGTGATGAACACATCGGCTGATCCGCAGGGTAGTGGTATTTTTCGAGCGACTCAATGAGTTTTTCACACGAACGATGGATGTAGAGTTTTACACTACCCGACGCGGGTTTGAGCCTTGTGCGCACGAGTCCAAGCCCGTCGTGTAGCCCGAGCCTGCGGTCGTGGACGGTCAGCCCGGCCCGGCGCATCGCTTGAACATCAGATATCCCCGTCTGAAACCCGCGCTGTCGCCCTGCCGGATCGACCCCCAGCCATTTTGGTGGCTGGCGATACTCTTGAATCACTTTGATGTGTTCATCGAGGGCTGTGTCGGTTTTAAGATATTCGCTCGCGACCCAGATGCAMYCGTTGGCATCGATGCACGCGAAGAGCACGACGGTGGGCGAACGGATTCCGAAGTCCATCCCGCCGATCCATGTCCAGGTGTGTGCAGCGTCGGGCAGCCGATCGACCACATGAATCCCAGGGTTGAACTCGGGGAGCACACAATCGGTCCGCTTTGGGCGCAGGCACAACATCTCGGCGTTCCAAGTCTCATCGCCGACGCGTTTCTTGAGCGCGATCGCGTCATCAATCGTGATATGCCCGGGCACTTGGTTGTTCCGATCGCGCCCTTTGGCTTTGCCCGCACACTCGGCTGCGAGCGGGCAGGGTTGCCCATCTGTGGAATCGTTGCCTAGGCATTGGTGTTCGTTGTCGTCGCAGGTATCAAGCACATCGACCACGCCCCATCGGAAGATTCGGCGCGATGCTTCGTTGTCTTCGAGGCTCTGTGATATCAGATCGTGCATAAGACCATAAGGGACATGCAGGGTTGATAGGCATTCGATCGACCCTTTCACCCTTGTTCCACAGCGTTTTTCGCGCGTGACCAGTTGGGCCGCCTCCCAGACATCGCGATCGAACAGTTCCACTTCGTCGCACCGAAGCTTTTGTACACGGGTACCTCGCACAGAGGTTTGGGATTGGGCGAGGAGTTCGACGGTTGAGCCGTTGGTGAGGCGGATGCGTCGATCGGTGATCTTGCCTTCGATGAGTTCGTCGAACCGATCGATCGAAAAGAGATCGCGCAGGTGAGAGTGCATGCGTTTGGATTGTTCGAGCGACCCGCCAAGGATACGAATTTCAATCCCTGGCTTGAAGATCAGATCGAGCATGGTTGCAACCGCAGCGTAGAAGGTCTTGCCGCCACCACGGTTCGCCCAGACCACGCAATCGCGAGGCATCCGATCTTCAAAGAACGCATGACACAAATATTCAAACGGCGCACTGTGCCCGTCGATCAACGCTTGACGCACGACACGGATCGAGAGCTTGTCAAGAATCCACGCGTGGAGTTCGTCGTCGGTGGTGGGGCAATTGCCTGTGATCGTGCATTGTTCGTTGATTGCATCTGAAAAGTCGTCCATGTATAATAATCCTCTTTAAAATAAGCCTTGTTTATTCTGTGTCAATCAATCCCAACGCGATCAAGATGGCTTGAGATCGGTCATTTGAGAACGCGGAGAGTGCGTCGAGCACTGCTCTTCGTTGCTTGGTTTGCATGAAGAAAGTCAATGCGCTGGGCAGCTTCTCTGTCGTGTGTTCTGGTGTGGGTTGTTTAATCGTTGTTGCGTACTGATCTGTTTCCATCTCCGTTATCTCCATGTGAATAGACATGGGCGTATGCACGGGGATTGGCGAGCAGCCGACAGGCTGCGATGGGGGCGAGGCTTTTGATTGTTTGCGAACTGGGTGTTCCAGACCCGATGACTTTGCGTACCTTGCTCCAAGTGATCAGTTCGCGTTCGAGCAGCGAACCTGATTCGATTGGCGTGTTAATGAGATTGGCGAGTGTGATTTGTTGATGATCAATTGCGTCGAGCAGCCGAAGGTCGACCGAGGCAGGGATGAGTTCGTAAGCGGTCATCCCGGAGCGTTCGAAGAATGGGCAGACGGAGCCCATCGCCGCGATGGATTCGGTGGCGGGTGTTTGTGGGTTGCGTAAATAATGACGAACCAACGCGCTCGCCACACCAAGCCCACGCGAGCGAGGCTCGACGATTACCCTTGATATACAGCGTAGATTCGTATTGATCCGCTTGGCATTGGTTGTTTTGTCGTCCGCCGAGAAGAACCCAGGCCAAGCACGATCGCGCCATGAGCCGTTGAGTGTGGGCATGGAGATGACCAATATTCCCGCGAGAATCTCGCCAAGGATCGGCACAGTTCGCGTGGCTTTGAGGACAAGCGTATGCGTCGCGGGTTTGGAACCACGGTAGTGCAGGTGGGCAAGTGCTTGGTAATCGGCGATGGTGCCTTGCTCGATGATGATCGGTTGATTGGCTCGCTCACAAGCTGTTCGCATGGTGTGCATGGTTCGGTTATTCATGTCGATGATGAGATCAGGATTGAGCATGCCCGCCATGTCTTCGTGCGCAGTTGCAGCGATGAGTGTGATGCCCGTTCGCTTGGCCCATCGGCGCATTGTATGGGCAAGGGCATACGCGCTCGCCCGATCCAAAGGCGTCGCGAACTCATCAGCGATCACGACATCGCCACGCTGGGCATTATGCATCGCGAGTGCAAGGTTCAATCGGGCGCGTTCGCCAACAGATAAGCACGAAGCGGGCATCGCCCAGAGTTTTGGTTCTGCAAGCCCCGCATGCGAAAGCGTGGCGACCCGAAGTTCGAGTGGGCCAATGAAAAGGTCGATCATGGCTGTGGGTTGGGTGGTTTGAGACGAGAAATTATGGGCAATATGGATTTTCGACGAGCGTGCGATAGATTGTTGAATCCCGCGGAGTAGGCACGATTTTCCTGCGCCCGAGGCACCAGTGATCAGGGCGGTTGATGATGCGCCGATGCGATCGAGCATTACAGCCGAAGGATGTTCGATCTTGGGCGAGGTTTGCTTTGTGTGGTGCGCGATCAATCCAAAGCTCGCGCAAGCGCGGAGTGCGCACACAGAGACATCGCTCGGCGTGTTGATCGCGATTGGTTGAACAAGTTTGGTGGGTTGATTCCAGCTCATATACAATACTCAATCATGCTTAGCGCCACGCGCGGAGTTTGGATTTCGCTTGAGCGTTTGCTTGCGACATCGCGTTGATCGCTTCGCGGTGTTTGCGGACGGAGTAGAAACTCACGCCGAGCGTTTCGGTGACCTCGCGGATGGAGTGTCCTTGGATGAAGAGTGATTGGGCGATCGCGCGTTTGGATCGGGTCCAGGCTTCGCTGTGTTCAACAACATACGCGACGCGCGGATCGTTGAGCCGATGCACGAGGCGTTTGATTCGTCGGCGGACATGCCTTGGATCTTGTCCGATGAGCTTGGCGATCTGGCTGGCAGATTGCCCGTCGCGGAACATGGCAATGATGAGGCTTTGGTCATCGTTTTCGAGCCAATGGGCGCGGTGGACGAGTTGGTCGGTGAGCGTGTTGGTGTGTCTTTTTCGCAGGTCGATGTCGTCTGTGACCTTGTCGAGCCAGTCGACGGTGATTGGCATGATTCGCAGGGAATAACCGGAAAGGGCGTCGTATAGCGGTGTATTGCGGTATGGCGTTGTAGTTGTTGGACTTAGGTGTGATTCCTAGGCGGGAAACTAAATACCGGAAATCAGGAGGCGTTCCGTTGCATTCGCAAGATGAAACCGGAATGGATCGCGGCGGGTGGCCGGGAATCCGGGGAGCGGTGTGCGCTCACGGTGCGCGCTGCGCGCCGATGGTGCGCGCCTGAATCAGGATTCGCCATCAGTGAGATCGTCTTGATCTTGCTCGGCAATCGCGTATCGCTTCCTGATGTCCTCAAATCGATCCTGGGCGTTTACAGGGGGTATTAGGTAGAGCGGTAGTGATGCTCTGGCTAAGCAGCTGCTTACCCATTCACGCCAATAGGCGGTGAGATTGATTCTGGAGTTGATGTCGCCAAATGCCTGGAGCGTATCGTTGGGTATATCAGATAAATTGTCAACGCTGTAATCGATTTGAAAAACAGCTTTGATTTGGAACAAAGTAATAGGATCAGATTCCGTATCGTCATCGTTGACAACTCCATCAAATTCATAATGGATTCGCACACTCAGCATGTTTTCATTTGTGGAAGTTTGCGGTCGGAAATCACGCGTTTGAGCCGTGAGTTTTTCTTCTGTAGAGGGCATTCTTGTGACCATGATTTGGCCTTCAACTTGGGTGATACCCTCGATACTCCGGACGCTACGAGACAATTTCATCACTTCGCGGATGATGTCGCGATCTTCTTTTTTTGGCTCGGTTGATTCAGTCATGCTGCAAGTGCGTATTGTGATTCAACGGCTTCGTAGTCAGTGAAATCAGAGGTGTTGGAAGCTATTTCAGAAGTGTGAACAGTTGATTGGCAATATTGATTGGCCTTGGGGTATTGAGATACGATCGATGAAATCGACTGTTTTGATTTGAGCATGTCAAATGTTTTTCGAAGATGATCATCAGTTGATTTTGATTGAACGCACTTATTGTTTTCGATTCTAGAGATGGTTTCAGTTGCGATTTTTGTATGGCCAGCGAGTTGTTTCGCAGAGAGGTCAAGCTCTTTTCGCAGTGAGACGATCTCAGCGGGAGTTAGAAGTTCAAGGTGCGTTCTCAAAGCATCGCGCACGATGTAGTCGTATTCAGGCGATGCAAAGGAGCTGCCACATGTTGGGCATGCTGTTGTAGGAAGATCATTGATTGATACCTCGTGCATTTTGTTGTCGTGCTTGATCGAAAGAACCTTGTTCTTGAGAACAGGGTGTGTATCTGATCCACACATGATGCATTCGTTATTTGGCATGATTTGTCCTTTCCAACTTCCTTGATCACGCGTCATGAAAGTTTACCACCAGGATTGTGGGCTCGTCATCTACTTCAACTAAAACAGTTTCAATGTATCGTTTCACTCCACCCATTTGCAGTCGCATGTCAAAATGGTGTGAAAATTTGTTTTTCCAACCTTTTCTGTTCTCGATAACTTCATCAATGCGATCTGGTTTATCAAAAGCCCAGGTAAACATCATCTTCCCTATTTTTCGTTCAATGTCTGCATCCGGTCCAAACTGTGCAAATAAAGCATCGCGAACATGGTCATGAGGCACCTTGATATATTCCGCGCAATCCCAGTTTTGAAGTGCGTAGAGATACTTCTTTTTTCGCTCTGGGCATTTGAAGCTGGCCATGAATAATGATATTAGGCATGATACTAGATCCTCGTCATGTATCGGCCGTCCTTGGCAGATTTGTGTAGTTCCTCGTGATCTACACCCGCGATTGGTCGGGCTTACACTCTATGCCAACAAGTTGACATATGTCAAGTATACGGTTTTTTGATCCTTCCTGTTCATAGTAAACCCCGAATTGGCCCGTAATCCCGCTTAATCAGGCGCAATTTCGTGTTATCGGCACTCTGTAGTGGTGTATAAAGGCCAATCAAATGATCTTTTTTGATATCGCCTCGCTCTTCTATGGAGTTCATGCGGCTTCCTGGTGTAGGCGTTGTTTGTTGATTCGGCGGTGGACTCGGGCGGTGTGGGCTTTGTACCAGGGGGTGAGGGTGTCGTGTTTTCCCAGGGCTTTTCGGGATTGGGTGAATCTATTGGAGGGGCGGCCGTCGCGGAGATCGCGGGCGAGGGTGTGATGGTCGTTGGCGTTGAATTCGACGAATCCTGATCGTGTTGTGCGGGCCATAAATGGGTCTCCGTGATGGGTTGAGGTGAAAATGAGCGGGTAAAACACGATGGTCATGCGGCGTTGGCCGATGACCGGCGTGATGTTGGTTCTTGGGAGGCTTCGCGGGCACGGTTGCACACCCAGCGGGTGTAATCGCGTGCGTCGATAGCCTGGGGGATATAGGCTTTGATGGCCTGGTCGTAATCGCCAGCCAGAAGCCGATCGTTTGCGGTCATGATGGTGGAATGGTTCCTTTTATGGAGCTTCCACGCGATATCTGGGAACGACAGGTCGGTGCATGATCTGAGCGCGTGGACAATCATCGCCCGAGCCATTGGTAGCGGCTCGTAACGGTGCTTTGAGAGCAGATCATCCATCAGAATGCCCAAATCAGACACGACTATTTTGATGATCAGCTGGGCATCGATAGGTTGGTAGGTGTTTTTATTCGACATTGACTTCCCCCTTGGTGAGTTCGAGCATGCCGATGATGTATGCCTCGAATCTGAATGCAGATTTGAAGCCCAAACCTTCCGCAGCTGCAATCAGTTGGCCAGAGCCAAGTGCCATGGTCAAATCAAGCAACCGGGTGTCCGTTCGCATGCCGATTTGTTTGGCGATCGCGTCTCGGCAAGCCGTTTCGGATCGTCCAAACCTTCCGCAATGCTGCGTCATGATCCTGGCAATGACGACACGGGCAAGCCGAACCTTTGGGCTGTTGTATGCGAAGTCTGTGAGGTCGTTACGGGCGATGTTTAGCTCATCGAGTACCAAAGATTCAACCCGTTTTGAGTCGAATCGTGGCGTGTTGGTGATTTCATCACGCGTCATTGCTTTGGTCATCAGCTTGGTGGCTTTCATGATGATTCTTCCTTTGAAGTGGTGGATTTGTTGACGCTCGAATACTCGCCGAAGTCGACGGCCAGCCATCGCAATCGGCGGTTGCAGAACATGATGTTGTGATGATGCTCGTCGGTATCGGYGTATCCCAGCTTCTTGAGCCTGTGGATAGTCGAGTAATAGTTTGCGGGGAATTGATCGATTGATTCAAATGCGTGTGGGATATAGTGGGCGGCTTCTTTGCCGACAATCTGTTCGGTAAAGTAGGCGTAAAAAGTGGTCTTCATGTGGCGGAACTTCACGCGCACCAGCTCGCCGACGGCGGGGGCAAGGTTCTGATCAAAGAACTTGAGTTGATGCTTTCGGGCACGGCAGGCAGTCAGTGCTTGCGGATAGATCTTGAGACCCCACGGGATCGCCGGTGCATTGACTTCGCTGTTGAGACGGCGAGCGTACGCGATGAACATGCACTCTGCGCCGCGAGCCGCGCAATCGAACTCATACTTTGGAAGCGAGATGGTCTGGGTGATTTTCATGAGACAGCTCGCTTTGGTGGTGTTGAATCGTCCCATACGCCGTTCTGCTCGATGCCTGCGAGGTCTTCGAGCCAGCCCAGGCGTGAGAAGTCGATCAGAGCGATGCGATACGCCTGGCGTGGTGTGCCGTGGTAGTTGGTGTCTTTGTTGCCGCCGTTGTTTCGATAGCCCAGCTGCTCAAGGATGCCCGCGTTGACGAGCTGCACGAACATCCCGCCCGTGGATCGAAACTCGATCGAGTCGTCGCACTGTGGTTGTTGCTTGGCCCAATGGCTGAAATCAATCGCCTGGAACTCATGACCGATGCTGTGCTTTCGCAAGAAGGCTTGCAACAACCACCGCAGTTTGAGTACGGCAAGCGAGTGCTTGGCACTTCGTGTGTTGGGCGATGCCGTATCTTCAATGACTTCGATCCCGCGATGGGTTTCTCGCTTGGTGCAGACGGTGTAGTCCTTGTCCGCCTCTTGGAAGGTCATCTGGAATGGATCGAAATCGAAATCGGATTGCATGGGAGCCTCCTTGCTCTGGCAACAGTGGTCGTGTGTGTGGGGGGGGGTTGGTCAGCGGGTTCGCCTGGCTGCGCGTTCGCGGGCTGATTTGGGGATTGAAAACGATTGGGCATTCATCCCAGCTTCGACAAATCGACGACCGACATAGGCACGCAGGCATTCGATGACCTTGTGAATGGTCGGGGGATCGCACTGATCGATGGACTCAGGGGTGGACTCCATGAAACCGGAATGATCGTGCGAACAAACATGCTCGACGACATACGATTCGAGCCCCTCGTCAAACATGCCTGGTGCCCGTCGGGTCGCTTCGCTGATGATCAGGCGAGCATGGCTTCGCATGCGTCCTGCACGGTCTTCAGCTGCCGCCTGCCATGATTTATACTTTGATGGCGGGCGGATGGACTTGCCTCTTGATCGAGCGACGGGTTCCGCGAACGACATCGCCATTTCAAGCTGGCGATTGGTGTTGTTTGGATGCTTGACCGATGGGCGTTTGGTCTTTGAATCCAATGGGCACCCACAATGGTTCATCACCATGTATCGGTGTGCGCTATTCCATCCTGCCGCGTTGCAGGCGATGAAAAACATCGTGCATTGACGCGATGACCAACCGGGTTCGTGCGCTGATTTGGCCATTAAGCCACCGCCGTTTTCTTCGACAAACCGACTTTGGTTCTTGTGCGACGGAATCCGTCTGCACCCTCCATTTGTTGAAGAGCCGCACGGACATGGCCATCGGTGATGACTTTCCCCTTTGCGAGTGTTGCTGAGTTAAGCAGGAGGAATGCTGCTGCACGCAATCCGCCCCAGCCCAATGTGTTTGCAAGATCTGTTACTTCGCCTGCGCCCGATATATTGAGTTTGAGACCCATGGAGGTCGCATATCGCATGATCTCTCTTACGGTGTATAGCGGATTCCCGGAGGAGTTTGCTTCAACCGTGATGTTGTAGTTAATCGAGAAGAGGGATTTCATCTGGCCGTGGAACTCATTGAAATCATCAATGGTTTTCAACAGGTCATCCGTGCCCATAAGACAGATGGGGCATCCGGTTGATTTGTGTAGGTCTCGCAGGGCATTCATCGCCCGGCGTTCGAGATAATGTGCTTCATCAATAATGATCAAGCAGTCTTTCCCGCTGAAGAACTCTTTCAACCACAGCATGTTCATTTGAGCAGAGTTTGTTCGCGGCCCGCCCATGTCGATGGTCATTCGTCGGAGCATTTGCGTAAGGGTCCGATCGGTCTCGGTCATCTCAAATCCAACGCATCCTTCGATCAAGCCTGCCTGGCAAGCTTTTCTCACAGTGGACTTTGAAACGCCCGATGGACCAACGATCGACCCCATAGACTTTCGAGAGTTGATTTGCTTGAGAACTCCCAAGATTCGGTCAGCCACCGTGGTTGAAACCATTTCGGTAGGCATGCCGCCATGGCCAAGGTCTTGTTGTTTGATCCATCGGTCGATTTTTCGAGCAAGCTTTGTATCGTTGTACCTGTATTTTCCCTCACGAAACAAGCTGGTAGACCCGCGTCCTGCGCTAATACACGAGTCGATGTATTCACATGTGATATCATCGCGAATGATTTTATGATCGATGAGTTTTCGCACATGATCTAGCTGATCTTGTGTCAGCTCTCCGTTTTGTGGCAGCATCCGTGCCTCCATAGCTCGCGAATCCTTCGCAAACTCTTCTGCGAGGCTTTCGCCTCTGGGTTGTGTGGTCTTGTTGGTCATGGTGTGTAATCCACCAAACGCATATCTCCAACACCGCCGTCATCGCATGCCATGTCTATATCAATTGCATGATCTATCAGGCTTCCGTATGTTTCTTCGTGATGTTGGTGTGCGTTTGGTTCCGAGTTGATCAGTAGAATCGAGTCATCAATCACTTCCTCTTCTTGTGATGGGTTGAACTGGTCATTGATCGCGTCGATCAGAGATCCGAATTCGTTCGGGTCATATGATTCGGCACCAACGGCGACGCGTTGTTGCTGCTCTTCGATGTCGGTCGGTGCATTGTCGATTCGTGTGTGGACCAGGCGGAGCGATGGCATGTCGTTTGGATCGCGGGTGCTATCAAACTCTGCCATGCGTGACTTGGTTTCTGCCACTTCACGATCGCGGGCCGCCTTTGATGCAGCTTCTGCGGGTGTGAGTGTGAGATCCACGATCTTTGTTTTTTGCTTGACGCGTTTGAGCTGCTCTTTACGCGCGTTGTATGCAGATTTGCGATCTTCGAGCGTGATCGTGTCCTGAGCCAGTCCGCCATAGCGTCCGTTTTCTTGGGCGATGCAGATGAACTGGAAGTCTTGATCCCACACGGTCACCGAGTTGGTGTCCGAAGGGTTCCAGCTCACGAATACACGCTTGTCGGTTCCGACAAGTGATTCAAGCTCGGGCATCAGCTCGCCGTAGCGAACCGTTTGTGCGCCAATGCGAAGACCGATGCCGTTCTTCTGGACCTTGAGAGCATTCGACCATACTGGTTCAAGCAGGATGAGCGACTCTTGCTTGACGGCGAGTTTGGTTTGTAAATATCGCTGATAAAACTCGGCGGGGCTGAGTCGTTCGAGCGTTTTTGGATCTCGAAGATCGTCGATGTGGTGATCTGATCTGAAGTTGTACCAACGCGCAAACTCGGTGAACTTCTCGCGGACATCTTCGACCGTCGGGAGGTTCATGGTGTCTTTTTGAATCGCGAGTTGATCGCGGTGATCGAGCATGCCCGGCTTGTAACCGCAGTAGCTTGCGAACTCTTTATCGAACTCGCCATGCACGGTGCCGTAAAATCGTTCTTGTCTGGATTTACCATTGTGATTGTACGGACGAGCAAAGTGGGGTTTGATTCCCAGCATGCCCAGGATGCCTGTAGCTTGCTCTTCGGTTTGGTCGATCTCGTCTCTGCTTGCTTTACGGCGTGCCGACTTGGTCATGCCCGTAATCGAGCTGGCCATGAAGTCTTTGCCGTTGTCAAGCCAGACTTCTTTGGGCACGCTGTTGGCGGGGTTCTTGAGCGCGTTGAGCAATGCAAGGCGGATGGTGTAGGCGTTGCCCTGGCCGGAGATGTGGTAACCCATCATCATTCGCGTGCGGCGGTCTACCCAAGTGGTGAGCTGCGGGCGCGAACGCACCCACTTGTTGCCCTTGAACTCGCGGCAATGGAAGTCGAGAACAGAATGATCAGATTCCCAACATTGGCCGACATCCCAGGCGTTTGGATCTTGAGTCATCGGGGCGAGGTGCTTGCGGTTCCACGCGTCGAGCCCTTCGCGTTTAAGCACCATTGTTGATGGGTCGATGCGTTNAGCTGCGAGCTGTCGCACGCGAGAATGCGATGGCCATGCCCAGTTGTTTTCGGGCAGATTGGCAAGCGCATCAACCATGCGGTGGCACTTGGATAGTGAGAGTTGGTTTTGGGTCAAGTAGTAATCACAGAAGTGTGCCCAGGCAATATCAGAGCAAGAGCCGGAGTCCCCCTTTGGTCGCCCGCGACGGTCGATCAGTGCGACGACGATGCCTTGGAAGTCTTCGCTGGCTGGGCACATCTTGTCCTTGTCATACATCTGGGATTTGCCAGGGCATCGACCATGCGTTGCGATCATCGCTTCTTTGAATACAGGGAAGCTGGCGTATGACMCGGTCCGCATGGATCGGAAGGCGATCAGGATCTGGGCATCGATTTGTGCAGTGGCGAGTTTGTCGGCTGGTGTGGTACGAAGCAGCTCATGAAACTCGGAACCTCCGTCGTCATCGGTCTCGATTGCTTGGCGTGCCAGGCGTGGGGAGTAGCTCGCAGCGATGTGCCATTTGTTACCTATCTTGGTTGCTTGCCCTTTGGGCATGAGCGACTTGCACACACGGCGTAGATGCCCTTCGCTCTTGCCAAGCAGTGTCGATGCAACATCGACGGGCACCCAACGGATGCGCGATTCGTGATTGGTCAGGAGGGCACTCATGCGGCTTGTGTAGGCTCGGTGTTGAGTGTGGCTGCTGAGTCGACCATGTTGCTTCGGCGTTTGATCAGTTCGTCATTGATGGCATGTCGAAGCTGGTGGCGGTAACTCCATGGGCTGACCCAGACTTCCATTTTTTCGTTTGTCAATGAGATGGATGAGTCGATGATGTTGAAGCCTGTCAGCCGACCGATGATGGCGATGATTTCGTCCTGTTCGATTCTGGGACTTCGCTTGGCCATTTGCATCAGGGTGTCGTAGTCGCACGCCCAGGCTGTTGCATCGTGATCAGGCGCGAACGAATCGAGCATGCTGATAACGGATTGCTCCATGTCGGTGAGCTTCATGTATTTCTTGCTCGGGACTGATCCAGAGATGTTGCTCATGGTTTGGGTTTGGCTTGCGACTTTCATGGTGGGCTTCCTTGCTTGGTTGGTGTGGGGTTGGTGTCGTGATGTTGTGGGGTTGGATCAGCCGACCGTATCGAGTTGGTTGCTGTGGTTGTATGGGTGGGCGACTCGCCGAAATGCTGGTTTGGTGTTTCCGGTATTTGCAGGGGCGAGTTTGGCCCGCAGCGTCATCAGGCTGGTGATGGCTTCATCAATGATGGATGTTCGTTTGATTCCATCTTCAGGGGTGCCGGTCTTCGAGCCGGTATCCGAAAGCACCGCGGCGCACGCACGCACTGCCAGCGATTCGATTTGTTGCTGTGGTAGGTCTGAGTTGATGTGCTTGATGAGGGTGAAGTCTTTGGTGTCGAAGAGGTAGGCGATGAGTTCGTTGTCGTTGGTCAACTTATAGAGTGCGCGAAGGACTTCGGGGGTGACGACGCGTTGGCTGTGGATGATTCGGGAGATGGTTGATTCGGAGAGCTGGCATTCGTCGGCAAGTTGGACTTGCTCGATGTTGTGGCGGGCGAGTACGCGGGCGATGAGTTCGTTGTGGGCGGACATAATGGGGAGATCCTCGTGTGAGTGTTCCATAGCGTCAGTGCCTTTTGAAAGCGCAACAAACCAAAGTTGCTAGCCAACCGATCCGTGGTTGTGTACAGTTTGAAATATCACGCCGGGCGACGAGCCCGACGCAACGAAAGAGGAGGGTTTCCGAAGAGACGGAAAGCCTCGAAGAAACTCAGTCACCCAGAAGGTTGCTCTTTAGCGGCTCTCTTTAAGACGAGTGCATATAGCGACGAGTCGCGTGCAGAGGCGGTCTGGGTTGAAGCT
Organism: bacterium; assembly: GCA_002401225.1. Lineage (GTDB taxonomy): Bacteria > Planctomycetota > Phycisphaerae > Phycisphaerales > UBA1924 > UBA1924. Next base: position 14,709 of record NVSM01000010.1, read on the forward strand.
TCAAGTTGGCATTCCTGACAACTTGGAGCAAGGGGTTAACCGCTGGCTATGCAGCGGATTGGGGCGAAGGGGGTTGAGGAAAAAGCAGGCATTGCAAACGGATACCTAATACGGAGGATATTTTGTTGAACAAAGTGCATATTGGATCGCAGCGTCTGTTTTTTAAATCCACAGTTTCTCGATGAGCAAGGTCGATGTTGGGGCTCGGAAGATATTGAAATATCTTCGATTTAATAGGCGTTTTCGTGGATTTGTGAAGCACTGAGTTCTCCAGAAGCTGTTCGCATTGGTTATAGAACCAATGTGTCTGAAGTCATCATGCCGTCTATTTATGGTTTTGTCAACTCGGCTTCGCAGGTTTATCGAGAAAAAATCTTCCACCAATGAAGAAAAAAGCATCAACATCTAAAAAAGCTACGCGACACGGGCAGATTCGGGATGACTGGACGAAGATCGGAATTCAGTTGCCAAAGGAAATGGCAGATGATCTTCGCGACGCTGCCAGCAGCATGGGGCATGGTGGTGTCAAGCTAATGGCGACAGCTGCGTTTTCAATCTTGCTGTCGCTCGACGAAGATTCGTTACAAACGGTCTGTAGCTATGTCAGGCAAAAAACATGGGACACTTCAGATGGATTAAAACGCGAGCGTGTTTTAGAGTTGGTGAAAGTGATGATCACCGAAAATGATGGCGATGTACCTATTGTCGAGCCGATCTGGTTTGTGGACAAAATTCTTGATCCTGAACTCACTCCGCCGCCGGGCAAGAAGCTTTCCGATAAAAAGAGRAGAAAAGGGCGTGATGAAATCGCGTAGATTGGAACAGGGATGATTTACAAAGTAATTGGTGTTGATCGTGACACGGCCATTGAGCGCGAGGAGTTTTATGAAGCACCTTTCCGGCAAGGTGCTTTGGATCAAGCGTTTGAGGACAACATTGCTGTCACAAGTATTGATGCAGTTGAAGAAGTCAAGCCGAAGCGAAAGCCGGTAAAGCCAAGCACTAATCCAGTCGATGACCTTGAGCATGTTTCACAAAAACCGAATCGGTTGAAGCCAGATTTTCGAGATCAGCTTAATCAATCGGGGGTAATTGCCGTGGGCATATTCTTCGGTTTACTGGCCTTCTCGTGCATCTCTCCATTTCTGTTTATTTTTGCGATGGCTTTGATAGTTGCTATGGGGCAACAATCGCCGGGTTGATTTGACAAGCAGATTTAGATCGGGTACTCTGTTGACGAAGCGAGGTGTTTGTGGGTGAAAGCCTGCGGGGAATACGCGGTTTACGAAAATCGCAGCTTTGAGTTGGTGTTTCTGCATTTTAGGATGCGGAACACAGTGATCAGTATCACGACAAAACGGATTCAAACCATGACTCGGGAGCATCATGCTCGCGGGTTGTTTGCTGCGCTGATCAAGTTATCCACAACCAAGTGCCCCCAATCGAAAAAAGTCATCGAATTTTACGAAGATTTTTCGGGGGCTGTTTTACGCGTCGTCATCGTCGCGGTCGTGCCCGGTGTGATTCTGGTCTCCGCATGGAATCAGCAAACGGCCAAAATGCAATATTTCGCATCGATGCAGTCGCAATATTCCATGCAATGTAGCAACGACCAAATCGCGTTGTCAAACCAGACCAACCCACACCAAACGCCGGATGGATTCGGCGTACCACTTTCGCAAAGAGGCGATCATGATACTCAAAAACAAGACTAAATCTAGACTTGCAAGCAAAGCCGCACTTGTTGCAACGCTCGCTATCGGATCGATGGCCATTGTTGCAATCTCTGGCTGCACAGCAAGCACCAAAACGGTCGTCGATCCAGCCAAGATCGACGCAACACACGGCACACGCATCGAGCGACCGGGCCGCACCAAGACCAAAACTTTCGAGTTGAAAATCCAACCCGCGCCGTTGGAAGCACCGACACCGGGAGCAAGTCGTGGAGAGCCGGTCGGGTCACTCGTCGCGTTCATCCCCGAGGGGCAAGCGAACGCGATGAGCCGATCGGTTGAGCCAGTCATCCGCCCGGTTGGGTGGATCAAGCACGGTCGTCCTGATCAAGACATCGACACCACCATCGCCGAGGCCATCGCCCAAGCGGCACGAAACGGCAGCAGCGTTGAACTCAAAATCACCGAGACCGAAGAAATCCCGCTGAGTGCAGACATCACCGAATCCACACTGGTCGATTCGGGTGCCGGTCTCGACACCCGCAGCGACGAAGCCGCGATCGGGTTCGATGGCAACAAGGGCGGGGCAAAGCTCCCCTGGGGCGGCAAGTCTGGCAAGACGAGTTGGGGTTTGGACGCGAGTTTGTTCTYSWAGTYGSWCAMCKCGMNGCACATCATCGGGGCGATCGTCATGCTTGGGGCCATCGTGCCGCTGTGGGCACCGCCACGGCGTTGGACGGCTGCTGGGGCAATCGTAGGGGTCGGGCTGATGATCATCGCTGCGGGCACCGTGAGCGAGCAGGCACCGTGGGTGTTCGTACTCGCGATCCTCGGATTCATGGGACTCGCGGGTTGGCTTGGGTACGAATCGTGGCGAAACAAACGCCGTGGGATCGCACTCAACAGCATCGTTCGCGGCGTTGAAATGGCGGGCAAAGACGAAAACGACACGGTCAAATCAAGCATCGGCGTAGCCGCTGGCGACATGCTGGCCACGGTCAAAGCCGAGGTTCGGGCAACTAAAAACAAACTCGGGGCACGGGTCGAAAGCATTCGAACTTAAAGATTCTTGTTGTGGGTGGGGGCGGGCAAGCAGGGATGCGACCCCGCCCCCTGTTGCGAATCAGCAACGGAAACAAGACCAAGAAATCAAACCTGAAACAAGCAAGGAAGCACACCAATGGCGAAGAAAACAAGCAAGAAACTGACCAAGAAACAACACAATCAAGCAGCCGTCAAGGCGTTGGTCACCGCCGCCAAGCAGATCGAAACGCAAGGCGTTGAGCCGCTCGAACCCGGTTCGTATCCGTTCGCCATCGATGTCTCGATCATCGGCGAGTTGCTCGTCAAGAACGGATCAGCGGGCGGTGTGGAAAGCACCAWGATCGACTTCAGCATCAACGATGTTTTGCGAAGCTTGGCCGCGACCATGCCCGAGTTTGAAACCGCCGTGAGCGACGCGTTGGCATGGCACAAGAAGGCGACCAAAGAGACCAAGAAAAAGCAAGATGCCATCACCGCCGCCACGCTGCTCAAGCTCGGCAAGCGTCGCAAGATGACCAGCACTGTCGTATCGATCGCGTCGAATGGTGTGGTCAGTGCCAAGCCAGCGGTCAACATCAGGGGAAGCGTTGGATCGCGTCAAATTGACATGGGAGTGACCGCCAACGGATGAACTCGATCACCGCACACATCTCGACCACGATGCTCGCATCAGCTGAAACCRGCACGGCCACTTGGGCCGTGCTGATGGTGCTTGTAGGCGGAACGATCAGCGGTCTTATCGTGCTGTACCGATCCCTTTCAGGAAAAGTTCAGCATGCTGAGGACAAAGTCCAACACGCAGAAGACAAGGCTGATGATTCAGAATCAAAGCTTGCCGATGCTCGGCACGCTGAAATGAAGACGCTTGTTGGGCAGGTCGGCGATGATGTGAAAGTGGTCGGCGGTCGAATGGACAAAATCGAAGGCCGCGTCGCCAAAGTAGAAATTGGACATGCCGAACTGCACCAGCAGATCAAGGCGATCAAAGGGGGCGGGGAATGAGTAAGTCCAAGCCAGCATCGCAAGCCATCGCCTCACGGGTCGAAGGGGTTGCCATCAATCCCAACTCGAACCTAACGGCACGCATGGAATCGCTCAATCGTGAAGGGTTGATCTACACCGCATTGCGTGGTTGTGAGCCGGGAACCAAACCCGGCGGCGCGTCCAAATGCTGGAAGCTGGGCGTTGGATGGCAGGTCGAAGCGGCCACCAAGCACATTCTCGAACAGAAATCTGGAAACACAGTCCATGCCGAAATGCAAACGGCCATGGACGACGCGGAGATCAGTGCCCGCGTGTTGAGCCGCTGGCTCAAAGCCGTAAAGCAAGAATACACCAAGGCGCATGATCGGTACCTGAACAATGTCAAATCAACCCAAGACATTGGGTTCGCAAAGGGCGACTTGATGGCCATGCTGTGCATCACCATGGCCAAGGTTGCTCCAAAATATACCGCTTGGTTTGAGGCCGGAGAGATCGCTGAACTCGGGAACAAGGATTGTCACTTGATGGTGCGATTCATGGAGATGTTTACCACTGCTGCCAAGGTGCAGGTCGATGCAGAGCGATCAAATGCACAACGCCAACTGATCTTGAGCAAACTGCAAGCATCAACCGAGAAGCTGGGCAATGAGAACATGTCGCAAGAAGATCGTGAAGATCAGCTCTCAGAAGTGACCAAGCTTATTCAGGCTGTCATGGGTGTTCGGGAGGCGGCGTAATGAAACAACTCGCCCAAACACTTGTTGCGATTGCTGGAATGTCCGCTTCTATGTGGCTTCCGTATCAGCAGGCGTGGATCAATGATACATCAGACGCTGCGATTTGGGATAAATCGCGGCGTATCGGTGCGGACTATGCAGAGTCATTCAAGTGCGTTTCTGAGCGCATGAGCGGCGAACGCACGGTCGATTATTGGTATTCATCTGCCGATGAATCAGCCGCCCTGGAGTTTGCCGAATACATCGAGAAATGGCTCAAGCTGTGGGAGGATGTTTCTCAGAAAACCACCAGCCAAGGATTCGATGACGGTAAGAGTTGGCTGAAGATGACCTTTACGCTTCCTGAGATCAAGGGCAGGCGTACACGCATTACCGTGATGACTTCGAACCCCAAACGGTTCCGATCCAAGGGTGGCGATGTCACACTCTCCGAGTTGGCGTTCCATGAAAACCCACGCGAGATGTGGAAGGCCGCAGCTGCCGTAGCAACATGGGGCGGCCGTATCCGCGTCCTGTCGTCGCACAACGGCCATGAATCGTTCTTCAATGAACTGCTCACCCAGGCCAAAAAGCACACTGACCCCAAAACATATGGTGCCCCAAAGTCAACCGATTTTAAAGCGACTGTCCACGCAACGGATATTTACGCAGCGGTTGAAGATGGATTGTGCGAGCTGATCAATCAGGTTTCGGGTGCGAAGAAAACGCGTGAAGAGTTCATCGCATCGCTCAAATCCAAATGTGCGAGCATCGAAATTTGGGAAGAAGAGTTTGAGTGCAAGCCAAGCAAGCAATCAGGATCGTACTTTCCACACTCTTTGATCACGCCATGCGTGACCAAAGACGCAGCTGTGCCCACTGAAGACCTTGACACATTCATCGCTGACATCGCACTACACGCGGGCGAATGCACCCGCATTACCGCTGGCAGCGATATCGGGCGCGTGAAGGATCGGTTTGTGATCTGGGTCTGGGGCCGATCAGGCGTTAAACGCAAATGCCTGGGCATCCTGGTCTACCAAAATAAATCGTTCGATGTCATGGAAACCGCGATCAATACGCTGATGAATCGTCAGTTTGGCAACATTCGCGTACAACGGATTTCGATCGATAAAACAGGTCTGGGTATGCAGCTGGCCGAACGCATGGAAAACAAGCATCGTGCGCGAGTTGAAGGCGTGATGATGACCATGAACTCGAAGGCCGATATGTTCACGCGATTGCGTGCTGGACTCGAAGAGCGCACCGTCGAAATCCCTGATGATTCAACCACGCAAAGCGACATCAGTTCGATCCGTAAAGAAGTCACGGCATCGGGCAACATCCGCTATGTCGCAGATACCAACGCACAAGGCCACTCTGACCGATGTGTTGCAGCGGCTTTGGGTCTGGTTGCAGACGAATCGGCCAAGTCGCCTATGCGTCAGGTCGAAGTTGAAAGGGGTGTCATCTGATGCCCGCTTACATCGCCACCAAAGAAGTATTGAGCAAGCTCCGCAAACGCGCGTCGATGGCCAAGATCAATCGGGACATTGAATGCGGTAAGTGGGAGCGGTTCCTGATTCAAATGGGCAATGCTGTTCACGCGTATAAGGACATTAAATCGCACTCGGGCAAGATCGGCCCGTTGGTCACCAAGATCAATGTTGTGCGTATGTCGATCCGATATCACTCGACTGTGTTGGCAGGCACGCCCATCACGGCAACCACAGACGACGGGTTCGAGGCTCAGCATCAAGCACTTACCCAGATCCGTAGCCGGAGTATGTTCGACGCGTTGCTGATGCAGAGTGCCCGTCGTGCAAACATCGAAGCATTCTCGACCATGCGGGTTGCGGTTGGCCCTCTTGGCACGCACATCTGCGCCGATGATAACTGCAATGTTCTCCCTGTCGGGCCTGATGGGCCGGATATGCAGCCAACCGTTTGGGAGCGGCGTTGGGTGATCGATCGGGAAACCACTGTCGGCGGTGTGAGTAAAAAAGAAAAGTTCTTGCGCGTCGAGCGTCATCGTGCCCCCGGCGGCGTTGGTGTCGTTGAGCAAGAGGTGTACAAAACAGCGTCGGATGATATTTATCAATACCTGCCCGATCTCAAAGAGCTTGATCTCGATGTGGTCTTGCCAAAATCGGGTTTGATCCCGTCGATTGAAACAGGCGTGTCGCATCCGTTGATCACTCGGTTTGTGCATGAGTATTACGACGGGCAGCCTGAGCCGTTGATGTCTGAGCATGACTTGGACATGATCGATATGATCGCATCGGCGATGAGCCGGGTAGATCGATCGATGGAACTGCACGGGATGCCCAAGGTTCGCATCGACGAATCGATGATTGACAAAAAAACGGGCAAAGCAAATATCACTGAAGACGCGATCATTGATCCTCAAAAGGTCTTTGAGTATGTGGTGACGGTTCAGAATCTTGTTGAGATGCTTGCCTTCATGGGCAAGATGTTGCAGCTTGGATTTGCTCAGTTGCAACTCTCGCCCGCACTCGTCGGCATCAAGCTCGAAGGCGGTGCGATGCCCGATACGGTCGACAAGCTGCGGCTTGAGGCATCGAACACGCTGGCGCGTGGGCGCACTTCGGCGATGTACTTCGGCCCGGCATTGAGCCGTGTATTTGAGATCGCAAGTGTTATTGATTCCACACGCCCGCTGCAAGGTTATCCGGTCGGTGCGGTGGGTGTGACCATGCACACAGGTTTGCCTCGTGATCCGATTGATATCGCACGCGAAATGCAAGAGCTGCGTGGCGGCGGGACTGATCCATTGATCGACCTGCTCACTGCACTGCAAACCATCCACGGTCCATCGGCGGGGATGGCCATTCACAAGAAGTTGAAAGAAGAAAAAGATGAGCAGCTTGAACACGAGCAGGCCGCGTTGATGGGTGCTATTCCAGCGATGCCAGGCGAAGTGCCAGCCCAGGAATTTGGAGGTGCAGCATGAATATCTTGATCACACTCATCGCTATTTGGATCGGAGCAACCATGCCGTTTACCCATCAAGAAGAAGGCGGCCCGCGAAGTCTTGAAGCGCAGATGGTTGCACTCTACTCCGCAGCTGCGGATGACATCAATCGGCTCGCTGGTCATGCGATCAAACAGCTGGCTGAAAATGGAGATAACCGCGCCGCGCAGTTCCGTGAAATTCGGGCGGCTCAGCTGACCATTGAAATCCAGAAGAAGCTCGACTTGCTCGAAAGCCGATCCAGGGTATTGGTCAACGGGCCGATGGCCAGTTCGGTGCAGGCAGCGATTGCACGCGGCGACGAAGAGATGGCCAAGATCGGGCTTCCACTCGATGCAACCATCCCAGGGAGCGGCGTGTCGTTTGCGTTGATCAGCGGCGAGGCCATTGAGGTGATCTCCGAAGACACCATCAATCGCAAGTCGGCGGAGATCGCAGACGCGTTGGGTGCGGGCATGAAGACCCATGCCAATGGTGCCAATGCCCTCTTCAAATCACTCTCGACAAGCTTGTTGACCAGCCGCGATCCACGGGCCGAGGCCAAGGTCAACAGTGCGATCGCTCGCGGGTTGATCACGGGCAATGCAACCATCGCGGATCGTGCCATCCGCGAACTCTTCGCTGAAGACAGCGACGATGTCAAGCGGGTTCGCAAGCTGGGCAATAAGCAGATCGTGGTCGGCAAGGCCACCATGAGCGTGCGTCAATATGCAGCGACGGTCACCCGCACGCGCATGAAGGAAGCCACTGTTGAGGGGCGGCATCGTCGATTGACGAGCCGCGGGATGAATCTGGTCCAGATCACTGGTCGCAACAGCCGCAACTTCTGCACTGCATTCCTGGGGCTTGTTTGCTCGATCGGCCCGGCACCCGAGGTGCCTGGTCTGAGCATCGTGCCGCTTTCCTCATTGCCCGGCGGCGGGCCACCATTSCACCCAAACTGCTCCAAGGGCACATCGCCCTATCTGCATGAGCTTGTATCCAAAGCGAGACAAGCCAGTGCCCAACGGGCATCGAAGATTTACATCACGCGGGCCGCAAAGGGCGACCTGCTCAAAAAAGTATCGTAACCGTTTCACAAATCAAGATTTTAGAAAACAAACCACAAACCACAAAGGACACACCCATGAAACTCTTAGACGCATCAGGCAAAGCACTCTCGATCGAAGGCATTGATCCAAAAGTCGCCGCCCTTATTACATCAGCATTTGATGGCATCAGTGCCCAGATGGCCACCGCAACCACAGAGGCGATGGTGCCCATTCAGGAGTCGGTGCAGGCGATGACTGACCAGGTCAAGACCATCGCCGACGCAGCTCAAGAAAACAAGACCAATGCTGCAAACCAAAATACCGGAAACACCGACGGCAAAGACCAGGGCGGGAACCAGCAAACAGATCCAGCTATTCAGGAGATCCTCGACGGTATGAAGAAGTTGACTGGTCGAATGGACGCGAATGATGCTGAAACTGAAGCATCAAAAACAGCATCGACAGGTTTGAAGCTGACAAAGGATTACTTCGAAGCCAACCACCCAACCGTCCAGGGCAAAGCATCATTGATCGCTCGCATTGCTGCGACCAACCCAGCGGACGAGGCAGCGGTGAAGGCCGCTGTTGAAACCGAACGCAAGCACATGTCGGATGTCTATGGGGAGGAAGCCACAGCCAAGGCGTTCTCGGCAGACATCAAAGACGAAAACGGAAAGACGGGCGAGGTCGGCGACAAGGAAGCTGAAGAGAAACAGAAGATCGAAAAAATGGAAGCCGAGTTGAAAACCGGCTGATTTTGAATTTCCGCGTAACCCGGAATGAATCGGGTATCACGCATCACCAAACCGGCGGGGAATCCCGCGTGCATGGAGGCACATAATCATGATTAACACTGCAAACTTTGTCGGAGCCGTTACGCCCGATGTCCTGAGCGCAGTTGCTCGGGTTCAATCCGCCAACGAAAACCCTATTTATGCGATGATACTTGGTGCCAATCAAGTACGCAACGCAGTCGCCAATGAAGTGAAGTGGTTTACGGATGCGCCGTCATCGGGTCGCTCGCAGATCAACAACAGTGGCGTGGCATATGGCGCGGGTACAACGACTCTCGTGGTGGATGATGCGTCTGTGTATATGCCGGGCGATCAGATCATCTCGGAAGATACTGGCGAGGCGATGCTTATCACCAGCCTCAATACAAGCAGCAACACGCTGGTTGTCTTTCGATCCATCGGTTCGATCGCGGCATCGAATCTGTCGGTCCAGAATAATGTGTATCTGATGCGCGTTGGGCACGCTTCTGGCGAGGGTGCGGGTTCGCCGGGCCATAGCTCTGCTGGTAAAACGCCTGCTCATAACTTCCTGCAAACCTTCCGTGAAGTCATCGAGCTTTCCGGTAAGACGCAGCGAATCGAGACCATTACCGAGGATGAGCGGGGTTATCAGCGTCGCAAGAAATTCGAAAAACTCACGGGCGATATTGAACGCACCATCGTGTTTGGATCTCGCAATGCGAATGCAGGCGTGGATGCGGCTGGAAATCCGGTCAGTACCATGGGCGGGTTGCGTGAAGCAATCACCACCCATGTTCATAATGTTGCTGGTTCGCTGACGAGTCCGTTGTTCTTGGCGTTCGCTGAGGCGGGGTTTGATACGGGCAGTTCGGTAAAGGACTTGTATGCAGGGCCAACCTTGATCAATGCGATCCATGGTTTGTATTCATCGCAGCAGCGCATTACCACGCAGGTCGCCAATGTCGGGCTTCGGATTCAAACTATCGATACACCAAACGGGCAGATTCGTTTGATTCCTCATAAGAAGTTCCGAGGTGCATTTGCAGGTGACGGCATCATGGTTGATGGCGGTGAGCTGTGGTTGCGTCCAACGGGCAAGAACGGCGGGGGCAAGTTGCAGCTTAAAGAGAACACGCAGGCCCCAGGGGTTGATGGTGTTCGTGACGAGTTGTTCGCGGAACACACCATCGACTGGGGTGCTGAGCAGAACCATGCTCAGATCCGTGGCGTGACTCCTTAATCCAATCAGTCCCAATATTCAATCACAACCCTCCCCGGCCAGCGTTGGTCGGGGACATAGAGAAAAGGAAAAAAAAATGTCTAAGCCACTTACGGATAAACAAAAAGAAGCAAATCGAGTAGAGCGTGCGAGGAAGAAAGCAGAAAATCTGGAAGCTGAGAAGTTGGCCAAGGAAGAAGCTGAGCGTGCAGATGCTGGGCAAGAAGGTGACGGTGGTGATGAATCACCAGAGTCGAATGAACCGCCCAAGCAGGCACCCAAGCCAGCGGCCAAGCAGACCGGCACGCGATTCATGTCTCAATATGCACGATATCGCTGCCGCGAAGTGCAGTTTGAAAACAATTTAGCAGTAGTGGAGAACAAGGCAGTCATCGAACGGCTCAAGAGTGATCCGAAGTTTGGCGTTGRGTTCTGGATCGACGAACGCAAAGAAACACCAGCCGACGCGGCGTAATCACGCCCTACGCAACAGCATTCTTGGGGTTTGAAAGACCCCCAAGTTTTTTCAGATTTGATCATTCAACCGGAAAGATATACATGGCACAAGCAACCATTCAACGATTCATTAWNNTTSASYYWCRGGSCWCTYYGCNGCCAYGCACWSSNNGCANCCCNGRCGWCRYSNAYCMTMRAMKGGSMAASCMCTGTATCGTTCACCGCTGGCGTAGACGAACACACCGTCACCGATTCGGCGGGCGGGTTTGCGGGTGCAGCTGTTGGCGATCAGATTGAGTTCACAGGCTCATCCAATGATGCCGTCAACGGCTTCTTTCGCGTGAAGGCCAAAGCATCTGACAATCAAGTCACGCTTGAAAAGCGTGGGTTTGGTGCCAAGACCAATGGTGCAACCGTCGCCGCTGGCGATCCGATTATCGTTTCGCAAGTCCCTCAAAACACCAAGGCCACTCTGGGCACCATCAACCTCTCAAACGGTGCCACGGTCAAGGTCGGCCTCGCCAACTTCGAGCAGGAGAACCACGAAGTCTGGGGCCATGTATCGGGCAAGCTCTCCACGCCCCTTACCAAGGGGCAAGTGGTCACCGCGACCGTCGCTCAAGACGCGGCTTGGGTATGTGGAAATGGGGATGGGAATGCAGCGTTGGCGGCTGTTGCAGTTGCCAACTTCTCAGACCTGATTGATTCGTCGCTTGAGTATGATTTCGACAACAGCTTTGTGTGCATCAATGGAGTCGGCGATGCGCCTTCGGGCGTAGGTGCTGCGGTTGATCCAGCGACCGATCTGAACATTACTGAATGGTGGGCACCAGACTTGCTCGCGTTGGCTGATGGTGCGGATTTTGCATCCGTTCCCGGTCAAATCGATGCAGGATCAACACTGGTCCCTCGCAAGGGTGCCGCGTGGACTTGGAAGTTCAAGGAATCCGGCATCGGTGGGAATGGGTGTATCGAAACCACCGATTGGGGAACTGATTGTTGGAGGCAATCCATCACTGGCGCGGGCACCTTTGTGACCGATGGACCAAAGACAGTCATCACGATCACATGGCGCAAAGACTTCTCAGCCACCAACTATCGCCGTATCTCTGCGAACGACACCTGGCCCAACATCATCAAGAATCATTCGATCGACACCAACACAGGTGCGGTCGTCTCGGTGATCTCGGTCGATGGTGCCGGAAATGGATCAGCCTGGACAAACTACACCAAAGAAGAGCTTGTCGCATTCGGTGCTGGGCAAGTTCGCATCAGCAATACGAACAACTACTTTGAGAGCCAGACATCGCGTACTTATGAAATCGCAGGGTTGGTCGGCGTGGACATCACAGAAGCCAAGCTCAAGCAATACATCCGGTACTGCCTTGAGTTCGCCARTGCACGCTGGTCACCTGAGTTCTATGTATCCCAATCAGGCAATGATGCCAACATCGGATCGAAGGCATCGCCATTGCTCACCGCACAGGCTGGAATCGACCGAACTTATCAAGGCTTGGGGGGGCACTTCGTTGTGCCTGAAGATGAGACGGTCGATCTACGGGTGGGCTTTGGTGGTCAGCACAAACCAACCGTTGCGCACTYGCATATGGACTGGATGGGCATCCGATGCGATCGAAGCTCATCCGTGGCGTTCCCGCAGTTTTTTAATATGGGCGATGGGCTTGGTGAGCAGGAGATGATCAAAATCACAGCTGCTGGTGAAGGCTCGTATTGCAAGCACTGGTTTAATCTTGGTCACGATCCGCGCGAGCCTCGTAAGATTCCCACGCTGAGCGTACATCGCCGTGCGGGTGACGCGGCATTTGAAGGAACATACACTGCGCAAAACAAGATGTACACCGTGCTTGGTGATGACACCGCGCCCGATGAAACCGAGTTCATCGCCTTCTTTGGTTGGTGCAACACCGTTGGGGGTGGCATTTCAAATGTGAACAACGGCACACGGGAGACTCAGCGTCGGTGGTATGTCGAAGATTACAAGTGTTCATCTGTTCATGGGCACGGCGGTGGTCACACAAACCCATCGTACCACAACCACGCAGGGGTCGTGATCACTGATCAGCTGGCTATGCCCAGCCCTGGGCATGAGCCCGTGAATTCCATCGAGATTGATGACACGAAATCCCATGGTCATTATCATGATGGATCACGGGTAGGCGTTCGGATTTTCGCAGGCCAAGACATTAACGATGCAAGCTCACACGCCGCACAGGCAAGAACGGGCGCGTACTTTGTTGATTGCATATTTTCGGGCAACCCCATTGCTGTATTCGTAGCTGCTGGTCAATCGATTCTGGAAGACTGCGTATTTTATGACGGACGCGATATCACTGCTTGGGGATCGCGGGGGTTTGGGTACGAATCAAAATCGTCGATGGACACGCTTATTCGTCCGCTGTTTATCGGGGGTGACTATCCGAACGGGTATTCGATCTGGTGTGATCACTCCAACGATATCTATTCGCAAGACCCAACCGCTGGTCCGAAAGAATACGGCGAGGGTCGACACTTTGGATCAGCCTGGCGAGGGATTGACATTCAGAATGGGTTGTTCTATAACCGTCCCGGCATCGCCGTGGAGTTGACGGGTTCCGAGAATATCAACATCACAAACTGCTTGTTTAAAGCATCCGGTTTGCCTCTTAAGTTCAATCACACCACGGGCGAGTTGACCGCTTCCAACTTCAGCATGGATGGCAATGTCTTCGACATCGACGATTCAACCCTTGCCCAAGTCGGCGGTGCTGCCAAGACGCTTGTTGAGACAGAGGCTCTGGCTGGAACGGCATCGGGAAACACTGAAGAATCCATCGTCTTTGTTGATCCAACACGAAACCCAGACACCTACGCGCAGATGTACTTGAACGATCCCGCTGCGGATTCGCTCGAACTCGTAAATGAAGCTTGTCGCCAGCGTGGGTTGGGAATTTACGATCCTGAACTCGAAGCATCATTCATCAATGATTGGATTCGGACTGGCTTTTACAGCACAAGCCATCCAGGCAAAGGCCCTGCATTGACAGGCCCATTGCAGTTGATGGCGACGACACCAGTTGATGGCAGTACGGGAGTCGCAACCGACGCATCAATCGAGTTGGTCTTTAGTGCCCCGATCACATTGGGATCGGGAACCATTCGTCTGTACAACTCGGCAACCGATGCACTGGTTGCATCGCAGGCTGCTGCCAACTTAACCATTGCGGGAAGCACGCTCACCTGGGCAACGCCTGCGACGCTCATCGAGGGCGTTGGGTATTACATCTTGACCGATGCGGGCCTGGTCAATGACGGGGCGGGCAATAACGCAGCTGCGATCACTGACCCAACCGCGATGAACTTCACTGCTGAAACTCATATGGAGATCGGCATCAGCAATGCCGGATCATCGCTGGCGGATACAGACTCGATCCAGCTTGGTAATACCATCGCCATCGATCAATCAACGACTGTGTCCCTGACCATTGCCAATGCAGGTTCTGAGCCGGTTACCATCGGCACCATCACCGCGACCGGCCATGTATCGATCGATGCAACCATTGATCCATCAGGCACCGTGCTGGCTGTTGGCGAGAATGCAACCCTTGGTCTGGTTGTTGACACCAGCGCGTCAGGGGCGGTTGCTGGGGGCGTGAGCGTTCCTTCTGGTGATGCGGCATCGCCGTTCGACTTGAGCTTCACGGGCACCGTGGTCGTCGCACAGACGACAGGAAGCGGCACCCATGATGTTCGCCAGGCGTATCTGGATGTGGCCGAAGCCGATGCCATCTTGGACGAAGTGATGATGGGTGTGCAACTGCTCAAGCAGGCCTGGGACTCATTACAGCCTGCGGACAAAATCAAATGTATCGCCAACGCATCGGATGATTTCGATGCTCTTGTTTGGGATGGCATGCCGTCATCGAGCAGCCAAGTAACTGCCTGGCCGCGTCGGTACTGGAACGGCGAGGCGATGCTTCTTGATGGCGATCCGATCGTGCCCGACGCTGTTGGCGCGGGTGAGTGGTCATTCGCTGGTCTCCCACGCGAGATCCGCATTGGTGTGGCCATCCAGTCTGCTTGGAAGGCTACCCTCGCTCTCTCGCTGGCCGAAGACAGAGGTGATCCAGCTCGTCCGCTCTCGATGCTTCACTCACACGCACAAAAAGCCGCAAGCCCCTATCGCGTCAGATTTGTAGGTGCCGTTTGAACAACATCCGTATCACATCTATTCAATCGCAGGCGGGAGCCCGTGGCGACGGCGAGCGGGTGTTTGCACCAAACACGATCGTCGTGCCCATCCCTGCCATGCTCAAAGATCCATCGAGCCATCGGCGCACGACCGATCGATCACAAGGGATCGAATCGGATGCGTTGATCGTTGTATCGCGTGAAGCTCTTCGCAGCCAGGGGAACCAGCCGTCGGTCGGCGACCGTGTGGGCTTCGTACAGACACGCCTTGGGGCGATCGCCAAGATCGGCGACATCGTCAACCTGCGAGAACTCGAAGGCGATACCAAGGTCGAGATGGCTTTGAAGACACGCTTGGACAACGCGGAGGTGCAGTCATGACCAAGACAGAAGCCACTTTGCCGATCGCTGATATCAAGGCATTCGAGAAGCATATTCGTGATCTGGGCGAGGATATGCGTGATGGTGTTCTTATTGAAACCGCTGAGGGCATCGTGGGCGAGGCGCAGTTTGAGGCTCCTGTATTGACAGGTGCCCTGGCCGAATCGCACACTGTTTCGGAACCCGACGAGGGTTCGATCATCGTCGGTGCGAACACGCCGTATGCGATGGCGGTACACGAGACCCACCCGACAAAGGCCCACTGGTTTATCAATGCGATCAATCGAAACTTTAAGCGGATCTCGGGTCGAGCGATCGAGAAGGCATTGCGAGAAGGGGGTGCAAGATGACATTATCAGCGATCGATATGTGCGTGCAGCTCGGGCGATTCCTTGGCCGCGAACTCAATGATACTTTCGTCGAAGCCGACAGCAGCGACCATGGCAATATCTATGCCTCGCCGCTCCCCGCATTGAAATACCGGAAAGCATATGCGGTATCGATCGTGCCCCAGCCAAGTGCGACCGACGAGCCGATGGCCGTTACTCAGCGGATGGCGATCGTGTTGCACTCCACCGCACCAGGTAACTCGCTGGCGATGGAAATGCTGGGTGCGTATGCGTCGAAGCTCTGGCGTAATAACCGACCACGCGTTTTGATCGAGGGCGATTACAAGCCGGGCATCATCGGCGTACCAACGCAGGTCGGCACGCATGCAGTCTGGCGCATCATTGAGATCCGCCAGCTCGATCACCCACAAATCAAACCACGGACTGAAGAGGGCCAGGCAGCTGCCGGGTTCGCTTTGGAAGTTCACGCAGTACAAACAACCGTCGAAGTTTCGGCATCGTAGAAGGAGTTAAGCCATGGGCAACGAAGCAAATATTAAAGGTGATATCTGGGATGTGTACATCGATGGGAGCTTGGCACCATTCGATGCGACCTGGGATGTGGGTGAAAATTTAGACATTCATATGGTCACGACCCAGCGTCAAGGAAGCTCGCCAATCGCAGCACTTGTCCAAGGGCAAAAGTGCGAGATGTCATTTGTGTTTCAAGAAATGACCAGAGACAATTGCATGCGATGGAATGGTATCGCAGGTGCAGCGGCAACTGAAAACCCGCTGCCGCCTGTGGGCACGAAGCTGCCAACGCACACCGTTCGCATGCACAACCCGACGGATGGTGCCGATACCACGAACGACATCTATATGCCAAAGGTTTCATTCAAAGGATACTCGATGTCTGCTGATGGCCTGGGGAACGCTGAGCAGAAGGTTCCTGCGATTGCAATGGTGGATCTTGCGACTGGCGTTCTCAGCCAGATCGGATGGGTGGGGCCGTAATGAACAACTGCATCATCAATCTTGAAGAGGCACCTGTCTGGGATTTCTTTGTCACGATTCGCGGCATGACGATCCCGATGACCTCGCCGTTGGACTGCCCTGATATGCCCGACGCGCCGATTCCGTCCCAGGGCGAGATCGATCAGATGACCAAGCGGTGGCCTGGACTATTCGTTTGGCTGTGGCGTGGGATCGTCGGCGGGCCTCGCGTTCGTCGTGGGGATCTGCCAGATGACGGCGGCGCGGAGTATGTACGCGATGTGTGCCAGGTGATCCTTGGCGATGAGCATTGCGTGCTGGTCGGCGAGATGTCAACGGGCGAGTGTGCCCAGGTGATTCAATCGTACAAGAGTTGCCAGAACCAGTGGATTCAAGCCACGCATAGCTGGGCGGGTAGAACTGCTGGAAAGAAGTTCGATCGATCGTCATCAACACCTTCGGCTACTTCAGCAGGGCAACCCATGACACGCGTCGCGCCTGGCGGCCGCGTTCCGATGTCGCTCAACCCACAGCGACATCCATCGCTTGTGCAGGATGAAGATGAAGGGGACAAAGCCGAATGATCGGATCAGCTGCAACATTGGGAAACTTCCAGGCGAAGCTTGGTATGGACTCTGACGATTATGTCAAGGGCACCATTGTTGCGGACACTGCATCGCGTGTATTTGGCGAAACCTTTACCAGCTTTGTGGCCAATCCGCTGCTGGGTTCGTTGGCCATCCTCAAGAGCGTTGGCAAGGCCATGATATCGGGAAGTGTCGAAGCATTGGGCTATGCAGAATCGATTGAGCGGATGTCGCAGGTCACCGGATTATCAGAGCAACTTTTGATTGGTTTGCAGAAGCAGCTTGAGTTGGCAGGCTTCAGTGCTGAGCGAGCAAAGCAGGCAGGGCTTGGGCTCAACAAGTTCTTGGCCGACTTTAATAATCATGGTGCGATGTCTGCCGATGTGCTTTCGCAGATGGGGCTGTCGATTGATGGCCTTGAAGGATCGGATCAGATATTCCGTGCGGTCATCGAGTCGCTGAGCCAAATCGAAGACCCCGCAACCAAGGCTGGGCTGGCGGCACGGTTCTTTGGTGAAGAAGCTGGGCCGGAGTTGATCAACGCAATCGCTGGCGGGAATGACGCGATCGATGAGATGATCGATCGATATAACCGACTAGGGTTTGTGGTTGATCGTCGAGCCAACTCGTCGATGGCTGGACTCAACACCACACTTGGATTCACTCAGCAAGCGATCGAGGGAATTGGTAACAATATCCTGATTGAGTTTTTGCTTGGTATTTCAGACAGCGCAGACTTATCGAACGAATCAATCGTTAGGTTGGCGGAGACACTCAATGGATCACTCGGTCCTGCGGCTCATGAAATAGGCGAGTTCCTTGCTGCGATACTACCCGTATTGACAAAGATCATTGAGTTATCCAACTTGGCGTCCGACGGCTTGGGCGATCGTTTTGCCGAGATCATGGAAAGTACCAGGCAATGGGGGGAGATTCTCGGACTTACAGGGGGGGGCGGGCCATCAGATGATGTGCTTCTGGCGCAGGGGCGGAACCGCCAACGCGGCGCGGAATACCTCCAACAGGAAGAGGAGTTCGGACTGTGACCACTACCGACGATCTGAAACTTGTTGCCAGCATTCAAGTGGGGCCATCGGCCACCTACGCCGTGGTATCGGTTCGTGCATCAAGCTCGATGACCAGCCCATCGAACCAAACTCGATCGAGCTATGAAGAAATCCGTTGGGATCTCGAATGCCTGGCCGAGATCGCATCACCAACATCCATCACACAGCTCAACCAAACCATCAAATCGGATCTGGCCAAGATCGGGCAGGTGGTGACGCTGACCGAGTTGGGCACCGCTCGCGTGATGCCCGCCCAGGGCGTAGGCGGAAGCCTGCATGGCTACCCAAGGGTTGAACTCACGGACATCCCAGACAAGTCATTCGGGCAGTTCCAGGCGTTCAACCTGACCGCCATCACACGAGTGCCCATCGCCGATGGATCGGGCATCGTGGAACACACCACCGAAACCGAGACCATCACCAATACGGACGGCACCATCGAAACCAGCGTGCGTGGAGAGATTCGCCTGGCAAACGGGGATGACGCCAGCGCGTGGATCAACACCAACATCTTCACACCCGTTCGATCCGCAGCGGATGCAGCAGGCAATGGCGTAATCACTCGTGTCTCGATCACCGACGACACATCGATGGCCAAGTACGCTTATACGGTCAAGCCAGGCGTGTCGGGCAGCCCTGGTGTGACGCAGGCCAATGTCGACGACCGAACTGTGGCGGATGTCACCGGGCGGCGTGTACGCACGATCAGCGGCTCTGCAACGGGCACAGGCGCGTCGACCTTCGCAACCGCTCAGCGCGTGGCAGAGGATTCCAATCTCAAGCTTCTGCGCGAGGACGGGCCGAGCCTGCCGAGTATTCCAGATGGCCGAGTGAACTTCAGCTATCAATATGTGGCGGGTGTAACCAATGCAGCCTTCCCAGGCATTTTCATTACCCGATTCAATGAAACCATCGACGAGGCTGGTGGCGGTGCCCAGATCAACACAGCCAGCTTCTTCAGTCAAGGCCCAACACTTCGCACGGGCGTGATTGCCCCGACTGTCTACACGCAACGCACCGAGATCGAGTTCATCGGACCGTTTGCCAATCACGGGCTCACCCCGCAGCTGGCAACGGACAATATCTCAGGCCGTCCTCGCCAGAGCCGCAAGGCCCAGGGTGAACTCAAGACAGTCGTCATGTCCTGGGCGTACATCTTCCCCGCACCCCTCGCATCGTACCCAAACCCTCGCACCATCAACGGTCTCATATAATGGCACTTCCACACACCACCATCACGATCAGCAATATTGACTCGGCAACGGGAAACACGCACATCACCAAGATCCGCGCGGTGGTTGATAGTGCGATCCGTCGATCCATTGGATCAACAGGCGATGCGGTTACGCTCACGGTCGATAAAGCTGACTGGCCTGTTGGGTATGACGAGCTGGGCGACTTTGAGATCAACATCAACCAGGGCCAAGGCATCGGCGCACAGYTGATTTTGAAAGGATACAAGCTCAAGGTGAAGCTTCCCTCGGGGATGGGTGGCGACATCACCGATGGTTCTGCACCTGTTGAGGCGACCCAGTATCGATTGCTTCTTGAGACTCAACTCAAATCAATGCGTGATGGATTCGGGAACTTGCTCACGATCGGCACGCTCAATCCGCTGGATCAAGAAGGGCATGTTGACACCCAGCATGCGGATTACAAGAACAACCAAGAGCTGGTCGATTTGTGCCTGGAAGCGATCGGACTGGACTTTGAGCCGTCTTCCCCAGGCTTGAACGCTGGCGTGGACTCGCTTCCTGTCGATGCACCCGGTCCACTTGATTGGGGCAACGCTCGCCCACTGAGCGAACTCGATGCTCTTCTGTCGCGATTGGGCTGGGTGGTCGTGCAGCTCAACGATGGCACCATCGCAACTCGACGGTTGCTTCGAGCTGGGCAACCGATCAACATCCCTGCACCGATCGCAGCCGTCGCCGAACCATACGAACTCGGCACCATGCCCGGCATCCGTGCGTCGAAGATCATTGTGACATCTGGGGCCACACGGGCGACCGTGATCACCACTCGAACTCTTGAGTACGAACAAGG
This sequence comes from bacterium, assembly GCA_002401225.1. Taxonomy (GTDB): domain Bacteria; phylum Planctomycetota; class Phycisphaerae; order Phycisphaerales; family UBA1924; genus UBA1924. The sequence continues at coordinate 35,176 of NVSM01000010.1, forward strand.
TGATGCGGGCTTCCCCAACGCCAAGGCACTTGAGTGGGTTATTTTCGATGCTGAAACAAACGAATGGATTCCCCAGGCGGTTGGTGCCATCGACGATTATCAAGCAGGACTCACCGCAAGCGATCTCACTCCTGAAGACTCAAAGGCTATTGGCCAGTTGTTTCGCGCGGTGCGTTTGACCGGGGATGATCTGCTTGAGTCTGGCACATTTGTCAACATCCCAACGACCGTCGATTACGGTGAGCTGGCGAAGTTTGCGGGCGGCCCTGGTGTGGTCGAGGCATCGGCGTGTGTGAAGTCTGGCGCGGATCAGTTGATCAATGTGCCCAAGCTAAACGGCGTTCACATGCGGCTCGATGGTCTTCGAGCAATCAGCGGCCAGGGTGTGTTCGTCCTTCCATCCGATGGCGAGTATGTTCGTCTTGAGGATGGTCTCGATACTGGCCGGCGCGGAGATGCTCGCGAGATGCACGGTGATGAGTTATTGATCACCTATGCCCATGAAGCCAATACAGGCGTTTTCACAGACGATTACTTCGTCGTTGGCTTCGAGTGGCAGCAGAACAATGGCGTGGTCACGATCAACACCATGACCCCTCAAGAAGTCGAAGACTCACTCGATGATCCATCAGTCGTCAAGGTCGGGCTTCCGATGCTTCGCGCGGTGATGACGCTCGACGAGGCAGATCCAAATAACCCATTGTGGGTCGGCCATAACAGTGTGCAGCTCACAGCCATCGCCAAGCAGGTGGCCACTGCTCGTATTTCGGACAGCCTGGTGGAGTCGGGGCCGATCGTTCTGCGTGGCTTGATTGACATCAATCCGGGCGACATCCAGGGGGCCGTCACATCCGTTTCATGGGATGTGACTCGCCACATCACGATCATCACCATCAACACACACGAGGTTCCCCGGTCGTTCTATGAGCGGTTGCAACGCCAGTCTGGGTACGCCATCGCTTCTGGAATCGGAGGCATGCGTTTGAGTCGATCGAGTGCTTCTCTGGGGGATTTGAGAAACACGCTTGTGGCCAGTGACGCATTGCCAATCGACGGCACATCAACACCCGAGAGCAATCCAAAGCTGCGAGGGCGCACGATGTCGCTTTCCGGCGTGAAGGGTGTTGAGCATGCGGGTGTGCATACACGCCGCGATTTGCCCACCATTGCTGAGCAATCAACCATACACGCTCTCATCACGGGGGCAACGCTGATTAGCCCCAATAAATGGGAATACGACTGGGCTGAGATGCGAATTGTGGCGGGGTCTGGAGTTACCACCAACGCTAAACGCAGCAGTGCGACGCACGGGAARGCCCGGAATTTCATCGAGATGTTCAATACATCAGCTGGCGTACAGGGCAATGGGATCGATCTGGACACGCTCGACGATGGGTTCGAGATACAACCAGCGATAGTCGGCAAGACCCCCATGGTGCTTTCAGGACCTTATTCAGGCGATTCGCCGCTTTGGTTCTTCAGCTACAACAACGCTGTGGATGGAGTCTGCTCATGAGTCACCATAGATGCTGCTGTGAGGGGACTGTTGTTGATCCGCCAAATGGCGATACCGTTCCATGCGTTGAAGTAACCTTTTCAGTGCCACAGGAATCGTGCTTTTTTGATTACGAGCCGCAAGTTCCGCCGCTACCTTTCTGTCAGAGCGTGGAAGATTGGCAGCATTGGATTGCTGGCGGAACTTCTGGTCACAACATGACCTTTCGCGTTCCCATGATCGGTTCAGTTCCTTCAACCCACCCCTATGGCTCGTACAGCTACCATATTGATGACGCACCCATATCCGCCTCATATCAGTTTGTGAGACATCTAGTTACGGGTCATCAGTACGACGGCCCATCTGGGGTCGAATACGATTGTCTGACGCAGGACAGCGTTGAGAGCTTCACTTTTACGAGGGCTGAAATCAATGTGGATGTCAATTTCAACGAGGACGGCACTAATCGAGTAATTCGATGCACTCTCTCTTTGCACGGGCGCAAACGGTTCACGGTCGAAAGAAAATGCAGTAATTCGGATTGCGACCTGAGTACCGAATCATTGACAAATTTATTCATTGGTGGTGTGTTCCAGGGCGATCATATCGGATCAACAAATGTGGTGGCGTTGGGCGAATCTATTGCCAACGGAGAGGTTAATACAGGCTGCCCATCTGGGTTTGGTGGTCCGATTGCAGGTGGGTCGGCAGTCGTTCGACAAACCAGTGATTTGTCCTGCTTTGAGTACCCGCCAGTATTTCGAGCGGTCGCTTGTGGCACGCCGCCAAACGGTGTTCCATCCGAGATCTTTGTTGATGTATCCACGATACCGGCGACCGATCCGCCGAAGATGAACCCTCGGCATTCCAACTGGACTTTCAAGCTGACCAATGAGCAACTCCCAAATACACTCCCCACCAGCAATGTTTCCTGGTCCGAATTCCCGTGCTACCCATCAGCGACATCCTGCGACGGCACATTAGGGCCATACGCCGTTGATACTTCAATCATGCCGCTCGCGGCACAAACAGGGTACATCGGTGGCGTGCAGGTGGTCTTGGATGGCGGAGGCGAAGTTCCAGGCCCGGCGCACGATGTGGATTGGTCGGACGATTTATGCCCAGCAGGTTCGCCCGCTCCATTGATTGCGAGCCCGCTGAAAAAAACGGGGATGATGACAGAGGCACAACTCGACGCGATGGGTGCAGATCCAGAGCGAGAGAAGAGACGATTGAGGCARGGTGGATGTTGSAGTCCGCCATCGCCTATTGACTGATCGCCATTTGGCGATCGACAACTCAGTGATCAAAAAGCCTGCGAATTGCCGCAGGCGATGTTACGCGCTGGGCGTGTTTCCGGTATTTGTGCGAACTTTCCGGTTTCATGTTGCGAACCATGATTGGTGAATGCCCCATTTTTCTCTCCTTGCCTCAGATTTGTTGGTATTTCGCTTGACATACCACACGGATGTGTTCACAATAGAGTGAACTATTATTTTCAGAGTATACACCAAATCGAGAACGCTTTGCAAGGGTACTGTATGGTATATCAACAAATCAGCGCACAGACCCGGTCACTGCATACCGATCAAAATCCGATATCCACAATTTCCGCTCCAAGACTCCGACCCAACCCGACCACTATGGCTGCTCAACCTCACCATTTCGATGCTTCTTCCGAACGCACCTTTGCCTCAACACTGCGGCTGCATCGATTAAATCAGAACCTTTCACTGGCGGTTCTCGCTGAGCGGGTTGGATGCGCCAAGTCATACTTGTCGTCGATCGAGAACGGGCACAAAGGTCCGCCCGCAGATGCAATCATCGAAAAGCTCGAACTCGCGCTGTCGTTTCAGTTTGGCGAACTCTTCGAGTGCGCCCAGTGGGATCAGACCCCGATGCCGATTCGCGAAGACCTTGAGCACCTGCGTGAGCGTGATGAAACAGTTTCTCTGTTGGCCAAGCTGTTGGCGCAGAGTGCGCGCGAAGGCGAATCGCTCGACAAGCTGTATGAATCGGGCGAACTCCGTCAGTTGATTGATCGGATTGATCCTGATCAAGTGTCGGAATCTGTCAGCCAAGAGGGAGAGGATCTGAAGAGTCCTGCGAATCGGATAGCTGCGTTGGGGATGCTGCCGATGGAGGTGCCTTTGATTAACAAGGTGACTGCTGGATACCCGGCAGACTTTACCGACATGGGATATCCTGCCCGGATTGCCGATGAGTATGTCCGAGCGCCGGATCTGAGTGATCCTGACGCGTTCGCAGCACGGGTAGTGGGGGATTCGATGGAGCCCAACTATCGCGAGGGTGACATCGTGGTGTTCTCGCCCGCGCGGAAGATTGTCGATGGGATGGACTGCTTTGTTCGCCTTGAGCGCGACGACGAGAGCACTTTTAAGCGGATCTATTTCCAGAAGGATGACGCGGGCAATGAGATGATTCGGATTCAGCCGATCAATAATAGTTATCCGCCGATGACTGTCCCGCGCGAAGCCGTCGCGGGTTTGTACGCGGGGGTCTCGGTGACACGGACGATTTAGGTTGCACTTGCTGGCTCGCTCTCTTCTGGTGGAATGGGCTTCGAGCCCGTTTTCTTACCAAATCAAAGCACATCATCTTTTCCCCTCCCCGCGCCCTCGCGGGGAGGTGCCCGCGTCTTCGCGGACGGAGGGGTCTTACAAGGGCGTGTAAAGCATTTGAAATAGCGGGAAAAGACGAAGAGAAGACCCCTCCGTCATGCTGCGCATGCCACCTCCCCGCGAGGGCGCGGGGAGGGGCAGGAGGGGCAAGGATTGCTGGATTTGATAAAAATCGAGACTCGACAGGTGCAACCTTGTTGGTTTGATCAACTTGGCGATTGGTTCGTGGGTTCTTTCGCGGGCGTGTCGTATTCGAGGAGTCGGCGTTCGCCTGTGAGTGCTCGCTCGCGGGTAAGGTCTTGGGTGACTTCAAGCGTGCCCATGTATTGTTTGTTTTCATCGCGGAGCGCGAAGTATCGGATAAAGACAAACTTCCCCTGAAAGTTGAGCCAGAAGTCGGCGACATCTTGTTTGCCAGACCGGAAATCTGAGAGGATCTGCTCGACGACATCGAGGCTCTCAGCCGGGTGGCAGGACTGAACCTTGCGCCCGATGATCGTCTTGGGGCGGATGAACACACGATCTGGGCCTTCGCTGAAAAACCGCACTCGATCATCTGCATCGATAAAAGTAAGATCGACCGGCATGGTCGAGAAGATCGCGGTGAGCTGTTCGATGGTGAGTGCGCCTGCTGCGAATGTAATCGCTTGGTTGATCGGTGATGATCGACCAGTTGAGCCGGGTACGATGTCGAGGGCGATCCCGTCGGGTTTCACCCATTCGCTTGGGTTGGTATTGGAGTTGTCGCTTGAAGCGTTGCTTTGGCTTTGAAAAAACTCGGACATGGTGTGCAGTTTCGGTTAGAGGCGGGGTTGAAAAAGGATGATAATATCTTTAATCGTTCATTGTTTCTTGCTTTGCCAAATTTGAGCCATGAGATTTATGCGGATTGGGTGTATGTGAACAGTATAATTCTCGAAACCGTTTGTGTTTGGGGTGCGTACAGGTGTGGGCACTCCAGTACCCTCAAGGGTGTAGGTGTGCTATCCTTACCACTCAGACCGATTCTGTGTCTGGGCAAGGCCCCGGTGGGCGGGGTTGAAAGACAAACGATTGCATTTGCGGAGACCAAACGATGGCCAAGATGTTCTACACACTCAACGAAGCAGCCACCAAACTGGGCATGGACGAGGCTGATGTTCAGTCATTGGCCGAGTCGGGTCAGCTCCAAGAGTTCCGCGATCGTGAAAAGCTGATGTTCAAGGTTGAGCAGGTTGATCTGCTCGCTGGCGATGATGACATCGATGATGACATCACCCTCGCAGATACAGGCACCGGGATCGATGGCATCTCGCTGAGTTCCACCGGCAGCGCGACATCGTTCTCGCTCGAAGCTTCTGGCGATGCGACCGGCGTTTCGATCTTCGAACCAGAAGACGGTGACGAGTTCGACGCCAACGCAGACACGCTCGTATCAAGCGGCGGCATCGGCGGCTCAGGATTCAACATGGATGCGGGTGCATCAGGCTCTGGCTTGGCACAACTCGCGTTTGAACCAGACGATACATCGCTCGGCGGCAACCTGCTCGACGACCTGGCAGCCGATTCGGTTGCGGGCGCATCGCAGGGCGGGAGCGCGATTGGTGATACAGCCTTTGGTGGTTCGGTCGCGGGCGCACTCTTCGAGGGTTCATCAACACCAGATTCAGAGTTCGCAGCACCAGCTGCAGCAGCGATGATGCCGATGGCTGGCATGCAGGCGTATGACGGAGCAGCTTCAGGGTTGTTCGGCGGCGCAGCACTGGGCATGGTTGTCTTGCTTATGCTCTCGCTGGCAGTGATGGTTCTGGGAATGACCGGAGGCTCGCAGCAGGTCCTCGGCAAGATCGATACCRAMATNCWCWRCNAWGATYWSNNCGGCGGCGGCGCTGGGCTTGTGCTCATCTTCGCAATCGTCGGCTGGGTCGCGCTCCGTAAAGGGTAAGCATCCGATCAAGAATATAGAATAAAAGCCCGCTTCAAACGAAGCGGGCTTTTTTATGGATGATGGGCTTAAGCGGGTTAAGAAACAGAAACAGCCACGCCTGAAGGGTGATACCGACCGCCTGGGATATTGAGATCTTGGAAGATGGTGGTTCGCACATAGATCAGCTCGGCTGGCTCATTCTCGATAGAGGCGCGGAGTTCGGGCGATTCGATATGGGTCATCTTCTTTGACTGCGTGATCGTTGCTGGTGATGCAGGTCGCTCGATGATGTGTTCGCTTTTGCTCTTTGGATCGATCAAGACCCAGCTCGCAGCTTGATTTGAGTTGATGCGATATTCAAGGCGAAGCATCTGGCTTGTGCCTTGGGGCACGAGCGTTGGCGATATGCTTGCGATTGCTCGGCGAGAAACGATCCAATGGATCGTGATACTCAAGGATCGTTGGCAATCAAGATTGATCGCAACAGGTGCCTTGTTGATCTTTGTAGGGGATGAAGGATGGATACTCATCGGCGGGTCCCCTTACGGGTAGAACGCTTGGATGTGTGCTTTGTGCTTCGCCCGACCGGGGCTTTGGCAAGGAGCTTGGCAGCGGTGTGCAGCCCGGCGCCGCGAGGCCCAGCAAACTTATGGGCGAGGGTGGTGATAAGCCCGAACCCTTCGCGGACATCATCAAGGCGATGCTGAAGATCGATCACATCTTCGGGTGAGTGCGAGCTGATCTGCGGTGCGAGTTCGCCGATCTCGTCGAGCGCATCGAGCAGGGGATCGACCTCGCGTTTGATTCGCTCGCGTGCGATCGCCCGGAGCATCGACCAAACATCTTGCTCAGCCTGGAAGTATTCTTTCCGATCGCCCAGCAGGCGGACCTTCTCGATGACCGCCCATTCGAGCAGTGATCGCACCGACATCGAGACATTACCCCGAGAGACGCTCAGGCGGGCCATGATCTCGTCGGTACACATCGGCTTGCCTGTGATGTACAACAAGGCGTGAACCTCTGCCATCGTGCGTGAGATGCCCCAGACGGAGCCCATGCGCCCCCACGAGGCGATAAAGCGATCTTGGGCTTCGATGAGCTKGGCTTTGACAGCAGGGCTGGATTGGGCTTTGGGCTTGCGTGGCATACCAAAAGTATCGCGGATCAAAGCGGGTTTGTCTACAAGATTTCAGAAAAATCTGAAAATAGAAAAACAAACCCAGCCCCAAAGTGGGTGATTGTACCAACGATCGGCTAGTGGATGAGCAGATCGACACACCCGGCGGTGCCCAWAATCACCGAGACAATCCCGTTGAGCGTAAAGAAGGCCATCGAGATGCCCGCTTTGCCTTGCTTGGCGAGGACGAAGTGTTCGTAGATCAAGATGGCTCCGATGAGCGCGACAGCCATACCAAAGACAATGCCAAAGCGTGGTTCGAGGTTCCACGCGATGGTGATGCTGACAAACGCAAGCAGATGAAGCCCTCGGCTGAGCCAAATCGCACGCTTCCACCCAAAGCGCGATGGGATCGAAGAGAGCCCGACCTCTTGGTCATACTCAAGATCTTGAAGGGCATAGATAATGTCGAACCCGCCGACCCAGCACAAGACCATGCCAGCGATCGCGAAGATCGCGGGGGTGCTTGAGAGCGCATCAGGACCAACCGCGATGCCCGCAGCGATTGGTGATGCAGCGAGTGCGCCGCCGAGGAAAATATGACAGAGCCAGGTAAAGCGTTTGGTGAATGAATAGAACCCGATCCAGATCAACACCGGCAGCCCGAGCATRGTCGGCCACCAGTTGCCAAAGAGGAATCCGAAGAGCGAGCAGGTGATCATAAACGCGATCGCGTTGAACGCGAGGAGAAGGTAGCCATCGTTCATGCTCAGCGCGCCCGAAGCGAATGCTCGGCGGGTCGTGCGCGGGTTCGCCGCATCGATCTTGGCATCAGCTACTCGATTGACCAGCATTGCCCAGTTGCGAGCGAACACCATGCACACCACGATAAGTAAAAGCATGGGAACAAAATCAAGCCAGTCGATTGGGTATGGTTCATCGCTTTGTTGCGGCGCGACCAGAAAGGCACCAAGCACCGCGAAGGGCATCGCAAAAACGGAGTGGGCGAGTTTGATATCGCCCATTGCCAAGATCAGCCGCTTGGTGATTGGCTCAGGCGTTGGAGTTGTTTCGAGTGTTTGTTCCACAGCGACAAGGGTAGGCGTGCTGCTCGGCAATAAAAAAGCCCCGGAAACTCCGAGGCTTGTTGGGATGAAGAATGATCTGAGAAACGAACTGAAAAAAGAGCTGAGAAAAKNTGCTKYMWKGRYWKCCAGYKTTGWAGMSAAYRWRKYWRRSRKRKWMRWMAMASWMGYTRARTMYKCSAKYGMYWTWSAAGTSRRCNGCAASRTCGMYRGCMCTGAACGCGTTAAGGAAGGCCGAAACATCAAAGAAGTTCAAACTCCCAAACGGCTCAGCAAGATCTGCCGCGTTGCACCCGCTGCCAGATTCGGTGATATCGCCGGTGATCACCACCGCATAACCCTGTGGCCCCTGATTAATGGCGGTGCCTTTGATACGCAGGATATAGTCGCCAACGCCCGCAGCGGGGAGCATGACCATTTCAACATTGTTAATCGAATCTGGTGAGCCTCCGATTGCGGATACGCCGTTGGTGATGTTGTTGCCGATCAGGATATCTCCTGAGGGAAGAACAAGTTCGAGATCCAAATTGTTCACCGGCGCGAACGATGTATTGAGCGTCGCCGGGGCATCGTGCCAAACAAGCGTTGCCTTGAGCGGCTCGGTGATCGAGTTGACCGTGAACTGCATCTCAAAGACATCAGCGGTACTCATCGCGTCGTTGCCCGCGTTGCGGACATCGCGCACGATCAAGGTGCTTGAATCGCCGGCGAAGTAGAGCGCGTTGTCGAGCAGGACGCGTCCCCAGCCTTCTTGGTTCGATGGGAACCCAGAAATGCCGGTCATGTTGACTGCTGAGTTGAGCAGCGATGCTTTGATCAGCGTTCCTGAAGGGGTGAATCCATCTTGAGACTCTGCAAGCCCTGATGGATAGAACCCGTCTTCAAAATATTGGCGTGTGAGTGCTGCGGTGCCCGCGACCGCCGGGGCAGCCATCGAGGTTCCGGTGAGTCCCATGGTGTCACAGGATGATTGCCAGTCTGCCGACTGCGTGCTGCACCCAGGAGCAAAGATCTCAGGCTTGCGTCGCCCATCGCTTGTTGGGCCGGTGCCGCCAGTGCAGAATGCTCCTTGGTTTGATGCGTCTTGCGAAGCACCAACGGCCAAACAGTTCTTGGCATTCTCGGGCGATTTGAGTGAGTTGAGATTGGTGACSGCGAAKATGAYGAGGTTGTCRTCGTTGTTGWASGAGAAGGYRTCGATSGMKYGGRCGAGCCCGKTGTAGGCGGTGGTGCCGTCRTCGCCCCATGAGTTGGTRTGGATSGCKGCRCCYTGTSMRTAGTGYRKKKTGAGCCKWGCGYTCATTGCTGCGWWKGAGAAKSWSGGGGTGGWGTYGWAGAYRAGSCKKGCYTKRTASGCRACGCCKCGGGTGTTGTYGTCKRCRTTGTTRTCGCCSAGWACGGTGCCYGCRACATGGGTGCCGTGGAAGTCTGAGCTTGAACTTGAAGTGTTGTATGCTTGGATCTTGCGATGATCATCGCCGAAGGGATCGCCTTCAGGATCGGAGAACGAGCAATGATCGACCCGCACGCGTCCGTCCATCACCGCAACAAGTTGGTTCTCGCCATGAATCCCCGCGTCGTAGACCGGGAAGAACCCGTTGACATTGGACTGAACAATCCACCGATCGGTCGAGTTGCGCATCGTGATCTCAGGAGCCGATTCGACCCATTGGATCGCATCGATTTTGGAGAGCGATCGCACTGTTTGTGCGCTGCCAAGAACCTCGATCATGAAGCGGTTGCCGACGAGTTCTGTACGGACAACCTCGATGCCGGCTTGTTTGGCGATCTGGGCGAGTGCGTCTTTGATCTGTTCGCCAGCGAAAAGATGGACCTGTGCAGCGACCTCGCCTTGGTCGGCGATTTTGATTCTTGATGCGGTGGTGAGTGTGCGATTGCCGATGAGCGGGTCAATCTTCCAGTTGTCCTGAAACTCGACCATATTGGTGATGAATGCAAGATTGCGAAGAGCATTCAGGCGAGCGTTTTTGATGTTGACAATGTAGGCGTTGGTCGGGAGGTAGTCGCCGATCTGTGTGCCTGTTGCTTGGATCTGCTGGCGAAGGGCAGGGGTGATCGGCTGATCAAGCACGATGACCATGCGATCTGGGAGCCGTTGAGGCTGGGCCTGGTTGTTGATTTTGGCGTTGGGCAATGCAGCGATATCAACAGCACCTGCCTTAAGCATGAGCCTGTTTGATGGTTGGCTTTGGGCATGGGCGACGGTGAGTGTTCCAGCGAGCGCAACAAGGATGCAGAGTGTAGTGTTGTGTGTAGTAGCCATAAAATTCGCGCTCCTTGAGACCGGTGTCTTGGTCTGCAAACAGGTGTACAGGTGATAGGCTCATATCGGTATCGCACAAGATATACACAAGCGAAACCGCGCCAAGCGTGTGGGAACAGAAAAATGCACACGCTATAGACATACCCGAGTGGGTATCTGTCAGTCTGTACGCACGAAATGAATGGTTGGATCCATCAGCTCGAATTGCTTTGAGCCGATAACCTAAGGGGCTGGGAGCAGATCGATATCGATATTGATGAGATGATCAAGCTGCGCGAACTTGGGTAAGCTCGGCATACTTCTTCTTGGCAGCGAGTACCCGTTTTTTTGCTTGCGGGCGTGCTTTGGCGGTTTGGATCACACGATCGAGCTTTGTCTTTTTGAGGATTTTGGTAATCTCTTTGGGAAGGTTATAGAGCACCAAGATCCCGCCGATGCGTTCGAGATCGGCGCTGAGTTCTGCGAATGTGCCCAAGCAGCTCGATGGGAGCGAGTTGAGCCCACGCATCGACATCATCACCGCAGGCGGTTTTCCAGGTGTGTGAAGCCCTGTGATTTCTGCCCGTAGCTTTTTCAGATCCAGAGCACGCAGGTTCCAGCTCATCAGCCTGGCGCAGTGGACCCCTTCGTCAAGATCAATAAGCAAGAGCTGTGTATTGATCTTTGTTGAAAGAGCCGAAGCCTGTGCTGGCTGCTCAGGCGCGAGTTCGTATTCGAGTTCCGTTCGCAAGATTTTGCCCCCGTTGATCCTGTCAGATCCGATCAGATCATGTTGGTTATCGAGCCTTTCGCCAGAATAGGCAGCTCATAGATAAACTTGCAAAGAAGCGAGAGCGATTGCAAGCCCAGAGCAAGGCTCATAAGCAAAGCCGATCGTCAGCGGTAGGGTTGTGCTGATTGGGTTATTGCCCAGCAGGGTTATCGTCGCCGAGCGGCGAGTTCGAAACCGCATGGGTAATTGTACACAAGGCTGCGAGTGTCTCGGCAGAGACATGATGCTCGATGCCTTCTGCATCAATCTGTGCCTGCTTCTCTTCGACCCCGATAGCAAGCAAAAACCGTAACACAACCAAATGGCGTTCGTGCGATTCATGAGCCATCGCTTTGCCAGTATCGGTTAAGAAGATCGGCTTGTGTGGCTCGGTGGTCACCAAGCCCTCTTTGCAGAGCCGAGCGATAATCCGGGTCACGGTGACATGGCTCACGCCCATAACCTCTGCGAGTTCACCCACACGGGCCGAGCCTCGCTCTTCGATGAGCTGGGCGATCGCTTCGACATAATCCTCTGCGGTTTCATCACGATGCGCCCGGCGGGTCGAGTGGAACCGCTCGGGTTGGGAGATATCGGGTTTGCTCTTGTCGGGCATACGCACAGAGTGTATCCGTTTGATCTGGAAAGTTGATCGAGAGAGATCAGTTTGGTTCGAGTTGGATCACAGCAGCATCAATATCCAACGCTCGCGAGATATGTTCAAGCGAACAGCCGACAAGTTTGACGGTTTTTTCGGGGTTGGTGTGCCCCTTATAGATCTCGATTTGGGCGGGTTTGATATCGAGTGCTTTGGCAAGCAGCTTGCAGATGGCTTTGTTCGCCTTGCCGTCCTCGGGGGCGGCGCTGATACGGATCTTAAGCCGATCGCCAAGCAAACCTGCGATTGCGTCTCGTGATGCGCCGGGGACCGCCTTGATACGGATAAGAATCGGTTCTTGTGGATTGGACGCCATGATGTTTCGAGAACTTGCTCAGCCGCAAGGCGTTGGGAACTGCATGATAAAACTCATGATGTCGTTGAAATCGAGCGAGCCATCATCATTCATATCTGCACCTAGATCGCCAGCCATGTAGGTCTGGAGGAAGGTCGAGATATCAAAGTAGTCAAAGTTGCCATCTTGGGTGAAATCCAGTTGATGGTATGCGAAGACGGTGAGTTCTTGGTCGGCTGGCACATCAACAAGCGTGGTTACCGTTCCGTCGTTCCATTCAATGCGGACTTGATCGACAACCGCTTGGTCGGCGAGCCCGAAGTGGATGGTCATCTCCGATTGTCCAAGGTAGCCGCTCGAGCCGTCAACCACGCGAAGGTGGTCTTGGCCGTTGTAGGTCGCGACGACGCGTGTGCCATAGCCCATCGGCGCGAGGCACGGGTGGTTGTCGGTGTTGAGGTTGATGCGAAGATAGCGAGTGAAGTCATCAAACCCAAGGTTGTTGCGGTAGATACGGAACGGGCCGCCATTGTCTACGAAAGCGAGGTCGAGATCTCCATCATGATCATAATCAAACTGGATGAGTCCTCGTCCGTTGATATTGAATGTCAGCCCGGTGATGTTGGCGATATCTGAGAAGTTGGCGTTGCCGTCGTTACTCCAGAACCGTGTAGGGACACTTGGCCATGAAGGCCAGCCGCTTGTCGCGACCATGTCGATGTCGCCATCGTTGTCATGGTCTCCGCTGACCACACCCCAGCCCCAACCGATATCCCCGACGCCGCGTACGGTTGCTTGATTGAGGAAGTTTGGATTGGCCGATTCGTTGTTTCCAAGCCCCATGTAGAGTGTGTTGTAATAGCTTGCGGTCTCGACATAGATATTGGTCATGAACCAATCGAGCATGCCATCGCCATTAAAATCAGCGACCGTCGCGCCCATGCCGTTGTTGTTGTCGACGATTCCCGACTCTTCGGTGGTATCACGGAAGGTGATTTGCCCGTTTTCGTCTGGGCCGTTGTTGATGTAGAGGAATGAGGTGGTGAAGTCTGCCGTCAAGAGCAGGTCTGGGTATCGATCGTTGTTCACATCAACAAACTTAGGAGTAAACCCACGAATGATCGTATCGTTTTCAGGAAGTACAGCCTGCGAAACATCGGTGTAGTGCCCGGTGCCGTCGTTCTCATAGAGCCGATTGCCGTTCTCAAAGAAACCCCATGTCGCGACATAGAGATCAAGATCTCCGTCGAGATCCATATCACCAAAGCACACGCCTTTGCCGCCGACGATCCCGAAGATATCGTTGACGCCGCGTTGGGCAGCTTGTTCCGAGAACGAATACTGCCCGTTCTTGTCTGGGCCGTTGTTGATATAGAGCAGGTTCTTGGCGGTGGTTGCTTGGGCATCTGACGGGCCATAGGACACGACATACAGATCGGGCAAGCCGTCGTTGTTCACATCACCAACGGCGCTGCCGAACCCATAATGGGTATAGGCGATGCCATAGAGATCAGCCTCGTCGATGAATGTTCCGTCTTGTTGGTTGATGTAGAGCATGTCGGGCGTGGTGCCCAATCCAGAGATGTAGAGGTCTGGCCAAGAGTCATTGTTAAAGTCGCCAACACTCATCCCGCCAGACATGACATTGTGCTGGCCGGTGTATCCAGGTGCAGGCACGGTGGTCGCGTTGATCCCGGTTTGTTGATTCACAAGTGTGTAGGAAGGGTCGATTGCCAAGGATGTTGCGGAGAGTCCGCCAAGAGTCATCGTGAGGGCGATGATGAGTGGTGTAGAGTTTTTCGTTGTCCGAGTGTTCATTTCTTCGAGCCTTCCGTTGCGAGTGCTTGTGAAGCTGAGGATGATATGGGCTTGTCGCTGTGTATACAGAATAACCCACGCACAAAACCAAGGCTTCGCAAGAAGCATGACACGGTTTTCGGAGCAATTCAAGGACTTATAACGCAGAATCCACCAAATTGGGCATTACTCGGGCAATCTGCACATCTCAAAGCAGCATAGCCAGTTGTTTGGAAGTGTTGTCTACCGATAACGGTGTGAGTTGGCGTTCATTGCGGAGCTTTGGGTCATGAACGAATAGCTGCTTTTTTGCGTGATGATTTCTTATTCTTTGGTCGCCGGGTCGCGTGGATCGCTGTCGAGCCGCCGCGAAGTGCGTCGAGTTCTCGGACGGGCCCTTGGATAATTCGATCGAACGCCATTTCGGCATTGGCCTTAGAATATTCGGTCCCGATGAAGTGTCGCCCCATCGCGTGCGCGATCACGCCGGTGGTGCCGCTGCCGAGGAACGGATCAAGAACGGTATCGCCAGTGTTGGACGAGCAAGCGATCACGCGTTGAAGATAGAGTTCAGGGAGTTGGTTGTCGTGCTTGGCTCGGCGTTCTTTGTTGTTGCCTTGAATGCGCCCCCAGAACTTGCCATACCACACATCCATAGGCACGCGCATGCCCGCGGGCATGCCGTCGCGTTTGGATTCGGTGCGTGGATCGCCATAGATCGCGCGTCGGTCCGATTCTTCTAAGATCGGATCCGCATTCCATGTTCGGCTTTCTGGATCTTTGCAGAAGTACAGCGCGTGCACCTTTGAGTTAATGAACTTGCCGGTGGTGTTTTGTCCAAAGCGGTAATGCCAGATGCACCAGTTGACCATGTGCATTGATTTCTTGAGATGCACCACGATCTCGGCTGCGCTGTCGTCGGGGATGTTGACCCACATCGAGCCCGTAGGCTTGAGCGCATCGACGCACAGATCAAGCCATTCGTAAGTGAAATCAAGATATTCCGCGCGAGAGAGCGCTGCGTCATCCCAAGCATCGCCCGTTTCGTGGCGATCGTAATCGCGTGCCCAGTTGAACGGCGGATCAGCAAAGACCAGATCAACCGACGAGTTTTTTACCTCATCAAACTTGGCAAGCTGCTCTCGGCAATCGCCAATACGAACCGCTGCGACAACACCAGTGTCGGCGTGCGTGTGGGTGAGATCGGGTTTGGTGGTTTTTGATTTGGACATAAGCTGAGTTGATTCGAATTGCAGAGTGTATCCGAGCATAGTGTCTCGCGCCACCTTGCGCCAGTGGTTTGTCGATCTATCTGTTGTGGAACTGCTGTTGAATAATTAGCCTTCAACAATCAGCTTTGGGTTGGCAGATCAAGATTCGGATCGGCTTACCCATGTGGCGTGCGCCAAGCACCGCCAATGGGCGTTGGACGCCTTGGACCTGTGTTCGGCAGGCTTTGGGGTTTTTGAAGAGCGCATCGGATGTGGTGCGCCCGAGCGACGCACGCATTTTATCGAGAAATGAATCGAGAGATTCGATTCGGAGAATGACATCGATCGCCCGTTTTTTGGTGATCTGTACGCCGAGTTGGAACGACTCGCCGTCAGCGATGATCGGCGGGAGATCGATTGTTCGAAACGCATTGAGCCATTCGATCGCAGCATACCCGCCGTCTTGGGCATAGCGGATCACACGGATTTGATGCATGTTCGGGCTTGCCATGGTCATTCATCCTATCCTCTTTCACAAGCGTTCATGCCCAGCAAGAGAGATTCTTCGCGATGCCCAATAACGAGCCCAATAGCCAGAGCAATATAAAAGCAGATCAAACCGAACCTGTCGGCTTGGCGGTGGTCATATGTACATTCAACAACATACGCACCATCGAACCCGTCTTAGAGAGCATCGCGCCGATCGCCGACCGGATCGTGATTGTCGATTCTGGCTCGACCGACGAGACGCTTGAGATTGTTGCCAAATACAACACCAAGGTGATCCATCGCCCTTGGCCTGGCCCGGTCGATCAAAAACAGTTCGCGATCGATACATCACCCGATGCAAGATGGGTGTTGTTGCTTGATTCAGACGAGATCATCGAGCCGACCCTTCAGCGAGCATTGGCCAAAGCGGTCGCGGATGATGATCCGAGCGTTGATGGCTGGACGATCAATCGGATCGTTCGCATGTTCGGTACCGACCTGCTCCATACCTATCAGCCAGAACGCCGGCTGCGTCTTATTCGTGGCGGCATCGGCCAAGTTGTTGGCATCGGGCCAGAAGGCAAAGGCGGGCACGACCGGATCGATATCGCAGGCAAGGTTGGTAATCTTGAAGGCAACTGCATCCATGACAGCTGGGCCGATCTCGATGCGATGATGCAACAGCATATGAACTTCGCCCGCCGAGCAGCGTTGTACAACCCCAAAGGCGGACGAGCGATCGATATCCTGACCCGTCCGCCGATCGCGATGTTCAAGCAGTATGTCCTCAAGCAAGGTTTCCGCGACGGCAAAGCCGGTTTCTTCGCCTCCGCTACCGTCTTCTGCGGCACCCTCATGAAACACCTCTACATCGCTCGGCAAAAATGGATCCATCGAGAAGAAGAGATCAATCGCTAAGGCACAACAAGCAAGGCAAGGAGCGCGATGTACAAAGGATGGAAACGAATAGAGTGCGTTGCGGCAATTATTCTTGTCGCATTCCTCGTGTATGCAGGAATCGTTTTTTTTAAGCGTGCTGTATCTCAGCTATTCGCACAAGAAGAGTTTGAGTATCTAAATGGTTGGACCCAGTACGAATGGCCAACAGATTCAGCATACTGTAGAGCCTCAGTTTGCGATTGAACTCTCAGAGGATGGCATCAATCAGTTCGCACCCCACTTTGACACGCTCCCGCCTTGGGCTCAGTGGCATTGTGAAGGGAATTGGGAGTTGATTCTCGAAAACTGTAACCCTGAGTCTGTTCCCTAATCGTGATCGTTTATTTGCGCTTTGCAATATAGAGCTGATTCACGCAGAATGGTCTGAGTAGTTTGATCTTTGAGAGTGACATCTCAAGCGATGAGGCCATTTTGAACGGCAAGAGTTTAGCGATCGTGCCCCCCAAGAACCCGCTGCCGATTGTACGAATGATTACAAGCCCTGCTTCGTCTGCAACCTGGTGAGCTTGCTTGTTGGTCATGTAGTTCCCCTCGGTCTGATATCCCTTGCCCATCGCTCTGAGTTTGTGGATTGGCCAGAGGATGAGTTTGTGGCTGTAGAAGTTGCTGTGGTTGTTGAAAACGAGCAAACTGTTCTCGTCTTTTAACCGTTTAGCGAGTGCGGTGATCCCGGCCTGGCGGAGGTTCGGCTCTGCGTTGAGAACGAAACGGAAGGTGGTGATCAGGTCGTACGATCCTTCAATCTCTGCATCGGGGAGTGTAATATCCTTGCAGATCATGGTTCCAGAGTTGAGTTTTTCTTGCGCTCTGTCGACCATCGCCTGCGAGATTTCGATGCCAGTAGCGGTATCGACCTTGTCTTCCATGAACGAAATCACACGCCCGGTGCCCGCAGCAAAGTCGAGGTACTCGATTGAGTCGTGCGTTTTACGCATGTTTTCGACAACACATGCGAGCTGGGTCTGCTCGATACCCCAAAGGAGTCTCGAGAATGAGGTCGGCCCGTACTGCTCGGCATCATACTCTTTGGCTTTATCCGCCTTGCTGAATTGCTCGCGATAGGTGGTGGTCATGTGTATGTGTCCTTTAGAACTGGTCCCAGTTTGATATGATCAGATCGGCACGCTGGGGGTTAATGGTTGAGTAAAAAGCGATGGCGAGCATCAAATTGGTTCTGTGCTGTGGATCATCATTGCTGAGAAAGTGTTCTTTAAAACGAGCGAGGAACAATTGACGGTCCGATAGTGATTTGAGTCGGTGGACCGACCAGTAGAAGCTTAGCTCATCGGTCAGGATCGGGCCCGAATCACAGCACTCTTCCCAATCGAAAACCCAGAGTTCGCCTGTGGGGTTTTTGACAATGTTGGGGATCCCGAAGTCTCCGTGAACTCGGCAGCAGGGTGATTGTTTGATTTGTGCATCGTTGAGCTCTTCGACAAATTTGGGGTTGAATGAATCTCGGTGTTGGAGATAGTGTTTCCACCAAGAATGTGATTCATGCTCGGTATTGCCAAGAGTGGAGTGTTGGCTGTGAATCTCGTCAATGCATTGTGTTGGGAACGATGAGAACTGAGCTTTGAGTGGTTTGGCGTCGGTGGGAATCGGTTCGACAAGTAATACCGCGTGCTGATCTGACGAACCGGGTTGAAAATCGATTACCCGAGGAACTTGAAAGGAGTTCAGCCCTGAATCGGCGAATGCTTGGAGTCTTTGTGCCTCGTTGGCCAGCGAGTCATCATCAGAGTCGCTGAAGGATATTTTGGCAAAGCCAATAGGTGTGTTGTTCGAATCGAAGAGATGGACATAGATCCGGCCTCGTTCAACTTGGGGTGGCCAGAATAACGCAGCCATTAAGCCTGGTGTGTCGAGTTTCACTTCAATTGCTTCAAGCCATGACGAAAAATCAAAGTCCTGATGATTGATCACAGGATTTTGGACGCGAGATGAGAGAAACCGATCCGTGCCAGTGAATATCGCGGCTTGCATGATAGATCTATAAATTGAGCGTTTGAGGGAGATGGGCTGATACCGTGCGATTCCCGCAAGCCGGGCTGATCGTGAATGTGAGGGGGCTGCAAAAACAGGCTTGCCACTCATTTGAAATACACGATAAGTACAATTCATGGCTTAATATAGGGTGAATTCTGATGTGTTCAAGGTAATTTGCAAAACTTTGAACAGCTGACTTGTCCGTATTTGCTACTCATTGAACACTATTGATTGATCTGGGGTCTTGATTGGACCCGTGGAATGCGGTTTAGGTCCTAAAACAAACCGCCTATGATCCTCGCAGCGCAGGCGTTGGTCTTGCGTGGAGAGCGGAGCCGAGGGCGATCTGACTGAAATGATCCCGCCCGGTTCGGCGAATGCCCCGATATGGGGCAGAATGGTACAATTCTCATGGGTGATGAAAACAGAAGCAGCGGCTCAAGAAGCCGAGGCGGTTCAAGAGGCGGTTCACGCGGCGGGTCTGGCGGCGGCGGCGGCGGCCGAGGCCGATCTAGTGGCGGACGCGGCCCACGCGATAAGGGCGCTGACATCGAGCCAGAACGCAAACGGGTCATCAAAGAGCCTAAAGGCGGATGGTCAGACGAAACATTTGAAACCGACAAGACCTTCGCCGACCTTGGGCTCAAAAAAACCATCCTCAAAGCGATGGACGAGATGGGTTTCAAGCACCCAACCAAGATCCAGGCTGAACTGATCCCGATGGCGCTCGAAGGCGGCGATATCCTCGGACAAGCCAAGACTGGTACCGGCAAGACCGCTGCATTCGCGCTGCCTTTGATCGAAATGATCGAGCCGGGCGATTCGATGATCTCGATCATCCTCGCGCCAACGCGTGAGCTCGCGATCCAGATCAAGCAAGATGTCGAAGAACTCGCAGTGCATACCGGGCTTAAGGTCTGCGCGATCTATGGCGGGCAATCAATCAATATCCAAGCCGAGCAGCTTCGCAATGGTCCAGAGATCATCGTCGGCACCCCGGGTCGTATCCTCGATATGATCGAACGCCGATACTTGGATCTCTCCGAGGTTGAGTTCGCGGTGCTTGATGAAGTCGACCGGATGCTCGATATTGGTTTCCGCGACGATATCCGCAAGATTTTGGGCAAATGCCCGAAAGATCGCCAGACAATCTTTGTCTCAGCGACCTTCACCGACGAGATCGAAAAGCTCGCTCGTAAGTTCATGCAAGACCCAGAGAAGCTCGAAGTCTCGGCTGGCGCGTTGACCGTTGATCTGGTCAAGCAGGCGTATGTGACGGTTGATCCTTGGGATAAAAAACGGATGCTTGCGCATTTGCTCACTCATGAAGAACCAGCATTGACGATCGTGTTCTGTCGGATGAAGCGAACTGTAGATTCAGTCGTTCGCTATCTCGATCGCAAAGGCATCAGCGCCCACGCGATTCATGGTGATCTCTCACAAGCCAAACGCAACCAAGTAATGACCAAGTTCCGATCGGGTGATCTTGCAGTATTGGTTGCGTCCGATCTCGCATCACGAGGCATCGATGTCGAAGGCATTACCCATGTTGTGAACTTTGATCTTCCCGACGATCCAGATCTGTATGTCCACCGTATCGGGCGTACCGCTCGCGCGGGTAACGATGGGCACGCGTGGTCATTGGTTATGCCGAGCCAGGGTTCGCTGTTGACCGAGATCGAGATTTTGGTCAACTCCCAGATTCCTAAGCTCGATTATCCAGAGTTCGATGCGCGTCCACGCCCAGACGATTGGAAGGATGAGCCCACCGGCGGGCGTCCGACCTATGAGGTTAAAGGCGTGCCAGCCAAAGCGAAGACCAACCGCTTTGAAGCCGCCGCGGTGCCTGTGGTTAATTCGATTTCTGAAAAGGAAATGGCTGCCAAGTTCCCAGGTGGGATCGTGCCGACCAAGATGCCCGGCAAGATGATGGGTGGCAAGGCCAAGCGTCGCGGACGATAACAGGCGATCTTGCTCAATAACTGAAAAGAAGACCACAGGCAGGACGCCTGTGCTACGGGTTCATGCGGCTTTTCGCATCTCGCGTGGTTCTTCTGCGCGGACTAAGCCGTTGAGCAGGTGGTTGACGGTTTGTTCAAAGTGGAGCACCGAGAAGTTTGTCATGAGGATCATCGACGGGTGTCGGGTGAGCAACTCATCGGATAAGGCTGTCTTGCCGCTGGGCGAGAGGATGAGCACGGGGATAGCCTGAGCACTCGAATCAAACGCGAGCTTGCCCAAGGCTTCGTCAAGCTTGTCTGCAAGCTCTTGTTTGTCTTTGGGCTGACGAGCGTGGATGATCGCGATGTTGGGCAGCGTGTCGTCTGTGCCTTCGTCAGCGTTGGCCATCACCCAGTGTTCGATGGCATCGAAGTCGGTGTCCATCGAGATGAACAGTGGGTGGAAGGCGCGGTCAAAGACCGGGGCGTGCGGATTGGGAGGTGTCGGCTTGTTTTTATCATCAGATGAATAGACGGTCGATCGCATTTCCTTAATCTGTTTGGCAAGCCCGTGCGTGATTTCGTCAATATTGAGTTTTTGAGCATCAATAAGCGTGAAGAGTTCTTCGGTCGATGAGATGGTCGAGTTTCCCGAGCTGCCGATGCCCATCGCATGCACAATCCGATTGCTCAGCTCAATGATGGCTGCCAGGCGTGTGTTCTTTGGACAAGAAGTAGAGAGCTTGGAGGGCTGGCAGTGATGATTGGCGATGGCATCGACGAGGTCTTTGGGCAGGTTCCACGAGTGAAGCATCGTCTGGGCGATTGAGGTGTGATCCGCAAGAAGTAATCGTTTTTCGACAAGCTCGAGCGAGATGCCGAGATTATCTGCGGTTTCAAGGACTTGCTTGTATTCATCGGGGAATGTTTGTTGGAGAATCACTCGTCCGATGTCGTGGAGTATCGCAGCAGTAAATGCGACCTCGTCGCCAACATCTGGGCAGTATGATGCGATCTTTGAGCTGCAAACCGCGACGGCGAGCGAATGCTCCCAGAAAAGTTCGTGATTGAGCGAGCCTGTCGRKTYGAKYYCRSMGAGANNTTNRTCAAYRATYYCGATYCCKGYKAYGAGWTYKYKGAGTTCTTSRAGCCCGATTCGKATSAYSGCRTCTTTRAGYGTKRTGRYTTGYTCGCCTCKGGCGTAYTCGATTGAGTTGGCRACKCGCATGATTTTCATCGCGATGGTTTGGTCGAGCTTTAACAGATCCGCAACATCATCGATGTCGGTATCTGGCGAGTTGATGGCTTCGAGAATTTTAACAATTGGCTCGCTGAGTGTGCAGAGCTCTTCCATCTCTTCGAGCCCTTCTTTGAGCTTCGCTCGTGCGATGATAGGTTTAATTTCTTTGAGCGCAAGTGCGGGGTCCTTTGCAGGCATCGGCAACGGGTATCGGATCTCTGGTGCCAGGGCAGGCTCTGCATCAGTGCTTGATGATTGAGCATTGCCCAGGGTTGCCGAGCCGACAGCGTTCACCTGTTCGATAAAGCTGGCAACAGTGAACTTTGATTTGAGCATGACGGTGCATGCACCAAGTTCGATTGCTTCGGTGATGGGCTTTTTCGCAGCAGCTTGTGTGAGCAGGCAGACTTTAATCTTCGAAGCGTTTGGATCGTCCTTGAATGTACGCATCAAGTTGAGGATGTTATCGTCTGGCAAACGGATCTCGGTGACGATGATGTCTGGCGCACGCTTGGCGATCATGGCTTTGGCTTGCGAGATTAATGCGGTGCTTTGCACACGATATCCCTTTGCACGCAGAATCATCGAGAGGCATTCGCGGGTGAGGGTGCAGCTATCGAGAAGGAGAACAGTTTGCATGGCGAGTATTCCTGTTGAGTACCCAGTTACATCGGTGCCTGATCAATACTTATTGATCCTGTTTGTCATGTACCAATCAGATGGACCATGAATAGGGTGAATGCCCGCACGGCTTCACCTGCCCAAACAGGGGGGTAAAGAAAAACACACAAGGCAGTTAAGCCTCGTGCGTAGTTTTACTTGTTTATGGAGTTGTTTTTTTANNNWSYSAAGGTYWYCYTGAGCCAAGGTCGCTGTTATCGTGCGTTGGCTGCTTCTTGCCCGACCGAGGCCGATTCTGAGCCTCGATCTGAGCCTCGAATAGTCCCTGCGATCGCTGAGCCCATTTCGACACGGATTTTGCTCTCCGCCTGCGAAGCGGTCGCGGTCACCGGAGTGCTGGCAGGTGTTTGGGTATTTGTAGTCCCGTCGGAGGTGTCCATTGCTTCACGCATCCGTCTGCCAACCTTGAACTTAACGGTTCTTTTGGCGGGTACAGGGACGCGTTCGAGGGTTTTGGGGTTCTGGGCGATGCGTGGGGCGCGGTGTTTGACTTCGAAAACGCCAAAATCACGGAATTCAAGCCGATTTCCATCGCCAAGTTCAACGATTACCTGATCAAGAAACTCCTGAACAACCTGTTTGACAGCCACACGCTTCATGCCTGTGGATTCTGCGATTCGGTCGATCAAGATCTTCTTGGTGATCGTGTTCATGATTTCTCTTCCCTTTATCATGCCAATCAGGCATGGATTATGATTCGGATTGTCCCACGCTTGCCCAAAGGCAGCATCCATCTTGTGTACCGAGATTGGTCTTTCGCTTGCATATCCTCTGAAACGACCCAGATACGCGGCGGCGAAGGAATACGATCTCCGTGCCCAAGAGTATCGCAGACAAATGGCTCGTAGTCAATGGGGAAGACCATGTCTTTTGATAAGTCTTTTTTCGCGCAAGATCGAGTGAACAAAGCACTTGCAATTGCATCATGACTCTGCTATGGGCAAGCACTATGGAACACAAACCCGACCAATCCAACCCCGGAGGCACGCCTTCTCACCCCTCGAAATCGGGTGTTTTGCTCGCGCCAGGGGTATCTGTTTCGGCGGATTCGATCATCATTACTTTCGTTCGTTCATCGGGCCCGGGCGGGCAGAATGTCAATAAGCGATCCACCAAGGCCCAGCTGCGCGTTTGCATCGACGATATTCCGCTCAATGATCGTGCCCATGCCCGATTACTTCGTCTTGCTCGCAGTGCGATCAACTTGAATAATGAGTTGGTGCTCAGCGCTGACGACACCCGAAGCCAATCGAGAAACCGACGAGCGTGCATGGATAAGCTCCGCGAAATCATCATGCGATCGCTCATCGAACCCAAAGCACGCAAGGCAACAAAGCCAACACGAGGCTCGGTTCGGCGTAGGCTTGAAGCCAAGAAGCAACGATCCGAGACCAAACAACGACGAAGACCACCGGATAACTCATGAGCCCAGCAAGCACCAATACAACACGCGAGATTGTTCTTGCAATTGAACTTTCCAACCCGAGCGCATCGTCTTCTGCGCATGGGGCAGCCTTGTTTTCGTGTGTAGATTCTGCTCATGAGCTGATCGGTTCAAAGCCAGTTCCCGACGGCATACGAAGCTCCGATGCGATTATGGTCCTTATCGAATCGCTCTGTAAAGAACACACCATTGAGCCTGGCGATGTATCGAAGATTATTGTTTCTGTTGGGCCTGGGGGGTATACGGCGTTGCGAATCGCGACGACCACCGCCAAGGTTTTGGCGCACACGATCGGATGTATGTTGGTTGCGGTGCCTACTGCATATGTCGCAGCGGCTGCGATCGAACCGAACCGTCGGCCTGCGTTGATCGCACTAGCATCGAAGAACAACCTCGCACACTGCTCGGTTCTCCAAGCCGATGGCCAGATCGAATCGGTAGGGATTATGGATGCGACGAAGATCGAAGCGTTAAATATTCGATCCATCTTCGCAGACGGATACCTCCCCAAGTCGTTTGCCGAGTGTGCCCAGCAGCTCGGAATCGAGATCTACCCGATCGTGCTTGATGCGCGTCATTGCCTCGATGCGTCTCGGGGATTTGCCCCGGTCGAGCCGATGGATTTACAGCCGATTTATGCCCGTGAGCCCGACGCAATCACCCAATGGCGTGAACGAGCAAAGAAGTAAGCTCTTCCACCTGGTCGATTGATCGTCCGTATAACAAAATTTGCGTATTCATCATCAAGATCATGCCCGATCGTGTCAACCCGTGCGATCCCTGTGAAGTTGGGTAAGCTGCGCGACGATATCCGATCATGCGGGCCACTACCCAGAATCTTTGGTAGCCGGTTTCGCGCTAGATCACGGAAGGTCGTAGGCAATGGTCGTACAACAAAGCGATTGGTCAGACAAAAAGGTTTTCACTACTGGTGAAGCCGCCAAGGTCTGCAAGGTCAGTCAACAAACCATCATCCGGTGTTTCGACTCGGGTCGTCTCAACGGGTTTCGAGTCCCTGGGTCTCGGTTCCGCAGGATTCCGCGCGATGAGCTTATCCGTTTTATGCGCGAGAACGAAATCCCGCTCGAATCCATCGGCTCGACCCGCAAACGCATCCTCGTCGTCGATGACGAGCCTGAGATTTTGTCATTGATCACTGACATGCTCGAGGGCGATGGGCGATTTGAAGTGTGCCAAGCTTCGACGGGTTATGACGCCGGGATCGAGACCGAACGCTTTAAGCCGCACCTCATCGTGCTTGATTACATGCTCCCCGATATCAACGGCAACATCGTTTGCCAGCGAGTTCGCGCATCGAAGACCATGCCCAATACACGAATCTTGTGTGTCTCTGGTGTGGTCGAAGCTCAAGAGGTCGAGATGCTTCGGAGTTCTGGAGCGGATGATTTTCTCAAGAAACCGTTTGATCTTCGTGAGATGGTTTCTCGGATCGAAACGCTTTTAGAGCTTGAAAAAAAGGCCTAAATTAAAATGAGTGAAGCATCGTAAGCTGTACCACAAACCCCCAAACGCATTGGGCACAAGATGAATCAGAATCAAGATCCACAATCTGAACCGAAGCAAACCGATTCGCAGCCGGAGATGAACGAGAAGCAGATCGACCTGATCCTTGCCAACATCGATCATCTCCCAACCCTGCCAGCGGTCGCAACCAAGCTGATGTCGATATCGAGTGTTGAAGATATTGACCTTGAGGAAGTGATCAGCCTGATCGAATCAGACCCGGCGATGAGCACCACGATTTTGTCGATGTGCCGAACCGCGGACAAAGGGCTTGGCGACAAGATTACGACCGTTCGCCATGCGGTCATCATGCTCGGGCTCGAAGCCGTGCAGGTCGCGACGCTGAGCGTGCATGTGTATCAGCAGCTCAACTCCAAGTCGAAAGACCAAGAAGAAGGGTTGTTCGATCATACAGGGTTCTGGATTCATTCGCTCGCGGTCGCCTGCGCCTCGCATGCGATCGCATCGGCTCATCCGGCGATGGGTGTCTCGCCCGAGCAGGCGTATATCGCCGGGCTGCTCCATGATCTTGGCAAGCTTTCGTTGAACTTGATTTTGCCTAAGGGCTATGAGCGGGTGCTTGGGATGTCCAAGTCTCGCCATTGCGCAGTGTGCTTGGTCGAGCGCACCATGATGGGGATCGATCACCATACCGCGGGCAAACGGCTCGCGGAACATTGGAAGCTTCC
Source organism: bacterium (assembly GCA_002401225.1). GTDB lineage: Bacteria > Planctomycetota > Phycisphaerae > Phycisphaerales > UBA1924 > UBA1924. Next base: position 61,373 of record NVSM01000010.1, read on the forward strand.
TAGCCCGGTGCGCGATGCGATCTGGCTCCATTCTCAGCCGATTCACTCTTTGCCCGAAGGCTCAAGCCGATCGGTGGTCTCGATTGTGACCCTTGCCGAATCTTGGGCGCGCGATATGCACCTTGGGTGGGCGGGGGATTATGGCGAGCCTTTGGATTTATACGWRCTSGCCNNSSMGCTNNCKMTRTYGAWYCMGAGTTYTTCCRYAAGMACRCGYCWKCMKTGATCGARRRKGTTTCRMWRCGMGGMAARATCCTCGGGCTTGGCGAGCTTGCCGAGCCTGAGATGCTGATCGAATCACTCACCGCAGCCAACGGTCGGCTCGCCCAGCTCAACACCGATCTCCGCAAACGCGTTGTCGAAGGCGATTCCGTCAAACGGATTGTTCAATCGATCGAAGCATTCCACGAACAATCCCAAGCTGGAGATTCGTTCGAGCAGGTCTTGTGCGCGATGGTCCATTCGGCGAGCATACTCGTTGGATCTGCACGCGGAGCGGTGATTTATCAGCATAGAGAAGATCAGCCTTGGTTCACCATGATGATTGATCAAGGCAAGATTGTTCAGCACTCTGTGCGTGTTCAATCGCCCGAGAGCGAGCACGAAACGGTTCGTCCTGGGATGCTTGCCAATGCAAACGCAGCCCAGTCGATGGAGCTGGCATCGCTCGATTGGCTTCGCGAGTTGTTTATGTCGGTTAAAGAGATCGGTGCCCCGATGCTCATTGGCGCCATGTACAACAACGAACCCAGCACAAGTATCGGCAGCGATGAACCCTCCTATCTGATTATCATGCCGAAGACCGGAAGTGGGATCGAACGGGTGGTGACGACCGAAAGCTTTACGATTGTTCGTGATCTCTGGCAGCAGGCGATGGCTCAGGCGATCGCAGCCGAGAAGGGGCGTCGGGTTGGCGAAGAACTCGCAGCTGCCAATCACGCGATGACCGCGCTTCGCCACGAACTGACCACCAAGGAATCCCTCGTCCAACTCGGCAAAATGGCAGCGGGGGCTGCCCATGAAATGAACAACCCGCTGGCGATTATTCGCGGCCGAAGCCAGCAGCTTTTCGAGCGTTTGGGCACAAAGCGGGAACAAGATTCGGCACGCGCAATTGCTGCCGCTTCTGACCAACTCTCCGATCTGATCACCAGTTTGCACATGATTGCCGACCCGCCAAAGCCTTCGCTCGCGCTTGCTGATCCGGTCCTGATGGTGCGCCAAGCTATTGAAATAGCAAGAGATCGGTGTCATTACCAAGGTCTCAAAGCCAAGATCCAGCTCAAGATTAATGGGACAGTCTCGCCCATCATGGTCGACTTGGATTTGATCTCCAAAGCGATCGCCGAGCCTTTGATTAATGCCGTCCAGGCGTGTCCGGGTGCGATCATTTCGGTTTGCATTGAACCCAACGGCTCAAATGGCCGACTCAAGGTACAGATCACTGATAGTGGGTCCGGTTTTACGAGTGAAACGATCAAACATGCGTTCGATCCGTTCTACTCAGAGCTTGAAGCCGGGCGACGATCAGGATTGGGGCTCGCCCGTGCACGCGGAATCATCGAGCTTCACAAAGGGGAGATTTTCCTCGGCAACAACACCGGCTCCAAGCCGGGAGCCGAGGTCGTGATCCTGCTCAATAAGGAACTCACGCCTGCACTCTTCGCAGCGTGAGTTGGGAACAGGACCGATTCGAAGATTAGAAGTAGAGAGCGACGCGAATCATGGAACGACGCAACAAAGCAAAGCCGACCAATATCGCTGGCTCGATCGGGCCACTTGGTGATCAAGTGTCTGGTGATGGATCAGCAGGTAACTTATCAAGCGAACCAGCGAATGATCTACGCGTTCGCGTTGTTGTGGTCTCTGCTCGCGCATCGGTCCGCCGTCGTCTTTCGAGCATGCTTCATGGGCATGTTGAATCTCTGGACTTTGTCGAAGACGCTCCATCTGCAATCGAACAGATATCAACCTCAAACTGCGACTTGGTCATCATCGAACGCGCACTTGGCGATACCGATGGCATCGACCTGCTTGATCAGCTCTCAGCCAGCCACCCCGCACTCGTCGGCGTGATCATCGGCCAAATCGAAAACACCGATGATGCCATCCGCGCGATGCGGGCCGGAGCATGTGATTTAATCCCGATCCAAAGCCGAAACGCGCAGACAACGCGCCGATTGCTTGATTCGGTTAAGCGAGCCGAACGCATCCGCCAACGCGATGCTCGCGTCGATCGGCTCAAAAAACTCTGTCATAAGCTCAATACCGCCCGCCAAGATGTTTCTGGCCAAGTCGGTGATCTATGCAACGATCTTGTGACCGCCTACCAAGACCTCTCCGAACAGTTCGGCGATGTAAAACTCGCGACCGAGTTTAACGCCCTGCTCCGCCAAGAGCTCGAAATCGAATCCCTCTTGCGGACCATGCTCGAGTTCACGCTCTCGAAAATTGGCTCGACCAATGCGGCCATCTTCTTGCCCTCAAGCTCGGGCGATTATTCGCTCGGTGCCTATGTCAACTACGATATCCCGCGCGACGCCGCCGAGATCATGCTCGACCAGCTCGCCGATACACTTGCGCCAGCGTTCGAAAACACCACCGAGGTCATCTCAATCTCTGGTCGCGTTGAAATGGACGAAGCCCTCGGCAGCGATGCCCACTGGCTCGAAGACTCCACAGCCATGATCGTTTCGTGCCAACAAGACGACGAGTGCCTCGCGGTACTCGGATTGTTCCGCGATCAGTCCTTGCCCTTTAGCGAAGAAGATGTTCGCGTATTGAGCATCATCGCCAAACTCTTCGGCGAACAACTCGGGCGCGTCATCCGTGTCCACCATCGCCATCTCCCCAAAGACCAATGGGGGGCACTCGATTCAGGCTATTGCGACGGCCCAATGGACGATGACGATGATGATGACTTCTTCTCAGCCGACGACGACCACTTCGGTTTCGCAGCCTGAGCCAGTGGTCATCAGCCTGAGATGTAAGCGTTTAACCCATTTCGCTGAGCGATTCAAAGAACATCAAGGAGTTTCCATCGGGATCAAAGAAGGTCGCGAGTTTGACCATGCCCGGAATTTCCATGGTCTCGCCATCGAACTTGACGCCTTGGTTTTCGAGTGTTGAGCGTGCGCTTGCGATGTCTGAGACGCCGAAGGTTGGTGTTGGCCCGCCGGGTTTGACATCTTCGACTTGGCTGATCCCGACATTGACACCCGGCACCGATGATTTTAACTCGGCCCATCCCATGTCATCGAGCTTGTAGAGCAGCTCGAACCCAAGCACTTCGGTGTACCACTTGATCGATGTGTTCATATCCGAGACGCGCATCGCGATGGTGAGTTCTTTGATGTAGGGCAGTGTGGTATTCATGGGTATGCTCCGTTGTTTGTGTGAAAAAATTAGCGATTCTTCGAGATCGCACTTGACACAAATGTATAGCAACTATAAAATCAAGTCAATCGTAATCTTCAAGTTTTTGGAATTTTCATGCCCAAGCATCAATCGCTCAATCTGGTTTTCGCTCGCCGATGGGCGGTGCCGATCCTCGCTCAGCTTGCCAATAGCTCAGGGTGCAAGTTCGTTATGCTTACGAAAAACCTCGATGGATCACGCGATTCACTCAAGGCCTCGCTCGAACTTTTGGATACCCTCGGGCTCGTCAAGCCTAACACCGGGCAAGGGCATCCAATGCGTCCAGAATACATCTTGACCTCGCGAGGCTCACTGATCTCCAAGCCCGCAGCCTCGCTCGTTCGTGCACTCGACAAAGCCGACACGATCGAACTTGGACTCAAAAAATGGTCCATGCCTACACTTCATGCGGTTGACACAGGCGCAGAGCGGTTCAATAGCATTGTCGATTCCCTCCAATCCGCAACCGATCGGGCAGTCTCGCTCGCCTTGAACGATGTCCAAAGCATGTCAATGATCCAGCGGACGCTCATCGACGGGCGGCCGCCTCGCAATGCGTACACCCTCACACGCAAGGCCAAAAATCTCTCGCCGATCCTCGTCGACATGCACGAGGCACTACTTTCATAGCATGAAATGTGTTCTCTGAAATCTTCAATGTTCTTTTCCCAATAAGAATGTGTTCGGGCAATCGCCCTTTCAGGTCTCAACATCGCACACATCGCTGTGAAAGTGTTAAACTATCCTGTGGGCGGGCTCTGTAGATATTTTCTGAGCCTCACGCTGCCCATAGGAGACAACGCATGATGGACATCCTCTTTGGCGATCTCGCCCCCTGGTTTACTGCCCCGGCTCTGCTGGGCACCGGATTCTTGATGATCCAACTCGTCCTGGGCGAGCTCGGAGGCGACGGCGCGGTCGACTTTGATTTCGACCTTGATATTGATCTCGACATGAACGCCGATCATCCGGGTATGGAGTTCGGCGTCCTGAGCATCCAATCCATCTCCGCCTTCTTTATGGGCTATGGCTGGATCGGGTTTGCCGCCTATCGGTTCCTGAGCGTTGGCTTTACCGGCGCAGCCGTCATCGCGGKCGTCGCCGGCGTGGGCGTGGCATGGTTCATGGTCTACATGCTCCGTTCATTCTTGAAGCTGCAGAACAACACCAATGTCTCGATCTCACAAGCCGTCGGATTGGTCGGCGAGGTCTATGTGTCCGTCCCGCCATCGGGCGAAGGCAAAGGCGAGATCATCTTGGTCATCAACCAATCCCAGCACAACTACTTCGCTATCCAAGAAGGCGAAGAAACAATCGCAACGCACACCCGTGTCCGTGTCATGCGCGCCGACGCGGCGAGTAACATCATCGTCGTCGAGCCGACGGCCTAACCGAACGCTTGATTGAGTTCATTCACAACATTTCAGGTCATATTCATTCCTGACCCAACCACCGTTTCTACTATTTCACTGTTGATATACAAAGGAGAATCAATGCAAACATTCGCCACTCTCGCCCAATCAGGTTCCTCAGACTCGGGGATGTTCATCATCATCGTGGTTGTCGTCATCCTGTTTGTTGCCCTGTTCGTCACCTTCTTCCTCGCGTCGCGATACCGAAGGTGTCCATCGAACCGCATCCTCGTCATCTGGGGTACCGGCTCGTCTTCATCCGCCCAATGTTTCCACGGCGGCGGCAAGTTCATCTGGCCGGTCATCCAAGACTACGCCTACATGTCGCTTGAGCCTTTGGTCATCGAGATCCCGCTCCARGGYGCRCTCTCGCTCAACAACATCCGTGTGAATGTCCCCTCGACCTTTACGGTTGGTATTTCCAAAAGCCCGGTGCTGATGAGCAACGCTGCCGAGCGATTGCTTGGGTTGGGTCAGCAGCAAATCCAAGAACAAGCCCAGGACATTATCCTTGGGCAGCTCCGCTTGGTCATCGCGACGCTCTCGATCGAAGAGATCAACAAGGACCGCGAGAAGTTCATGAACCTCGTCAACGAGAATGTGGCTGAGGAAATCAACAAGATCGGGCTGACGCTGATCAATGTGAACATCCGCGACATTACCGATGAGTCGGGTTATATCGAAGCGATCGGTAAGCGAGCCGCAGCCGAAGCGATCAATCGTGCGAAGGTCGAGGTTGCCCAGCAAGAACGCGCGGGTGCTGTTGGTGAAGCCGAAGCATTGCGTGAACGCAATGTGCGCGTCGCCGAGGAAAAAGCCCTCGCCCAGCAGGGGCAGAAGAACGCCGAGCAGCAACAACGCGTTGCGATCGCCGAGCTCGAAGCCCAAGCAATCGCCGGCGAAGTAGAATCCAAACGAGACCAAGAAATCGCGGCTGCCGAACGCGGAGCAGAAACCATCGCAGCCAAGAAACGCGCCGAGCAAGAGCAACGCGTGCAGGTCGCGATGGCTGAAGCGTCTGCGGTCGATGGCGAAAACACAAGTTCGGCCAAGGTCGCCGAATCGAATGCCCAACTCGCCGAGATCCGCGCCGAAGCCAGCCGGCGCGCCGATGTGGCCGCGGCTGAATCGAGGCAGAAAATCTACACCGCCCAGCGTGAAGAAGAACTCGCCAGACTCGCCAAGGAAGAACTCGCACCGCAAGAGATCGAAAAGAAGCGTGTCGAGATCGAAGCCGAAGCGGCCGCCGAACGCAACCGTCGTGAAGCCCGAGGCGAAGCCGACGCGATCCTCGCACGATACGAAGCCGAAGCAAAGGGGATTCAGCAAGTCCTCGAAGCGAAGGCCGAGGGGTACCGTCAGCTCATGGAATCATGTGCAGAAAACCCACGCGTCGCGCCGACCTTGCTGATGATCGAACAACTTCCCGAGTTGGTCGCATTGCAGGTCAAGGCGATCCAGAACCTCAAGATCGACAAGATCACGGTTTGGGATTCTGGCAGTGGGGGTGATGGAAAAGGCAACGCCACCGCCAACTTCCTCAGCGGCATGATCGGTTCGCTTCCTCAGGTTCACGAACTCGCCAAGCAAGCCGGCATCGAACTGCCGAGTGCCTTGGGCAAACTCGTCGAGATGGACGATGCCCCAGCGGTTGTCGAACCTTCAACAGACGATCACGCCTAAGCGATAAGCGATGATATTTGAAGAATAAAAAAACACCCCGGCAAACGCTGGGGTGTTTTTATGTTTGTATTGCAGTCTTAATCGTCGAAGTACAATGACGCATCATCCGGAAGATCCACCAGCAACGCATCACGATCGATGTTCTCGATCTCAAGCTCGGTATCAAACTTGCCGGTCTCTTGGTTGGGCACATGCAAGTTGCCCTTGCCGGATGTGCCACGCAGCCTGCGTTCAACGCGCTTGCGCGATCGCATAATCAGCTTGATCGGCACCTCGTCAAACGGCATCACCTCGCGGAAACGATTCATCAAGAACCGCTCGTAGTTATTGGTAAACAGATCAGGATCATTCACGACCAACACAATCGTTGGCGGCGCCATCTTCACCTGCGATGCAAAGTACACCTTGGCCTCAGTACCGAGCCGGTTGCTTGGGCCGCGTTTTTCAAGGATGCCCTTGATCACGCGGTTGAGCTGCCCGGTGCCTACGCGTGTGTGGTTCTGCTCATGAAGCTCGAACGCCAACGCGATGGTTTCCTTGACATTAAGCCCGTCCTCAGCACTCATAAACGAGATCGGCGCGAAGCGCAAYCCGCCGAGTTCCTTGCGGAAATAYTCTTCRTACCGAGCAGGCGTCACCTTGCGACCYTTTTCGTCCGCWGCGTCCTTGGCGAYATCCCAYTTGTTCACCACRATCACGACAGGCTTGAACGAATCGACAATCATCTTGCCGAGYTGTTCATCAACCTGCGAAATTTCAGTGGTCGCATCAACCAGGAACATAATGACATCGGCTCGTTTGATCGCGCGTTCTGCRCGATCGAGGGCGTACCACTCGATRTTGTCCTGGAACGATTTCTTTCGGCGTAAACCCGCGGTATCAATCGCGAGCAATGACTTGCCGTTAAACTCAAGCTTCACATCCACCGCRTCGCGCGTGGTGCCTGCRATCTCCGAAACAATCATCCGAGGCTCACCAGCGAGACGATTCACAAAGGTCGACTTGCCCGCRTTGCGCTTGCCGACAATCGCGATCTTCATATCGACTTCAGGCTCAGGCTCRAARGTYTCGTTTGGAGTAATCTCGTACAAACGATCGAGCAGGTTSCKWCGGAAGTACTTGCTCGTCGCGCTACARATGAATGGCACACCAAATCCAAACGCCGACAGTTCATACGCGTGAGGCTCCCAGCTCGAATCGTCACACTTGGTCGCGACGACATACACGCGGGTGAGTTCCGAGTTCTTCGTACCCTTCTTATCACGCCGACCGAGCTTCTGTTCGCGGAGCATCTGGCAGATCATCTGATCCTGCGAAGTGATCCCAGCTTGGCAATCGACCGCAAACAAAATAATGTCCGCGCTCGACACCGCTTCAGCGATCTGGCGTTCAATATCTTTGGTGAGTGTCGAGAGGTCTTCACCGATCTCGTTGTAGCGTTTGCCGTCAGCGACATACACGCCGTACCCGCCGGTGTCGGTCAGCTCGATCTGCTTGATCGGCCCCTTCAAATCCGGGTGCGTGAGATCAACGACGGTTGAGAGCCGATCGCGCGTCACGCCGGGCGTTGGATCAACGATCGCGATCCGTTCTTGGGCGATGAGATTGAGCAAAGAGCTCTTGCCGACATTGGGTCGGCCGACGATGGCGATTCTTGGCATGGGCATAGTCGAGGATCATAGACACGAACCCGCAAAAGCAAAATTATTGCCCAACAATCGAGCAACAAACTCGGTATAAATCGAGTGTTAGGCATGATTTGCAGCAAGCAGACTTATTGGCTCAAATTGAACTCGGCAACCAACTCATGATGGGATTCAACAATCTGAGTCGCCCCAGCCTTGGCCAGATCATCCACAGGCGTCAAATCCGCCAGCCCAATCACCCGCATCCCCGCCGCAACCGCTGCAATTACCCCGGCGGTCGAGTCCTCAACCACGATGCAGGCCTCGGGTTCATGTCCCATCGCGGCCGCCACATGAAGGAACAGCCCCGGATCAGGTTTCCATTTGCCGACCTCATAGGCACTGAACATCGTCTGGCGATCCGACCCATCACGATGCTCAAACCGGTCGATCAGCCCTGACCCACCAAGCGTGAGCCTCGCCTTTTCGAGCGGTGCGTTGGTCCCGATACATCGGTGGGGGGCTTGATCACCCATCGCATCAAGTGCATCAAGCAGTTCATGAATCCCACCAAGTGCAGGCACCCCGAACTCATGAATCTCGATATACATCTGTCTGCGATACTCATCCATCAACCCCGGCAGCTTCTTGCCGAGCTTGGCTTCAACATCAATCAAGATGTCATCAAGGTTTCTGCCTTTGAAGTGTGTAATCGAATACGCCTGGTCCACTTCCCATCCGACCGCACTCACGCATCGCGCGAGCACCCGGTTCGTTAAAGGCTCGGTATCAACAAGCACGCCGTCACAGTCAAAGATGATCAGTTCAGATTCAAGCATTCAGGAGATACGCTCAGCTTCGGGCGCAGGTTCTTTGGAATCCGCACGCATAAACAAAGCCGCACCTTTTTCGATGGTCTGCCCGGGTTTAAGCCCATACTCCCCGCCCCATTTGGCGAGCTCACTCAACGGCCCAACAAACCCAGAGTTGCAATCATCAGGATCAACCAGATGGTTACAGTTCCARTTCYGCCAAAGCTCSGCCATCTTCTCAGGCATCGCAGGMSWYAACAACAACGAWGCRATCCGMARMGCCTCRSCRCARGARTACAARATTGAWYYSARCGCATGYTYRCCRTCATCAAGCGTATCGAGCTGCTTGGCGAGCGTAAACGGGGCAGTGTATGTGATAAACTCATCCACATATTGAACGATTGCTTTTCCGTGAAAAAGTAAACCTTCGATGTCGAGAATATTCACCGCATGAACGGCGCTATGGATGTTATCGTTTACGAAATCTTGAAACTTGTATGTTCGATCCATACGGTCATCTAGTTTTCCCACATTGCCAAGAGCCTTCATCGCTGTCTGCATTGATGTTCCATCTTCAAACCCAAACTCGCCGTTGCATGTGCCTTTGACTTTGCCGTCAAAGTACTTGTGAAACATGTTCCCAACCCGGCTCGTTGAGTTGCCGATGGTGTTCGCAAGATCCGCGTTGTACACTTCGACAAAACGCGAGTGAGCAAAGTCTGCGTCATTGGCGCCTAGTGGTCCTTGTGCGGTTAGGAACCAACGCATGGCATCAAGCGAATATTTTTCTGCGTACGCTCGAAGTAAATCGATTTCGACAAAATTGCCAAGCGACTTGGACATCTTCTTGCCCTCTGCAATCCAATAGGCATGGGCATAGACCCGGTCGGGTACCTTCTTACCCAACGCATGCAACATGGCAGGCCAGATGATCGCATGGAACCAAATAATGTCCTTGGCCATCAGATGAACAACCTCGCCATCCCAATATTTCTGCTTCTCATCGTTGTCAACGATGGTCAAATAGTTGCACAGCGCTTCAATCCACACATAAATCCGATGCTCATCATCGCCCGGCATCTTGATGCCCCAGTCCGCATCGCCTTCTTTGATCTTGCGTGATACCGGAACCTGCCGCAGCCCTTGCTTGAGTCGGCCAAGCACCTCGTTCTTGCGCGCTTCAGGAGCCACACGAATCGCGCCTGATTCAATCTGCTCCCGCAACCAGCCTTCATACTTATCGAGCTTGAAGAAGTAGTTCTGCTCCACCCGTTTTTCGAGCGGCTTCCCAGTCACAGGCGACTTGAAATCGTTCTCCTTCGCCACCATCTCAGTAAGATACTCTTCCTGCGAAGGATCGTACCAGCCCTCGTAATCGCCAAGCTCAATATCACCCTGATCGAGCAGCTGCTGGATGTACTCAACCGCCTTGACCTTGTGGCGATCCTCGGTCGTCCGCACAAAGTCATCGTGCGAGAAGTTCATAAACGCGAACGCTTCTTTGAACCGATCCGCATTGATCGTCGCCCAYTCCATCGGCGTCTTGCCRTTCTYSGCCGCCGTCTTGCTYACCTTCTCGGCRTGCTCGTCGGTCCCGGTCAAGAAGAACACATCKCGWCCGATCAGCCTCTGCGCGCGAGCCGCGACATCGGCGATCAGCGTGGTATAACAATGCCCAATATGCGGGCGATCGTTCACATAGTAAATCGGMGTRGTRATATAGTACGGCTTCTGRTTGGTATYSTKWGTTGGCATCRCYWGATTGTAGTKCRWKMGAAMRSRMRARGKMMKCTCGGCGTAAGTCTGTGATTGCGGTTTAGGTAAACGATAGTTTATCGGGCAGCGCTAATAACTAACTGCTCGTTCTGAGCTATGCTTTGGAACACGCGGGAATATTCCCCAACCCACAATCGTTTTCCATACCAGAAGAGAAGGGCAGGCAACAAGTTGGAGCGAAACAAGTTCGAACAGCTTGCTCTTGAGCATCTCGATGCGGTTTATCGCATGGCGTTGCATTTGGCGCGTCAGCCTGAGGAGGCTGATGAGTTGGTTCAGGAAGTGTACGCAAGGGCATTTCGGCCTCAAACTATTGAACGGTTTGAGGACAAGAGTGCTCCTGATGATCCAACTTCCGGGTCTGGAGGCATGCGCTCGTGGTTGTTTGCGATTTGCCATAATGTCTTCTATACCCGGATTAAGAAGCAAGCGCGTCAGCCGATGGCTGTTGACGAGTTCTTTAATGAATCATCGAGCGAGCGTATGCCCGATGAGCCGCCTCCGGTCTGGGATCAGTCTGATCTGGATTGGGAGCATGTCGATGGTCGATTGAAGTCGGCGATCGAGGATTTAAAGGATGAGTATCGAGAGATACTCATGTTGTGGGGCGTCGATGGGCTCAAGTATCGCGAGATCGCCGAGATCGTCGGGGTACCCATTGGCACCGTCATGAGCCGACTCCACCGGGCGCGTAAGCTCTTGGCTGACAAGCTGATGAGTGATGAACAAGTGGTCGATGATCTGGGGTTGAGGCTCCTGTCATCCGAGCCAGATTAAGTATTTGGCAAACCCAATAGGCAAGAAGGAACGAACGAACGCAATGACACACGACCA
>NVSM01000059.1 GCA_002401225.1 bacterium
CTCCCAGATCTGGCAAAAACGAACCCGCCATTTGCACCGCACCAGCCCAGCCTTCGTGAGCTATATCGAATCCCTCTTGACGCACCAACGCGGCGCCTTCGCCGATGGCCACTCTGGCAGCACACTTCAGATATCCAGGGCGACCCCGATCAGGGCATAATGGTGGCGCATAAAAAAGGGCGTCCACACTGTGGACGCCCTTGAGTGTCTAGGTTTTCAAGGCCGATCGATTATGGACAACCCGCAGCGAACTCAGCGAGGAATGCCGAGATATCGAAGAAGTTGAGCACGCCGTCGTTGTTGAAGTCTGCAACGAGATCACCCGCAGCGAATGAGCTGAGGTATGCGGAGATATCGAAGAAGTTCAACACGCCGTCACCATTGAGATCTGCGATACAAGCATCACAGTCATAGCTAAAGAGCATGGCTGTATCAACACCAGCTTCAACAACTGAGCCGTCGCCAAGATCTGATGCGGTGAAGCGGATCTTGAACTGGTTGTTTGCGGTGAAGCCTGCGATGTTGACCAATGAAAGCTGCTTGGTGATCCAGCCACCAGAAACTTCTGAGCCGGTCGGGCCAACAGTTTCGAGGTTGGTCCAGCTTGCACCATTGTCATCTGAAACTTCAACAACAAAGATATCTGCTTCTGGTGAAGCACCGAATGAGTTGTCGTACCAGCGAGCATAGCTGATTGCCGAAGCACCGACTACGGAAAGTGTTGGCGAGGTCAAGATAGTGCTGCCGCCGTCGACATCGGAGTTGCCCGAGACATTGTCAGTGAGGAAGCAGAATCCTGAGCCGTCTGAGTCTGTTGCTGGATCGCCACGATCGCCGCCACCGATTGGTACGCCACGAATCCATTGGCCGTCAGATGCGTTCCCCGAAACGGTCCAGCCCTGGTTGGTCTGGAAGTCGTCTTCGTAGTAGGCTGTTGGGTTCACAGTTGCGGTTGCGACTGTGAATGAAGCAGCGGGTGCATTCACCGGTGATGTTTGTGTTGCACCTGTTGTTGTTTGGGCGGTGATGTAGTATGCCAGATCTGAACCGCACTCTGCAGCTGGGAAAGCTGCTTCAAACAGTGAGCCTGAGATTTGGGTCATTGGGAATGCAACGAACCCGGCACCTGAATCAACCATCATGGTTGGTGTTGATGGGTTGACTGCACCTGCGAGTGGTTGGAAGTCCACTGACAGAGTGGTGCCGCCATTTGGGTTGACGATTGCTGGCTGCCCTGCTGGGTAAACAATATCGATGAGGCTCAGAGCTGGTGCATCCATGTTGTGGACACCAAAGCCGATTGCGATTTCATCATAGTGGGGCGTGCCGTTACCGATGTTTGCATCATCATCGTCGAGTGTGAGCCAGTCGATGGTGATTGCTGGGGTGATGAGATCGCCGGAGTGTACCAGGATCGAGTTGACGGCGAGGAAGCCGAGGATTTCGGAGTAGTTGTTTGGTTCGGTGACCATCATTGCATTGCGTGTATCCCAGACACATCCTGAGATGAGCTGTCCACAATCATGGATGCCGCCGGAGCATGGGTACTGGTGATTGTTATCTGCGTTACGCAGTGAGCCGTTGCATGAGCCAAAGAACCCGAGTCCGAGACGGTTATCGTCGAGGATGATGGTACTCATGACATCGCCCATGCCTTCGCCGTACTGGCCTTGGCCTGAGCCGCCAGCGTTTACGAGGTGATGGCCGTATTCGTGATGAATAACTGATGACCAAGCGGTGTTTGGGTTGCTGCCGCCAGCGGAGCAGAAGTTGATTGAGCCGTTGCCGCCGTTGTCCGATGGATCGTACCATGCGTTGCCTGGGCAGAAGCCGTCGGTGCGGTTGACTGTGATTGGGAAGTCATTGAACATCAGCGTTGGGAATGACGGGTTTGCAGCGAATGCAAAGTCACGAACGCGGTTTGCTTCAACATATGCGTTGACCTGTGAGCGGATAGCTGCACTGGTGTTCGAGGCGTTGAAGGTGAGGTCTGCTGGTCCTGGAGGGGTGACAGCGTCTGCAACTGATTCAACAGAGCCTGCGAAATCGAAGACTCGGAACCATGTGCCGTTGAGTGTGCCGCTGACTGTAACTGGTCCGCTGCCTCCGTGTGGGATCGTGAAATCGCCGTTGACATCGGTGACTGCGGAGTTTCCGCCTTGGAGTGAAACTTCAAGGTATGGAAGTGGCTGAAGTGTTTCGAGTTCACAGTTGTCTGAGCCTGGCCCGTCGGATGCCATGCCGGAAGTGTTTCCGGTGACATCGATTGTGTGGATAATGTTTTCTGTGAAGAGGATTTCGCCTGTTTGTGCGTCTGTTACGACGAGGTGCTTTTCGAAGCCGTTGACGACCAGGATTGATGAGTCCGCGATTGTTGCGGGGTGTGGGTTTCCGTTTTGCCCTGCGTAGATGACTCGTTCTGTGCTTTGGATTTCTACGCCAACATTGAACTCTGCTTCAGCAGAGCTGATGATGAGTTTTTCGTTTGTTGCAAGGCGCATTTGTTGTGCGTCAAGGGTTACTGCGCTCAGGTCAAAGAGTTGTGATGACGCGAGTACGAGCGGGTTGTTGTCGTCGTTGCGTACGAGGAGGACAAGCTTTGAGCGGAAGACAGGCATGCCTTGCTTTGTTTGCTTGTAGTAGTGTCCTGTGAATTTGTAGGAATCGAAATCTGGGAGGTATCCGATTTGCTGTGTGTGATGGCCGTCGGCGAACGGTCCTTCAGCGATGAGCTCGGCAGTCGTCACGCCCCAGATCGCTGCGTGCTGATTGAGGAAGCTTGCGGCGGATTGGGCGCTGGTGTTGCCTTGGCTGAATGCTCGGCCATAGACACGATTGATGGAGCCGTCATCGAGCTTTGAGAACGATGCTTGTTGGTTGACTGCTTGGAACTGGGCCATTGCAGCGAGTCGTTGTGGTGTTGGAGCTTGATTATCAGCGTGAGCAGCGGATGCGATGGCGGCTGCCAGGCATGCTGCGGTGATACGGACGGTGTTGGACTTCTTTGTGGACACGGTTGAGACCTTTCTTGTTCCTTATTACAGAGTCAATTCTCGGCAGATACACCGGGCGAATTGATCTGTGCAATCGTGGTTTGCAGGAAAACTGATTATGGTGAACTCAGGGATCCCGAGTGGGATATGCAACAAAAGGGTTCGTGGATGAACCTGTGGCCCACAGTAATGGGAACGGGGGGCGGTGTCAAGCTATTTATAGGGCTTCGTGGGGGAAATGGCGGAGGAGGCTGTTTTGAAAGGCTTGTGTACGGGTATGTGTTATGGGCACCCGGCTGCAAACTCGATGAGGTAGGCAGCGATATCAAAAAAGTTCAATAGACCATCGTTATCAAAGTCGGCAATCGGGTCTTGTGCTTGGAATGCCTGGAGGAAGAGTGAGATATCGAAGAAGTTGAGCAGGGCGTCGCCATTGAGATCTGCGGGGCATGGTGAGCAGACGCTCAGGTCGTAGATTCGAAGCCCGCCTTCGTAGACGGCGGCGAAGGCGATGTTATCGCGGAGAAGAATGCGGCGGATGGAGTTTGTGGATTGGGTCGATTCTCTGGTTTTGATCCATTGTGCTTGTGTTGGGTTGAAGGGGTCTGTGTTGTCGTAGATGAGGAAGCCGCCGGTGCCGTTGGCAAGGTAGAGGGTGTTGTCTTTGATTGTGATCTGGTGTGCGAAGCCGGTGACTTGGCCTTCTTGCGATTGAGCGATGGCATCGAAGTGTGCGAGTTGTGTTGGGTTTGTTGGGTCTGTGATATCGAAGATTCGATATCCGAAGTTACCTTCGGGGGTGTAGAGCAGGTTGCCAACGCGTGTTGAGGTGTTAATGCCGTTGGGTGCGCTGGCGCTAAGTGGTGTGATGGTGGCGATGATTGTGGGGGAGGCGATGTCGGCGATGTCGACGATTTGGAGATCGTATTGGCTGTGGGCGATGTAGGCGATTTTGTTTTCGTCGTCGATGGTGATGTCGTTGGCCCAGCCTGGGGTGTTGAGTGTGGAGATGTGTTGGGGATTGGTCGCGTCTGAGATATCGAAGATTGAGAGCCCGAAGATTCGGTCGACGGCGTAGAGGAGATCGCCGACGACTTGTACATCTGAGGCGCGTCGGCCTGTATCTATGTTGGAGATGAGGGTTGGGTTGGATGGATCGGTGATATCGATGAGGTTGAGGTTGTCGTTGGTTGTTGCGATGTAGGCGGTGTTGTCTTTGTAATCGATCGCGACGGCATCGTCTGGGAGGATGAGTGTGGAGATGAGTTGGGGGCGTGTGTGGTTGGTGATATCGAAGAACTGGAGAGAGCCTGTGTCGTTGGCAGTGATGAGGGTGTTGTCTTTGATGATGAGATCGTTGGCGGATCCGAGTGTTTGGTGTGTCGCGGCGACGGGCTTGGTTGAGATTCGGTAGGCGTAGAGGGCTTGGGTTGAGAGGGCGAGCATGTAGTCGTCGTGTATTTCAATCTCGCGGATTGAGGCGGGGAGGTTGAACTCGGTTCTTTGGATCTCCATGGCATTGCTTGGGTTTGAGAGATCGAAGGCGATGATTCCTGAGCGGTCGTCATTGATTTCGTAAAGGATCGAGCTTGTTATGGCATCTCCGCGATAGAACGAGACATCAAGATTGATATTGCTGTCGATCATGATCGGTTGGGATGGATTGGTGATGTCGACGGAGAAGCCTGAGGAGCTGAGGCCGATGAGTGTGTTTTGGTCTTGTATGAACTGTCTTGCTGAGGTCGATCCGAAGCCATTGGAAGTTGCGAGGGGGTTGAGGGGGTCGGTCATGTCGAGTGCTTGGGCGTTTGTTGTGTAGCCGAAGCCGTTGGCGAAATGAACGATTGGTTTTTGTGTTTGGATGTTTGCAGCGAACTGTGGGTGGAGTGGGTCGGCGAGGTCGAGGATATCGAAATCGTAGATGTACATGTAGCCGTTGTGGATTGGGGCGGAGAGTGGATAGCCTTCTGAGCTGAGTGTGTATTCGTGTGTGAATGTCGGTGAGGTCGGGTCTGAGATATCGATGGTGAACATCTTTGAGTAATGGAAGATGTATGCGGCGTTTTGGTAGATTTGGATATAGAAGCTGTTGGCAAATGGGAACTCGGTTGCGCTTACGGTAATGAGGTTGTTGGGATCTGAGATATTGATAATGACGAGTTGGGTGAAGTAGTCTTCGCTTTCGTCGAGGATGTAGGCGTAGTCGCCTTCGATGGCGAACCATTCGGCGTGGTGGAGTGGGTCGCTGATGCTGATTTGGGTAGCCGAGGGGCAATCGGGCTCTGCAACGATTGCTTGTGCGGATGTTGTGAGCAATGAGAGGGTGGCGGCGATGATGAGGGGGGAGCGGATATGCATGGGGGTATGGTATCGGCTGGTGGGTAGATATGGAAGATGAAAGTTGATGAATACTGAATGAAATTGTTATGAAAACATGTTTTGTTCGGTTCTGTGAGTTTGGTGTGTGGTTAGCCTGCTCTGGAGATTGCGAGGGTGGTCATGAGGCGGAAGAGTTTTCTTTTTCGGGGTTCGTCGAAGAGGGTGTAGATTTCGAGCATGAGATCTTCGCGTTGTTCGATTGTCGCCTTAAGGCGGGTGGCTTTGATGTGATCGATGATGAGGGTGCGGATCTGGGCTTGTTGATCGGCGGTGGGTTGGGTGGCGGTTGCGATGGCGTCGATGGTGTCGCGGTAGCGTTTGAGGGAGATGTCGTAGGCGAGTTGGATGTCTTGCTCGAAGAGTTTGTGGTTGAGTGTGTTTTCGATTTTTTTCGCTGCGGGTGAGTTTGGTTTGATGTGTGTATCTGGGCGTTGGGCCTGGGTCCATTTGTGCCAATAATCGTCGAGGATTCTGTGGAATTCGGTGCGTTGGGTTTCGTCGAGCATGGCGTCGAACTCTTTGGCGAATGGGTCTCTGGGGAGGGTTGGTTCGAAGCGTTTGCGGAGTGTCGCGAGGAGGATTTGGGCTTGGGTAGAGTTGCCTTGGGTCATTGCGTCGGTGATGGCGCGGACCGTGTCGATCTCGTCGACGAGGAAGATGGTGAGGGTAAGGGTGCGTTTGTAGTCGAGATCTCTTGCTGCGGCGAGGTGGTTTTGGTCGTTGGTGACGAGCATGAAGGCGGCGAGTTCTGGGCGTGATTCTACGGGGGTGAATCGGCCGCTCATGTTGGTGGAGCCGATGGAGTTTTGGGTTTGTGTTGAGACCGTTGGGCCTTTGAGTGTGAGTTTTCGGYCTTGGTCTTGGTTTTTGTCTTGAGCGTTTGCGATTGATATATTGCAGGCGATGAGAGATGTGAAGATGATGTTTGTGATGTGTGACATGATTTGCTCAGTGGTTTGCTCGGTCGTGTTTTTGTGGGTGTGTGTATGTGATTATTGGGATTTGGGAGTTTGGATTCCAGGTTGGCGAAGGCTTTATGAGGCGGGAAATGGCCTCACGCAACGGGTGCTTTGGTAGTGGAGAGGCATGGGTAGACTGTAAGCGAAAATAAGGGGGTTGGTTTGTTTGGTTGGGGTTGGTATAATGTTGCATGAATGATACAAACCCAGATCCGGTTGTTGTTGGACGGTATACGACAGAGTTCGAGGCTGTTTTGGTGAAGAATATGTTGGCCGAGGCGGGTGTTCCTGTGCAGGTTGTTGGCGCGATGACTGCGGGGTTTCGTGCGGAAACGCCTGGGTTTGTGAAGGTTATGGTGCCGGGCAGCTTTGAAGAGCAGGCGCTTGAGCTTTTAATTGCGTATACCAGTGAACACAATGAACAAGACGACGAACAGGACGACGAGTAAGAGATCAAGCACAAAGGAGACGACAATGAATGACGATTTTTATAATGACCCTATCGATCCGGCCAATGACCCTGACCCTGATCCAGATCCGGCCCCGGATCCGGACCCAGATCCGATTGACAAGGATGATGATATGGATAGCGACTCTGAGGCGGATGGGCAGCAAAGCGGCGGCTGAGTTCTCTCAAGCTGAGTTGTCTCAATAAGCTCTCTCAATGAGTTGTCTCAGTGGTTGGTGTTTTCGGACGAGGGTGCGCGTTGCGTGCTCGGGCTGTTGGTCTGTGCGCGGGGCTGGCTTGTCGATTTTGATATCGTGCGCGATTTGTATGGGCTTTGGGCGAGATATTGCTGATAATTGAGGCATGGATGGTTGGGCACAAGCTGTGAAGTCGATGCACGCTGCGATCGAAGATCCGAGTCATGTGATGTACTTGGGGTGTGGCTTGGGGCTGATTGTGCTTGTGTGGGTGAACTGGCGTGTTGCTCGTTGGATATATCGTGGAGTGAAAGCTTCCGATTCGGGCGACTGAGCGTGGTGAGCATTGGGTTATATAACTTATAATTAGATTTGTTTTGTCGCAACTCCGCAGGGGAGGGTGCGGATATATTTGTGCGATCGTGGGCCGGGTGCTGAGATGGTGCTGCTGGCGGATATCGCTTATATAGGGGTCTTTTATATGAAGAATCGGATTTTGCAAGCTCGGCGTGGTTTTAGCATGGTTGAGTGCGCTGCGGTTGTGCTTGTGCTTTCTATGGTGGGGATGACGATGGCGCCTTCTTTGAAGGCGGTGCGCAGTTCTATGCGTGGGACGGCGAGTAGCGCGAACTTGCAGCAGATTGGTTTTGGTGGCGCGATGTATGCCGGTGCCAATGGTGGTCGGTTGTTTGGATATTCTTGGCGTGCGGGTGAGGCCTATGTGATGCCAAATGGGTCAACGAGGATTTCGTCGACTGATCTCAATGCGTCACAGTATCAGAATCAAGAGATTCTTCAGCGGTGGACGGGGCGAACAAGCGGGCAGTTCAAGATCGCGTTAGGCGTAGGGCGCATTCCGCACCGTCGGTTTAGTCATCTTGTGCTTCAAGATTTCTTAGGGTATTCAGCAGTTGATACTCGATTTATTGATCCGGCTGATGCGAACCAGTTTGTGTGGAAATCGAATCCGTTGGATTATGGGTTTGAAAGTACTGTGCCGTATGCCAATGGAATGCCAGATGGATATGACACTGACACAAGCTGGTCAAATAGATCAGCTCGTGAGCGTTGGGCGTTTGGTTCGAGCTATCAGGTCGTGCCTTCGGCTTGGCAATCGGATCAGCCTGGGGCACGCTATGTGCCTGTTGCAAGCACTCCGCATCTTTTTACAGGTGGGCCGAATATCAATCTACATAGCGGTCGAAATCTTGCTGAGGTTTCGATGCCTGGGCAGAAGGTTTGGATGTTTGAAGAGTTTGACCGTGAAGGGAAAGGGTCGCCTTACTTTGGGTACGACCACGCGCAAGCAGAGAAGTTGATGTTTGATGGTTCGGTGAATAGCTGGGCATCGGGCGATGCTCGGCCTGCGATTGTGCTTGAGTATGGGAACACGCCTTGGGTGCAGATCTATGTGCCTTTGGATACTTTCCCTGTGCCGCTGGGTGGGTTGGGTGATCCAACACTTGTGCATCAGCGGTACCGCTGGACCTTCCGGGGTTTGAAGGGGTTTGATTATGGGCTTGGCGTGCGAGATGGCGGGCTTGGTCGGCGGTAAGTATTGAATTGATTTGGGTTATTCTTAGCCGATACATCGTTTAGGCTTGCGAGCTTGGGGGTGTATCGGTTATTCTTTGCGCATTGTACTAAGATGTCTTTGGCAAGGTTGCTTTTTTAAGAGGGGGGGATGGCATGAAGAATCATGAAGATTGCGGGCGGGGCGGATTTAGTTTGGTTGAGTGTTTGGCG
Organism: bacterium; assembly: GCA_002401225.1. Classification (GTDB taxonomy): domain Bacteria; phylum Planctomycetota; class Phycisphaerae; order Phycisphaerales; family UBA1924; genus UBA1924. The sequence goes on from NVSM01000059.1 coordinate 8,723, forward strand.
TTGGTTTTGGTGATGTCGATGATTGGGATGACGGCTGGGCCGACGCTATTTTCTATGAAGCAATCTGTGCATCGTGAGATGAGCGCGTCGAATTTGCGTTCGATTGGGCAGGGCGGGGGGCTGTATGCGAATGCGAATCAGGGGCGGTTGTTTAGTTATTCTTGGCGTGCGGGTGAGAGTTATGTGATGCCCAATGGGCAGACAGTTGTTGAGCCAGGTGATTTGGCTGCGGCTACTCGACAGGATCAAGAGATATTGATGCGGTTAACTGGACGGATTTCGGGTGCGTTCAAGATACTCGAAATGCAAAGCCGAGTGCCTCATCGGCGGTATAACCATGTTGTATTGGCGGACTATCTTGGTTCTGGTTTGCAGAGTGGGTTGTTTATTGATCCGGCGGATTCCAATTTGCTTTCTTGGAATGCAAACCCTCTTGAGTTTGCACACGCCAAGAACACGCTGCCGTATGGGATGGGTTATCCAGAGGATGGTTATGATGATGAAGGCGGATGGGATCATCGATCAATACTTCAGCGGTGGGGCTTTGGGTCGAGTTATTCTTTGACGGTTTCCGCGTGGCAGGCTGATTTTCCGACGCCTCGGTATTATCCGTTAGCTCGTACGCCTCATCTCTTTGCTGGTGGTTCATCAGCGGGGAGAAATTTATCAATTGGTCGTCAGTTGAGTGAGGTCACGCTTCCTGGGAACAAGGTTTGGATGTTTGAGGAGTTTGATCGCGAGCAGGTTGGCGAGCCATATTTTGGGTACGACCATGCTCGGGCAGAGAAGCTGATGTTTGATGGGTCGGTCAATAGCTGGGTGAGTGGTGATTCGCGCCCTGCTGGAGTCCCTGAGGCTACTGGTCGGCTCTTTGTGTGGCTTCAGAAGTATGTGCCTTTGGATACATTTCCTGTGCCTTTGGGTGGGTTGGGTGATGAGACGCTTGTGCATCAGCGGTATCGGTGGACTTATCAAGGGCTGCACGGGGTGGATTATGCGCCTGGGATTCCTGATCGTGAGCCTGGGCGTCGGTAAAGCGGCGGGGGGATGTGTTTGGTCATTTTGTGTCTGGAGTGCTAGAGTTGGGGTAGGACGAATACTACTGACCAGGAGAAGTACGGATGAAATCTATAGTGGCTGGTGTGTTGGTGTTGATTGGGTTGGTTGTCGCAGCGTTTGCGGTGCAACCCGGTGATACTGGTATGGATGAGAAGAGCGTGGTTGATGCTGCGAAAACGGTTGTGACAGAAGCTGGCGATGTGTCGGCGGAGAAGGAAGAGGAGAAGTTCGTGTATTTTCAAATGACTACATCGCTCGGGGATATTTTCTTGGAGATTGATGGAACGAATGCTCCTATTTCGGCTGCCAACTTTGAGCAGTATGTTGAGGATGAGTTTTATAGCGGGACGATTTATCACCGCGTGATGTCGGGCTTTATGATTCAGGGCGGCGGTTTTACGCCGGACATGAAACGCAAAGAGACGCGTGCGGGAATTGCCAATGAGTGGAAGAACGGGCTGAGCCATGTTCGTGGATCGCTTGCGATGGCACGGGTTGGTGGCGATGCGAACTCGGGGACGAGTCAGTTCTTTATYAATGTCGTGGACAATATTTTCTTGGGCGATCCTCAGCCGGACGGGGCGGCGTATGCGGTCTTTGGGCGTGTTGTTCGTGGTATGGATGTTGTGGATGCGATCCGCAATGTGCGTACTGGGTACAAGCAGGGGATGAAGGATGTGCCTGTCGAGGTCGTGATGATCGAGACGATTGTTCTGCTTGATGCTGACAAGGTTGCAGAGCTTGAGCTGGTTGCCAGCGACGGCTAAGGCTGGTGTGATGATCTTGTGAGAGATCATGCACAGGCTGCAATAGAGATAATCGAAGCCCGTTGTCCTTGTGACAGCGGGTTTTTTCGTGCGTTGTGCTTTGGGCGAAACGGCCTATGTGTGGGGAGAAAAGGCGGGAATGGTGACGGGGAAGGTCCGAGAACGCGTCTGTTTGTATGGATTATGAGCAGGGGAGATGAAACTGGAGTTGAGAGATTCCGTAAGACGAAGTGGGTCTGGTGACGATAGTAATTGATACTGGGGACAGGAATGAAGATGACCAACACGGAGACGACATTGAGTATGGGTGACGAGATTGGGATTATCCCGTTTGCTGATGAGGTTGAGCTTGTGCAAGAGCGTGCCCAAGAGTGCGCTGGGGCGCAGGCTGGGGTTCATGCTGACGATCTTGGCGAGTCGGCGGTTGATGAGTTTGGGACGCTTGAAGAGCCTGAGGCACGCGAATCTGTTGTTGATCGAGATCTTGAGCTGAACGGCACCAATGGGCAGGAAAAACGGGCGCGATATTCGTGTCCTTGTTGTGGCGAGGGTGCGCGTCGGGTGATGCGTGTTCGTGTTGTGACGCAGCCGAGATGGGTGGCGGTGTGTGCGGTGTGTGCAGCTTCGATGCTTGCGCAGATTCCGGGCACGATTGTTGGCGGGATGGTTCGTCCTACGCGGCGGAGAAGGCCTATGCGTGTGCAGGCGAGTGGTGGGGGCTTGGCTCGTGGCCGCGGCGGGTTTCGTCGGGCGGGGTAGTTGGTGGCGGGATAGTTTGGGGATGGAGATTTTGAGTTGTAGCCGACGCTTTGGGCGTCGGTTTTTAATTGGGATGTGGTTTCTTGGTCGTTATCGCATCGGGGATGGATTCGGGGGCGCGGATGCGGATCTTCTTGCTCTCGGCTTGGCTTGAGGATACGATGTTGATGCTGACCTGCCCCCCAATAACGAGTCCATTCATTAAGCTAGCACCTTATAGCACAAGCCCGGAGGATGAGAATGACCAAAGAGAAAAAAACGATTATAAGCAAAATTCCAAGCTGGATGTTGTGGGTATCAGCGGCGATTTTTATAGTTTTCTTTGTTTGGATTGTAAAAATAGCTTTCGATATAGTTGGAATGTCAGCAGGGGGTTGAGTTGTACTGTCTGAAACGGCCGCTGAAAAACGGCCTAGCCCTGCTTACGCGCAGCTTAAGCAGGTCTTCTATTTCTCGACCAATGAACATGCTTAAGGCTGCGCCGTAAGCATGGCACCCGCTGGGTAATTGAATCAAGTTTCGAGGCATGTGAAAATTCGTTATGAGTAGGCCGGTGCGCGAGCGTCGGTTTTTTTAATGGAGTCAGTCAGTTTCTTCGTTGTTTATGTTTCGCCGGGTGCCCCGACTCGCCGTCTTCGGCGCAGTCGGGTCTTYKMATAYCYRKNTGYMWCKWCWMSCCGWCTKSGSCGCWNTMGYGTCGAGTCGGGGCACCCTCACTCATCAGATTCTCATTGAACAGTCGAATATCCTATCAAGTTCCTGGCCTTCTCAGTTCATCAATCTTGAGTACACCCTCGCGTTGTCCATCATACCATCTCGCTGACGACCACGCCCAATCTTCCGCTCGTTCGACCAACCCTCTTCGAACCGGATTCTCATGGATGTACTGAATCTTTTCGTTCAGTTCTTCTTGTGAATGGATGTTTCGGTCATATCCGCCGCCACGCTGCCAAAACCGAGTTTGGCCATCACGGGCTTCGAGTTCAATGAGAATGGAGGCATCGAGTTCACGCCATCTCTTAATTACATGCTGTGCAAAGCGGCGCTTGATTATCCACGAGACTTTCGACACCGGATATTCTGGTAGCTTAGGCCAAATCAACAAATGTACATGTTCAGGCATCACAACCCAAGCCAATAGGTGAAACTCTGCTTTGCCTCGTGCGAGTTGGAGTTGTTCAACAAAGGCATCTTTGATTCGATCATTCCCAAAGAKCGGCAGCCGACGATAGCAAGAGAATGTCAGGTATCGAGCATGGTCTTCTTGCTCAACTCGTTTCATCTTCTGAGGATGTGGTGACACTGGAGTAGTCTCGTGAAAACAGGGTGCCCCGACTCGCCGTCTTCGGCGCAGTCGGGTCTTTGAGTGTTCATTGTATCGT
>NVSM01000060.1 GCA_002401225.1 bacterium
GGTAAACCATCCGTTCTGTATGAATAATAAAAACCCGTTGCATCTGCAACGGGTTTTTTAGTAAACACATTTTATTGCGAGGCCAACGAACTGGCCGAGCGACTATTTAGGTTTTATGGGCATCCTGCACTGAACTCCATGAGGAATGCAGAGATATCAAAGAAGTTGAAGAACCCATCGTTGTTGAAGTCTGCTGATGGATCCATGTTTGCGAAGGCCATGAGAAAAGCTGAGATATCGAAAAAGTTGAGGAACCCATCCCCATTCAAGTCCGGCGTACATACCGCATCGCTTTGTGTAGTAAAGAAGATTGTCGTGGCCGACACGAACCCACCTAAAAGCGTGGATCCCGTACCAAAGCCTGGACAATCGTCGCCGGCTGCTTCAGGCGCTGCAACGAAGTTGATAACCGCTTCGTAATCTGCACTTTGAACGAGGTCACCGGCAGCTAAAAGAATACTTGTCGTATTTGAAGGCAGTTGAACTTCGAATACCTTGGTATCTGCAGTGAGATTATAGATATCTGCAAAGATGTGTGTGACATTCGCGGAAGGCGTCGCCCATTCAATCGTCAGGTCATGCGTTGTATCGTATGCCTGTAGATCAGAATACCCTGTCCCGACCAAGTATGGCACCGCCGGGTAGTCGTCGACTCCGATCGTTATCCCCTGATCGCGCACGCCCAGCGTCCCACCTTCWATGTGGATGGTGTATGCCGTGCTGCTTGGAAACTCAGCATCAAGTTGTGATTGACTTGCGTACCCAACTGATTCTGCATCCCATGAACCTGGAAGATATTGAACCATAGCCTGTTCCATCGCACCACCAATAACCGACGCGGCCATAATGCCCCCGATCTCGGTATCAACAAACGCATCAAATCCGTAAATGAACGGGACTGCTGGTGCTGTATTATCTGCGATCTGTTCATAATCCGCAATCTTGACAACTCCTGCGAAGCCGACATCACTGCAAGACTGTTCGACACCAGTCGTAAATGTCATCGCTGTTACAGACGCATAGCCTGCGATTGAGTTGGCCTTGAGTCCAAAGCCCGGCGCAACATGCCCGAAGTCAAAGTTTGCGTTTGCAAAAACAAGTTCGACTTCGTACTCACTGTTTGGCGAGAGTTGCGATGCTGAAATCAGGAAGCTCGTTTGGAGCAAAGGGATTTCTGCATCGAAAACATCCATATCTGAAGCAACATCATAAATCGCCAAGAACACAGCATTCGTACCCCCCCCGGGAGCCGACCATTCGATAAGTAGATCTTGTGTTGGGTCTGCGCCTTGGGAAGCCGTAAAACTCGCTGGGGTGATCGCAGCTGGAGCAGGATATATTGCTGGCGATGGCATAACCACCGTTTCATCTCGAACCCCAAGCACACCACCCTGGAGATGCATGTTAAACACGAACCCGGGGAACGCTGCGTCAAGTTCCGCTTGACTGGCATACTCTAACCCGACAGTCCATTCACCCGGAAAATCTTCAGGCAAGTTCACACCATTGAGTGATGCCGAAGTCGCATCACCTGCAAATGTATCGATATACGAATCGAGCAAATAGACGGATGGGGTAACGGGCGCCGACGAACTGGCCTGCTCATAAATATGAAGCTTGGCAACCTGAAACTCAGTCACATCCGCTGATGCGACTGATGCCCCAACTACTACAGCCCCGAATAGACACACACCTGATTGAAAACACTGGATCATCTCGATCTCCTGAAAACACCCATTGCGGAGCACCCAGTATATCAAAAACACCTGAAACCTCACGCTTTTTCATCCGAGATCACAATGAAACCTAGATTATACTCAGGATTTTTTTATCCTCTTCCTTAATTCCAGTCCTCTAACTACCAACACCCGGCAGCGAACGCGATGAGGAATGCGGAGACATCAAAGAAGTTGAGTTGGCTGTCATCTGTCAGATCTGCCGAGCAGATTTCTTGACAGTTCAGCGAATACAGATAGGCAGATCCCGCATCAGGCCCCCACCAGAAATCATCATTCCCGTCAGATCCAACAATCGCATGATCGTCTGTGATGCCCACGCAATAGCCGAAGAAGTCGCCGCCCTCTTGATCTGATGCAGTGACTTTGCGCTCGAGTGCCCACCCTTCGCTGGTTYWYKMAWASKYATAKGTRRCAMCAKCGWYMMWRWYSSCRAACSSRYSKWWYKSSSYYYMSKCWYCMWMRWTKGCCCKSRYSWTGTGGGTCGCGACATCTTGGTTAAAAACATGACGACCGGATAATGAGCATAAAAAAGCCCCACGACCAACTGATCGTGGGGCTTGGAACTGTTCTTAGCTCATTGGTTCCTTAAGGGCAACCTGCACTGAACTCGACGAGGAATGCAGAGATATCAAAGAAGTTGAACAATCCGTCATTATTGAAATCTGCGATGAGATCCGATGCATTGAAAGCCACAAGGAATGCAGAGATATCGAAGAAGTTCAACACGCCGTCGGCGTTGAGATCTGCGACCGAACACTGCATGCTCGACTCATGCGAGAGCAAAATACCCTGGAGGTTCTGCTCAGCAATACCAGGACCAGCGATCGTTGAAATGATCCCTGCGCCTCCACCGCGTTCGAAGAACTCAATCCGCACCTTGTGCCAGCCGGCACTGAGCGGAATCGTACCGCCAACCTTGACCATGCCATGCAAGCCGTCGTTGTTGACAACGACTTCATCGCCGATGTAGAGCTTTGAACCATCATCAGACTCAGTCGTGAATGTATAGAGTCCTTCGATGAATGCCCAGACATAGCCTGTGAATACAGCGCCGACATCGTCAGCCAATCCAGAGTTCATGAAGTTGCCGAGCGTTGAGTCATGCACGACATCAGCAGCGACATCATCCGCGAATGGGATGAGTGTGCTGAAATCTGGGAGTTGGCTTAAGACAGGAAGCTGATAATACTGAACACTCAGCCCAGATATCGGATCGAGGCGTGTGTCTGCTGCTCGCAATGCACGAACATTCACAGTGACCACACCAACCTGCGTGCCGCTATTGCCGCTGATGGTGTAGCTAAAGGTATCCTCGCCACTAAAACCATCGACTGGCGTATACAAGAATAGATCACGCCCGCCGGGGCCTTGCCCAGCGAGCAGATCAACTGTGCCGCCAAATGCTGATGAAGAATCGTTTGAGAACAAGGCGATCGAATCGCAAGATTGCGCCTCGTCATTGCCCATTGCATCAATTTCTACCGACTCATTTTGGATCGTCTCGACTGCGTCAGCAACTGCGCTCACGCCTTCACCGATGAGATCACAGCCGGTGGAATCCATGTACCCAACGATCGTATCGATCACGCGGGGGTGAAACTCAAGAACAAGATTCGTCATGCCGCCTGAGCATGTATGGCAGTAGGACATAATGGTCCCGCCGAAGGCGAGTGCACAGTTGCCCGATCCACAGCCATCGATCTGAGGCGAGTAGTTATGCGTGTGACCTGTACCAAAGTTGTGCCCGAGTTCATGACTCGCAACAACCACATCCCAGTTCCCGCTGTTGTGATCAACGAGCGGGTAAGGGAATGAACCATTAATATACGCGGAAACACCGTATCCGAAGTTGCTATTGCACAACACGGAGAGGTAGGCGACGCCGCCATAGGAGGTATCGGTGCGGCCCGTAAAGTAATGCACGAGCGCACGATCGACATTCGTCATGTTTCCATTCCAATGATTCCGCACAAGATCAAGCGGATCGCCGGCTGCAACCGAGTACGGATCTGAATCATCCGCCCAAACACGCAAGAACGGAATCGCAAGCGAAACATTCACATCGCGTTGGTAGATCTCTGAGATCGCCCCCATCAGGGAGACGAGATAGGCGGCTGATGCGTTGGTGTCGCCACTAAAAATCCGATCCGTAAACTCCCAGTCGGTTTCGACAGCGATGCCTGCGACTCGACAAGTTGAACCTGTTCCACGATCTGTTCTCGCTGGATATTCCTTGGCAGGCCCTGAAGGCTCAAGAGCAACATCACCTTGGGTATAGCCACAGAAAGCAGGAGCGTTTGGATCGATCATGTCGCTCATGCGAGCAGACTTGAGCGCCTTGAGCAGGTCTTTGCCTTGGGCGTATGGACCGGTAGATATTGAAGTCAATACGCCATGCAACTCGACAAAGCCGTTGGTTCCATAGGGCGAGATGGCAAGGTAGGCCATTGAGTCTGCTTCGCCAGCAACGATGCCGGTAAGGATGACTACATCTGGGCGTGCGAGTTCTTCAAAGCCATTGACTGAACCAACCACGAGCTGTGCATCTGCGGTTAAGATAGAGATCCGATCGAGTTCGAGATCGACCATGCCGCTCGGGATGCTCAGGTTTTCTACACGAACATGCTCACCTAGAGCAACAGCCTTGACCATTTTATGCTCGATTTGAGCACCCGAAATCTGGACCGACTGAACTTGCGCCAGCGATGTCGTTGCGAGGCAACCCAACATCACTGCACCACGAACCAAAGAGTTCAACATTTGAAAATCCTCCGATCGCCTTGAAAAGACGATGCTAGTGTGCTTGACCATGAAATCGACAGAATGAGACCCATTCTGCGTCGTGAGAATCAGGTCAAGCCTGAAGTGTATTGTGGATAGAAAGATCATCCACTCAGGTATGCGAATGCATTGAAATACCGTGAGATCACACGCGGCGTATGAACGAATGCCGATACGGAAATCAACCCTGATGGTTCCACCATACAGGAAAAACCCTGGCTGTCAACCATGAAGCTGGCTCACTATGCTAAAATTGCGTACGAAGCCCTAACTCTCAATCATTRCTTGGGGYATTTTCGCCAGYCTYAAGAGTGAACTGSATYGAAATATCGCGTGCCTTCTCTGCGGCATAAGCCAGCTTGACCGTATCACCTTTTGCTCCAGAAACTAAGAATCGGTAAGTATTGGTCGAGTTGCCTCGGATGCCATTGTTGAGCAAGAGCATCGATGGGCGATGCTCAACGGGATCAATTGTACGATCGAATCGATCGGAAACAGTTCCCGCAAGCACGACATCGACGCCGTCGAGGGTGAGCAAATCGGGGAGTCCGATGTTTTTCTTGGCTGCCAATCCGAGACGGGTTGGAATGATCTTCGTATTCTCGATTTCAACTGTGATCTCCCAAAGCTTGGAATCGAGCTGCTCAACGCCCACCCATTTAAACTCAATCTCAGGCATGTTCGTCGCATGGAACATCGTGAATGCGAAGTTGCGATGGCATCCTTCTTCAAGCATGAATGGCGGGGTGACGCGCGACGAGTACTTTGTGCCGCCGCCGATAAGCACCTTGCCATGGGTTGGATGGTCGTACTCTGTGTAGTCGGTAAAAGTCTGACCAAAGAGCATGCGGTCTTGCCAGTGCATGCGTTCTTCAGCCGAGAACTCGCGATCAGGATCTGGCATCATGCGCGAGTTGGTCCAGAGTTCATTGGTAAAGCTCACAATCCCGAGTCCTTCGGCCAGCCAGTTCACGAACCCGCCATGTACTGTATAGAGATCTGCATGGATCACCATGTAATCGTAATAGGGCAACAGGTCTTCACCAGCCTCACCGAGTTTGTCGTACACAGAACGGTCTGAGCGCGAATACAAATTATCGAGATAATCGGCACCTGGTCCGCGAAGGAGCATGCCGCCCGTATTGTGATAGCTTTGGCCAGCTGCGATGTTGGGATGTTTGAGAATGAACTGCGCGATGGCATTTGTCTCTTTGCGATCAAACGGGAACTGGCCTGCGCCATATTGAATGTAGTTTGGCTGCCAATCGCTTGCCCAGTTTCGGTTCATGTCGTAGCCACCGGGGCCATCTTCGTTGATTCGCCCATCGCCGTCGTTGTCGATTCCTTCAGACCCGAGTCGGCTCAGTTCTCCCTGAACACCCTCGGGTGCCCGTTCRATGATGCGTGGATCGAGTTCATTCCGCCGATATCGCCCGTTGGTATCAAACTTCCACATCCGCGTGATATGTCCGTCGCCATCGAGATCATCCGGACCATCTTCGTCGAGCAAGCCGTCGAAATCGTTGTCCGTCGGGCGTTGTCCGGTGCGCGCCGAGTGAGGCGTGTTGGGATTGGCAAACCACTCGGCTCGCCCGTCTGGATTTTGTGATGGCACGAAGTAAAAAGCAACGCGATCGATAAGCTCGGTGAGCTGATCGACCTCCCCGAAGCTTTTGGTAAGATACCAGATTGAGTACAGCACCGTTTCTGTTGCTTGGACCTCGTTGCCATGCACATTGCCATCGATGTACATCGCAGGCTTATCCGCAGCAGCACCCGTCTTTGGGTTGTTGAGCGTGATGAGCCACATATCGCGGCCAAGCTCGCTCTTACCCAACGATTCAAGTGTTAACAGCTCAGGATACGCGTCGACAAGGTCATGGATAATCTGTGTCACTTCGTCATAGTCATAGAACCGATTCCATGAAACATCGACACGCGATGGGACTTGCTGTTGCGCGACGGCAATCGAACTACACATGCCAGAGATCGCGAGCGCAGAAGCTACACATATGGATCGGAGTGATGTATTGAAAATATTCATGATTCGTCTCCGAGCTTGATTGTGTGGTTGCCGAAGCGTGGGTCAATTATTTCGATGGTCTCTGAGTTGATATCATTCGTACGAATGATCCAATGGTGTTCAGACCGTCCGCCGTTGGCATCGATCCCCCAAACTCGCGAGATTCGTTGTCCCATGACAATGTGTTCAACATCTGATGACAATCGAATGACAATCGGGCGGATGGTGTGCTTGGCTTGTGAGTATGCGGTGGTGGTCGGCATCTCGCCGTCGTTGGTGAGTGCGATACGGATTTCGTACAAGCCATCAGCCAGCACTTTGATCTCTGGACCAGTGATAGAAATCTTTGGCCGGGAGTTCATAAGATCGAGCACAAACGCTGTTTGTTGTTCTGCAAGCCCGTCGAGTTGATCCGCTGGCGGGTTCATTCTTGACAAAGGCACAAATCCACCAATTTCAACAGCCCCGAGGGTCGGATGATCGAATGCCTGCCAATCAACAAAGCCGGTGATCCCAGCATGCTCAAAATACTCGAGCCACTTGGCATCATCGCTCTTTTCTTTTTTCTTGTCCTTCTTCTCTTCCTTTGAAGTTTCTTGCTCTAGCTCTGGTGCTTTGATCCGTTGGATGACAACACCCGCTTGAGCAGCGAACCCTTCGATCATCTCTGGTGTCACCATCGCCATCATCGCTTCATCAACAGCTTCGCCGGTCTCAGCTTCATACGCTGCAATGAGTTCGTCGATGGTCTCTTGCGAGATATCGCCGACACCTGATGGGGTGAGATGCGTCTCGACGATCTCTTCCTCAACAGCCTCGTCTATCGACTCCTCTGCACCCTCCGCTTTCTCCATCTCTGGGCGTGTCCAGACAACCGTCGCAAAGCTCGGGATTCCCCGCTGGGCATAGAGCCATGCGTGAAAACTGCCCGCGATATCTTCTTTGGGCGCATTCTTCTGATCGGTTGTTTCTTCAAAAAGCTCCGCAGCATGCTTATAGAGATCGACATCTTTCGCATCGATCCCCTTAGGAGCTTTGCCGGTGATGTCTTTGCTCTTTGAATCTGGAAGATTGACTAGGTTGTCATGGCGACCAAGTGTAACTGCCATCACGATATTGTCGTGTTCAAGCACAAACTTCGCTAACGCATGCGTTTCGGGTTCGGAGAGCGGGTAGGCCCCTGAATGTGCTTTGTACTCTGGCCAACGGTGCATAAAGTTCTGGTCGAGATCGACAAAGCCAAACCCGTCTTCGTTGATCTTTCCATCGCCATCATTATCGACACCCTCTGTATACAGTGTAAAACTTGCCCGCTGACCTTCCTTGGCATCGGGCTTGATGTTCAGCCGGGGATCATCTGGATCGGCACCCGGAATATCGATACCACACCCAGCACGGTCACCACCAGCGCGGCCACCGCCACCACTACTCCGTTGTTAATCGCTGCACGAAACATCGACTCCCCTCCTAATGCTCCGCGAGAATGCGCACCGGCAACCCTGGTCGCATACGTTCGTTGCCCTGCTCGACAATCCGGTCACCTGCCACCACCGGACCACCGGTAATCTCTATCAGACCATTGGCGCTGCGACCCGTGGTCACCGGCGCTGGAGCCACCTGCAACTGATCGCCTTCGCCAACAATTTTCCATAACAGGGTGGTGCCATCGGCCTGGCGCACCAGGGCATCGACCGCCACCTGCAACACGGGTTGATCACCCCCCGCCAGGCTGACATGGATATCCACCGACATACCCGGTGCCAATCGATTATCCGGGTTGCGCAGGTCAATAAGTAACGGAAAGGTGCGGCTATTGGGGTTGGCCGCGGTGACTTTGCGGGTTACTGCCGTGCTGATTTTCTCGCCGGGGAGCGCTGGGAATTCCAGCACTACGCTGGCCCCTTCCTCTACCTGAGAAAAATAGCGCTGAGGCAGTGGCGCGGTGATCCGCAAAACAGCCATTTCGTCGAGTACTAACAGCGGATCACCGGGGCGCACCCAGCTGCCAACCTCGGTCTGTTTACGGCTGATCACCCCGGCAAAGGGGGCTTTAATCAAATGCCGTTGGAGCTCGTCATCCGCCAACGCCACGCTAGCCTGGGCGGCGGTGCGATCCGCAGTGGCCCGCCTCAGTTCGGCTTCGGCAATATCGTAACTATCCTGAGCGGCAGCCTGGGATTTGAGCAGTTCGCGCTGACGGTTTTCCTTAAGCCGGGCGAGCTTCACCCCCGCATTAGCGCGGGCCTGTCCGGCGCGCTGAAAATTAGCTTCGAGCCGGGTAGGTTGATCACGCAATTTTAATAGCGGATCACCAGCACTGACATGATCCCCATCATCAACCAGTAGTTCACTAACCAGGCCAGCTAGTTCGGCAGATAACACGCTGTGACGACGAGCTTCAACACTGCCAGTGAGTTTGAGTTGACTGGTCAGAGGCGCCAGTTGCACCGTTACGGTTGTGACCGGTGCCGCGCCCTCCTGGGCGTATGCCAGCGATCCAGAAAATAGCGCCACCAGCAATGTACCGAGCAACCCTGACCGATAGCACGTTCTAAACCCCATCCCTGTCATGCCTCCCCCTTGTTATCGGCCACCTGAATCCTTTCTATCAATGCCAATAGTACACACCGTTGCGGCGATTGGAAGATCAGGTAACAGTCACGCGTCGTGGCGAATGGTCAGCACCGGACAGGGGGCAGACCTGACCACGTATTCTGCAGTGCTCCCAAGCAACAGGTGCTTTAAGCCGGTATAGCCATGAGTACCGAGCACTATCAGGTCACTTGCCTGAGTCTGCGCGCATTTAACCAGTTCGGTCCCGGCATGACCGCGCAAAATAATCGGCGTTTCCCGATGGCAATCGGTGAAATGAGTCTCGCCGATCATAGCCAGACGCTCTAGTGCCCGGTCCTCTATATCGGGATCGTAAACCGCCGCCATGCTTATCTCAGCCGGCATTGGCACCGGCTCAATGACATAAGCCATCAGTACAGTAGCATCGAACAGGCTGGCCATCTGTGCAGCGTACGTCAGTGCTTTGACCCCAGGGTCAGAAAAATCCACTGGAACGAGGATATTATTAATAGTTACTTTACCCATGCTATTTCTCCTTTTATTTTTTGATTGGTCCGACCGTCAGCACCGGGCAGCTCGCGCCACGCACTACCCGCTCTGCCTTGCTGCCCAACAGCAGATGACGAAACCCGGAATGACCGTGAGTGCCCATAACCACCAGGTCAAAACTATATTCTTCAACTACACGGATAATCGTTGCAGCGGCCTCTCCTTCTTCAACCATGCTGCCCGCATTAACGCCGTGGCGAACCTCAGTTGCGCGGAGATCTTCAAGTTTGGTGTTGATACGCTCGGTCTGATTAGCTTCAATAATTGCCGCAGTATTAAATTCCATGGTTGCCAATACAGGTTCTATCACATAAAGCAAAGTCAATTCGGCACCGGTACGATGAGCGAGTTCCTCGGAGTGGGCCAGCGCCCCTAAAGAGGCAGTAGAAAAATCGACAGGTATCAGGATCTTATTTATTTCCACGGTTTTCATCACTAGCTCCAGAGAATCGTTCCAGACGGATTTCCATTACAGGATACTGCTCCCTTCCATGTTCCGCCTCCGCAAAGGAGTAGTATTGATTTATCTCAAAATTTAGTCGAAACGTGCTAACTGCCGATCATGTAGCCGACTGAGCGCGAAAACAGTGATCAATGCCCCTACCAGTGCCATGGCCATATCCGACTGAGTATCCCAAACGTCGCCCTGGGTGCCCAAAAATGACTCGGCTGCTGCATCACTGAGTAGTGCTACACCCCACTCTATCGGCTCATAAGCCGCGCTCACTGCTAGTGCGAAGCTGATCACGAATAGCCGCAGCCAACCCCCTGCCGGTAGCACCTGTAACCTGATCATCACCTCCCGAGCCACTAGCGCCGGCACCAGCCCCTGTAACAGGTGGCCCAACTTGTCACAATTATTGCGCTGCAAATCAAATGCCGACTGGAACCACTCACCGATGGGCACCTCCGCATAGGTATAGTGCCCACCAACCATCAACACCACGCAATGCAGCAGAATTAACTGATAAGCCAGCGCAGAAAAAACGAATCGCCGACGGGTCTGCGCCAAAACCACCAGAGCGACCACTGCTGGCAACACTTCCAGCACCCAGGTGTAATAGTCATGCGGGGACCACGCTGACCAAAACAGTACGCTGCTAAAAATGACTAACCAGACAATCACCGGCTTTTCTAAGGTCATTCCCTATCGCCTTTTCTAACTATATAAAATCAGCGCTCAAGAGCTTGTCATTGATAAATCGGACGACACCGCTGATAGACCCTTTGCGCATAATATGGCGACCAGTTCCCCGGCCTAGCCGCTTCTTCAGAGATGCCCGTGAGTAAAAAAACAGCTCCGATCCTGGCCGCCCTAGACCTCGGATCAAATAGCTTTCACATGGTGGTAGCACGCAGATCGGCCAATGGCTCCCTACAGATAATAGACCGACTACGTGAACCGGTTCGACTCGGTTTAGGCCTGCACGACGGGGCACTTGATCAGCAGACCGAGCTCAATGCCCTCGATTGCCTGCAACGTTTCGGGCAACGCATACAGCAGTTACCTGCCCAGGCAGTGCGGGCAGTTGGCACAAATACCTTACGCCAACTGCGTAATGGTGAGCAGTTTCTGCACCGAGCCAGCGAAGCGCTCTATCACCCAGTGGACATAATATCGGGTATTGAAGAAGCTCGGCTGATTTTTCTTGGTGTTGCCCATTCGTTACAGAGCAGTGAACGCCGACTGGTGATCGATATTGGCGGCGGCAGTACCGAACTGATCGTCGGCCAGGGCTTTAAGCCAGAAGCTATGGAAAGTGTCTATGCCGGCTGCATCTCTATCGGTCGGCGGGCATTTGCTGATGGCCAGCTGAGCAGCACGAGAATGCGCAAAGCACAGATTGCTGCACAACGTCAGTTCGAACCGGTGATCGAAACCTTTGTCGATTTGCAGTGGCAAACGGTGGTCGGTGCCTCCGGCACTATCCGCGCAGTGCGAGATGTAGCAGCCGCCTGCAAGCTGACAGAACAGGCTGACACCAGTGAACTAACCCGTGCGGCTGTCGATGAAATATGTTCGCGCGTGGTCGCCGCCGGCCACCTGGACAAACTCGATCTGCCGGGGCTAAAAGACGACCGGAAGTCGGTTTTCGCTGGTGGAATTGCCGTCCTCAAAACCGTTTTTGAAATGCTGGCGCTCGAACGTATGAGTGTGTCTGATGGGGCTCTACGCGAAGGACTGCTGTTCGACCTGATCGGCCGCAGCGGCGATGATGATGTCCGTGAAAGCACGGTAAAAGCTTTAGCGGTGCGCTACCACGTAAACCAGAAACGCGCCGAATTGATAGCGGCGACGGCGGCCAGCTTTCTGCGCCAGATTGGCAAAACTGCCGGAGTTGATATCCCCGAAGCGGACAAGTTTTTGTGTTGGGCAACTACGCTGCACACTATCGGCCTGGATATCGCCCATAGCAGTTACCACAAGCATGGCGCTTATATTCTTGCCAATGCCGATCTGCCCGGATTCAGTCGCGAAGAAAAGCAGCTGCTGGCGCTATTGGTACGCGGCCATCGCCGTAAATTACCTGGCGAACTGGTAGGCGCCTTACGAAGCTCCTGGCAGCCAGGTGCGAGCTGGCTACTGGTAATAATCCGCTTAGCGGTATTACTGCATCGCGGCAGGCAGCAACAGGCTTTGCCAAAAATTGAGCTCACCAGCGAGAAGCAGACTTTAACCTTGACCTTGCCGAAACACTGGCTAGCGGACCATCCTTTAACCGCCGCCGACCTGG